>NZ_JACJSN010000002.1:0-382573 GCF_014698135.1 Limnothrix sp. FACHB-881
TATTTCAACTGGATTTGGCAGCATAGTCGTTTCAAAACCACGGCTGCTGAACGAGCGGGATTAGCGACTAGGGCATGGACTTGGCATGACATTGCTACCTATCCCACATTAATCTGATTCACTACCCATCCCATGAGGCATTGGAGCTTTTTTATTCAGTAGTAAGATCCAGAAAGTTAGGTTTATAAACTTTACAAACAGTTTGATTAAGAATTGCAAAGCATCTGAGGCCGAGTTGGGTAGTTCTTTGTGGTAAAGGCTGGAAACCGCGGCCCGGCTATGGTTCTCGGATACACTGGACTCGATTTCAAATTGCCTTCAGATCGCAAATTTCGCAGATTTCGCAGGTTTCCCAAATTCTGCATTGCCTAGGTTTGCTTAGGATCGCCTAGGTCATATCAGTTCCTATACCCATTACTGAAGATTGCAAAGAGGTAACGAGATGAGGTGGCTCGGGGCGCTGGGTCGAGGGCTAGGGCGGCGAATGGCCTGGGGATGCGTGGTGTTGGTCTGGGGATGCCTCCTGTTGCCGATCGGGGGATGTGCCAAAGAGCCACCACCGCTGGCGACGGCCACGCCGCCCAAACCCAATCAGGGCAAGGTAGTGGGGGCCATTGATGAGGTAGCACCACCATCGATTGTGCAGCGATTGAATCGGGAGTTGGATCGCTATCAACCCCAGGTGCAGATCATTGCGCCAAGGCCCGATGAAACCCTGACGCAAACACAGGTGGCGGTGCAGTTGCGGGTGCAGGATTTGCCGCTATTTAAGGATGAAGCGCTGGCCGCCGGGCCGCATTTAAAGCTGATGTTGGACGAGCGCCCGGTGGCAGAGATTTTTGATGTCACGGATCCGATTACGATTAGCGACTTAACGCCGGGAACCCACACACTCCGGGCCTTTGCGGAACGTCCCTGGCATGAAAGCTTTAAGAATGATGGGGCCTATGCTCAGGTGTCTTTCCATGTGTTTGCAAAAACCCAAACCCAGGTTCCCGACTCGGGCCGGCCACTGCTGACCTATAACCAACCGATCGGGACGGTGGGTACGGAGCCGGTGTTGCTGGACTTTTACTTGACCAATGCACCGCTGCATCTGCTGGCTCGGGAGCGAGATGATGATGAGATTGTGGATTGGAAGGTGCGGGTGACGGTCAATGGCGACAGCTTTTTGCTGGATGATTGGCAGTCTATTTATTTGAAGGGATTCCGTCGGGGCAAAAACTGGGTGAAGTTGGAGCTGATCAACGATCGGGGAGAGCTGCTGGAGAATGCGTTTAATGAGTCGGTGGCGCTGGTGGAGTTTGACCCCAACCAGACGAGCGCGATCGACCGACTGCTGAAGGGTGGGTTGTCGGAGTCGGAAGCTCGGGCGCTGATTGACCCAACCTATGAGCCACCGGCCCCGGAACCGAAACCAGTGACCGCGCCTGAGCCGATCGCGCCGATCGCACCGTTGCCGCAAGACCTGCCGGCCGTGACCGAAGAATCAAAGACCGAAGCGCCAAAGACCGAAGCACCGGAGGCGATCGCCCCAGAATCAGAACCGGCGGCCCCGTCGATGGAAGCGGTCGAGCCAGAGGACGTAGGCGACGAGAAGGCAACAAATAACGACACGATCGCCCCGGGTGAGACCCTAGCTCCACAGCCCAGTGCCGTGACTCCAGCGGAGGCCGCCGCTCTGGCTCCAGAACCGGAAACGGTGATTCCGGAAACGGCCGAGGAGTCAGCGATCGTTAACCCGCCTGCGGCTCCGGAACCGGAGCCAATGTCGGAACCCAGTGCCGAGCCAGCTAGCCCAGAGCCAGCTAGCCCAGAGCCACCGGATGCAGCCCTGCCTCAAGCAGAGGCCCAGAGAATCGACCGTTCCCTGAGCGAAGACCGCGAAGAGCCTGCTTCGCCAGCATTGGTGAGCGAACCGGAGCCGGAAGCTGCTCCACCGGATGTGATTGCACCAGCGGAGGCAACAAAGCCGGAAGCGTCAGCAACGGAGGTTCCCACCACGGAGCCGATCGAACCGGCAACCCAACCGGAACCGGCAGCGGTGGCTACACCCAAGTCAGCGCCTCCAACAGAAGAGAAACCGCCGATTGTGCTTGAGTCGATCGAGCCGGTGACCCCAAAGCCGATCGTTGAGCCAACACCATCGGACACCCCATCGGCCACGGCAACGCCCGATCGCCCCCTCAAGGGCTTGCGCAAACAATTCCTGAAGTGGCTGAAACAGACTCAACAGCAGTTGCCGGATGATTTGAACCTGCCCTTCGACATCAAGCAAGTGCCGATTCCGTCGGGTGATTAGGCAACAATCCCAATCCAGACAGCCCCCAGCTATAGTCATTTCAAATAAGAACGAGACAGTCTACCTGCTTGGGGCTGGTACGATGCCACCAGCTCATCCAGGGATGTCTCGTCTGACTCATAGGCTCGCTTCTTCTTGAGGGCCGCAAAATCCCCTTCAATCGGATTGAAGTCTGGAGAATAAGGCGGCAGAAACAACACTCGATGACCGGCCTGCTCCATTAACTCCGTTACCCTGTGGGGTCGATGAAACGCAGCATTGTCCAGGACTAAAACCGAGGGTTGAAGCAGCGACGGAATTAACTGTTCGCTTAACCACTGCTCAAACAATTGCGCTGTCACTGAACCTAGAAACAACAACGGCGCTAACCACTCTTGGCGAGTTCGAGCGGCCAGCAGGTTTTCTCTTGGACGACGCTCGCCACTTCGCTCTCCATAGACGGGAACCCCTCGGGGTGACCAGCCGTACAAACAAGGGGCATCTGGCTCAAATCCGCTTTCGTCGCAGTAGACAATCGACCAGCCAGCCTGTTTCAGCGCCCGCAACTGACGGAGGTAGAGCTGGCGTTGGTGCGGGCAGCGTTGTCGATAGCGAAGCTGTTTTTTTTACAAGTCACCTTCAGTTGCTTGAGTCGATAGCTGATCGCGCTGGGACAAACCCCAAATTCAGCAGCTCGGTCTCGCAGGCGGGCATCAGGGTAACGTCGCACATGGTCGAGGAGCTTTTTGGGATCGAGTTTTCGAGTCCGAATCTTGGGTAGGGGCTTGGGGGTTGGATTCTCTAACCAGCGGTACAGAGTGGCTCGACTCACCTGGAAGGTGCGACTAGCGGTTGTGGGAGGCATTCCCTGCGCAACCGCAGCCAAGACTCGTTGTCTGAGGTCTTTGCTGTAGGTCATGCTGTCTCATTCCTAATTGAACATACTATAGACAGGTCAAATCTAGACAAGGGGCAAAACCAAGCCAGACAAGGGGTTTCAACCCCTTGCCTCATCAAGCACTTTCTAGCGCTGAACCTTCGTTGAACCTTGCGGGTTAATCGTCTGGATCGGTGGGCGGTTGGTGGTTGGCAAAGGCACGCCGATCGACCCGGAATAATTGATAGGAACCAGCGGCGGCGATCGGTTGACCCACTTGGTCTAAACCGGTTTCCGCCAATTTTTTGCGATCGCCCAACAACAACACCGTGGCCGGTTTGGGGTTGGGGTTAATTTTGAGCGCTTCCCGCTCTCCTTCAATTAACGGGGTCGCCCGTTGGGAGAAGTTAACGATTTGCTGGGTATAGAACACCACGCTCGGTTTGGCAAACCCCACCATCATTAACTCTTCCTCCGGTTGTCGTACCCGAATTACGTCCGCCGACAGGATCCGCAGGGGCAATTGACGTTGGGAATCGAGGGCAAAGGTCACCGGCATGATCGTGCCCACGAAAAACAGCACGCCACCCACCCACGTGATCAGCCACAGCCAGCGATAGCGCCGCCGGTAAATCATCACCGCACCGAAGACAGCAGCGATCGCCCAATCGATCGCCCCCCGCGTAATGGCTCCGGATTCGATCAGCACCTCCCGAATGCGGGGCATGGTTGGATCCTTGATCAACGGGAGCCAGAGGTTTTGGGCACTGAGGGCGATCGCTAAAATGCCCATCACCACCACCGCCGCGATCGCCGTGCGGTGGAATCCCGGCGACACCACATCTTCCGTGGCGATCGGTGGTTCGCTCAATCCCGGTCGGGGCATCGATCGGCGCGGGGCCAAGTCTCCACTCAGCAAGTCTCGCCACAGCAGCGCCACCAGCAGCCCGCCCGCTGGCATCAAGGGCACAACGTAGCTGGGCAACTTGGTCACAGCGATCGTGAAAAAGCCAAACACGCCCAAAAACCAAGCACCCGCAAACAGGGGCAACCGTTCCGCCCGCGATCGCCGCAGCCACCACTTGCGCCGCCAAATTTCTAGCCGCCCCAGGGCGATCGGTAGATACACCGACCAAGGCGCAAAGCCCCAAGCCACCACAATGAAATAGAAGAACCAGGGAGCCGAATGCTGATTGACCACGCGGGTGAAGCGATCGATGTTGTGGTAGCCAAAGAAGGATTCAACGTAGGCATCCCCATTGGCCAAAATCACCAGCACAAACCAGGGCACGGATAGCAGCGCCACCAGCAGCAAACCCCAGAGCGGCTTCGCTTCTTTCCAGAGCAGCTTGAATTCCCCGAGATATAGCCCAAAAGCCAGAATAATCAGCCCCGGCAGCACCACCCCGATCGGCCCTTTGGTGAGCACGCCGAGGGCCATGGCCAGGTAGCAGCCCCCATAGGCCAGAGTTTTGACCTGGGGACGATCGCTGGCATAGCCCCAAAAGAAGGCCAGCAGGGCGGTGCTAATACAGCCGGTGAGCAACATATCGGACACGCCAACCCGGCCCCAGATGATCATGTGGGGTGAAAAGGCGATCGTTCCGGCCCCGATCGCCCCCACCAGCCAAGGTCGCCAAGGGGCCTGTTGACGCGCCTCGCCCGTCACGGAAAAGCGCCAAAGGGTGGCAAAGGCCAGCCCGATCGTGGCCAGGGCCGCCAACCCCGAGGGCAACCGCACGGCCCACTCATTCACGCCCAAAATTTTGTAGGCGATCGCCGTCAGCCAATAGATCAACGGGGGCTTGTCGAAGCGGGTGGCTCCGTTGAAATAGGGCGTGATCCAATCGCCAGTCACGGTCATTTGGCGAGCCGCTTCCGAAAACATCGGCTCCGTTTCGTCCACCAGCCCCACGCTGCCCGAGTGCCAAAACAGGGCGATCGCCCAAACCAGCAGCACCCAAGCCAGGCCCAGCCAGCCCCGCCCCCGATCGTCCAAAGCCGCCAGCCGCCCCATCCAAGAGCGCAACGGCTCCGGCAGCGATCGAGTTAAGCGCAAGTCCAGCATAGGTTTCCGAAAAAGTGGGCCAAGCAAGTCGAGCTTTACTTTAGCGCCGTGGGGAGCCGTTGCGTGTGGATCGCCAACTTTGCCAAGCATCGGCCACGCCCTGGAGCTTGGCGCGCGATCGGGCGGGATGCTGCGGCCACTGGATGATCGCGCTGATCAAAATCCGCGCCAACCGATAGACCAGCGCCCAACGGCTGCCGTGAATCACCAGCGCCAACAAATAGCCCCCGATCGACCAGCGCAGTTTCCGCTCTGGCTCGCGACCCGTCACCGTCGAGGTGGCATGGATCACCCGCAAGCTCGGGGCGATCGCCACCGAATAGCCTTGGCGGGCATAGCGGCGGCAAAACTCGAAATCTTCGTAATACAAAAAGAAGCGGCGATCGAACTGGGGCAAAACTCGAAACGCCGCCAAATGAATCAACAAGCTGCATCCGCTGACCCAATCCGTGGGCTGAATTTTGGGATCGGTGGGGGCTTCTTGGGCGATCGGCTCGATGAGGCCCGATCGCCGATCGAACCGGCCGCCCCGAAACTCTGGCCGGCCGTCCGGTTGATCGATCGCCGTGCCCAAAATTGCCCAATCGGCCTGGCTCAAGAGCGATCGGGCTGCTGCGATCGTCCCCGCCGGTAGCCAAGCATCGGGATTAATCAGCCAGACGATCGCCCCTGGATCGCGATCGGCCACCCAGGCGATCGCCCGATTGCAGGCCCGCCCAAACCCCAAATTTTCGCCGGTTTCCAGGATTGTGCAATGGGCAAATTCAGTGCTGAAGGCATCAAGCGATCGATCCTCCGGTGAATTATTGACGATCAGGATTTGGTAATTCTGGTCGGGGCTGTCTTGGGCAAGCGATCGTAATAATTGGGTGATCGATTCCCCACACCAATAATTCACAATCACGAAATAAAAAATCGGCATTTCGCCCCATCAAAATCCAACCCCAAATCCATAACCCTGCCAACCAATCCTGTAGGTTGGGTTGAGCCTTGCGAAACCCAACGCGATCCACATGAGGCTTACTGGTGTTGGGTTTCGCAAGGCTCAACCCAACCTACTTTTGTTGTTAGGTTAATTCGATGTGGGAGTCGTCGCCGATCATGAAGCGGAGGGCTTTCGGGCGTTTTGGCCCCACGTGGAGTTTCACCCGTTGACCGATCACGCTGTCGATAATGCGCTCCGTTACGCCCACAATTTCCGCCCCTTCCAAGACCACGCTGTGATCCAAATCCACATCCACCAAATGGGCGCGATCGCTGATGCTGCTGTAGGGGCCAATGTAGCAATTCTCGATCGTGCAATTTTCGCCAATCACCGCCGGGCCGCGCACCGTGGAATTGACGACCTTTGAGCCTTTACCAATTTCCACTCGCCCGATAATTTTGCTCGATTCATCAACTTCGCCATAGTTCCAAGGCTGCAAATCGGTGTCCAGAATAATCCGGTTCGTTTCCAGCAAATCATCCTTTTTACCGGTGTCCAACCACCAGCCTTCAAGGGTGCAAGCCTCAACGGTTTTGCCCGTATCAATCAGCTTTTGAATCGCGTCCACAATTTCCAATTCGCCCCGGGCTGAGGGTTGAATTTGGGCGATCGCCTCGTGAATCACCGGCTGGAAGAAATAAATCCCCACCATCGCCAAATTCGAGGGGGGATTTTTCGGTTTTTCCACCAACCGAATCACTCGCCCCGCCGCATCCACTTCCGCCACCCCAAAGGCACGCGGATCGGGCACTTCCCGCAAAATGATCACCGAATCCACACCGGGCTTTTTGAATTGGTCGATAAACTGCCCCAAATCCGCTTGGATGACGTTATCGCCCAAATACATGATGAATGGCGAGTCACCGAGGAACTCTTGCCCCACCGAAACTGCATGGGCCAGCCCCGACGGATGCTCCTGCAAAATATAGGTAATGTTTGCGCCAAACCGACTGCCGTCGCCGGTTTTTTCGCGCACTTCGTCGCCGGTTTCCGGGCTGATAATAATCCCAATATCCGTAATCCCTGCCGCCACAATTCGCTCGATGCCATACCAAAGAATTGGCTTATTGGCCACCGGCACGAGCTGTTTTGCACCCGTGTAGGTCAGGGGTCGCAGGCGGGTTCCTTTGCCACCCGAAAGAATCAAGGCTTTCATGTTATTAACTCGCTGCGATCGCGGTTGATTTGTGGATAACTGATCGAATTAATGGGGATTCAATCACAGAGTCAGTAGGTTGGGTAGAGCTTTGCGAAACCCAACGTGATTTTGGCAAGGTCTGCTGATGTTGGGTTGCGCGCCTCAACCGAATCTACGGGGCTATTACTCACTGGAGAGCCTAGAAAATGCTTGTAGCACTTCAGTTTCTCCACCCCATGCACGTCTTACATCGTTGGGGTCAAGAATTCGGCAGTTGCCAAACACACGGTTTCTCTGAACTCGCCAGCCCCCGACATTAGCCACATCGTCCCAAAATACTGTGCCACCCAGCGTTTGCGCTTCGATATTAGGCATACACCCCAGGTGATCCAGCAATCGCCCGATCCGTTGCGGATCTTCTGCCAATGCCGTCAGCCCCGTCACTATGATTTTGACTGCATGGGGGTTCATCGAAATAGGCCTGGATTGAGTGAATAACAAGTAGCAAAGTTAGTCAGTCAGTAGGTTGTATGGAGCTTGGCGAAACCCAACGCGATTTTGGCAAACGTTGCTGGTGTTGGGTTTCGTGCCTCAACCCAACCTACGGGGCTGGAATTGGGGAAGTAATTTAGCGGTTTAGCAGCTCTGGCAGCATTTTGCGGAGGCTGGCCCGCCAATGGGGAGCCGGACTGCCGAGCAACGCCGCCAATTTGCCGCCCCACAGCACCGAATAGGACGGGCGCTGGGCTGGGGTTGGATAATCCTCCGTGGCGATCGGGACGATCCGTTCCACCGCAAGTTCCAGCCCCAGGGCGCGGGCCTCTTCGATGATGGCCACGGCAAAGTCATACCAGCTAACGGCCCCGCTGTTGGTGTAGTGGTAGACCCCGGCCGTGTCGGCATCCAGGCGGCCGGCAAGCTGCCCGATCGCCCCGGCCAAGTCCCGCGTCCAGGTGGGCGAGCCGATTTGATCCGCCACCACCCGCAGTTCCGGGCGATCGGTCGCCAGCCGAATCATCGTTTTCACAAAGTTGCCGGTTTTGCCCGCGCCATAGACCCAGGCGGTGCGGACGATCGCGCTCTGGTTCGGGGCTGTGGCTAAGATCGCCGTTTCCCCCGCCAACTTCGATCGCCCGTAGCTGCCCAGCGGATCGGTGGGGTCGGTTTCCCGGTAGGGTCGCCCCTGCTGTCCGTTGAACACGTAATCCGTGGACACATGGATCAGCCGCCCGCCCAAATCCTGAGCCGCTTGGGCCAAAATCCCGGGAGCCGTGCCGTTGACGGCCATTGCCAAGTCGGCTTCGGTTTCCGCCTTATCCACGGCCGTGTAGGCAGCGGCATTCACGATCAAATCCGGCTGGAGCGCCATCACCGCGTCGTAGAGCGTGGCGGTGTCGGCCAGGTTGACCCGATCACGCCCGGCCGCCGTCAGCTCCCCGATCGCCCCCAACACCGGTTGCAGGGCCTCGCCCAACTGCCCCTGTGCGCCCGTCAATAAAATCCGCATGGTTCCGCGATCCTAGATTTGCCCGTACTCAAACAGATCTGCTTCCGCCAAGGGTTTGGCCGCCTGGTCTTTGCCCGACAGGATCGGTTCACCGTCCAGGTTCCAGGCAATATTAATTTGCGGATCGTTCCACAAAATCGAGCGATCGCCCGCTGGGCAATAGAAATCCGTCGCCTTATAGAGCAATTCCGCCGTGTCGGTCAGGGTGAGGAACCCATGGGCGAATCCCGGCGGAATCCAGAGTTGGCGCTTGTTTTCGGCACTCAGCTCATAGCCCACCCATTGACCAAAGGTGGGCGACCCGCGCCGAATATCCACCGCCACATCAAACAGCGCCCCGGCTCCGGCCCGCACCAATTTGCCCTGGGGCTGCTGCACCTGGTAGTGCAGGCCGCGCAACACATTTTTCACGGACTTGGAATGGTTGTCCTGCACGAAGGTCACATCAAGGCCGGTTTTTTCAGCGAAGGTGCGACTGTTGAAGCTCTCATAAAAAAAGCCGCGATCGTCTCCAAAGACCCTCGGCTCAATCAGCAAAACATCGGGAATCTCGGTCGGCGTGACGTTCATGGCGCTGGGGATCGCTCAAAACCGGCCTGAGACTACCACAGACCGGCAACAGACCGGCAACAGAACCGATCGCAAATTGCGAGCGATTAACTCTGGGCGGTTAATTCTGGGCAGCGAATTCTGAGCTGCTGATTTTGGGCGGTTAATTCTGGGCAGCAAATTCTGAGCCGCTGATTCTGAGCCGCTGATTTTAAGTCGTTGATTTTGGGGGATGAATGCCCAGGGATCGAAGCACCCAGCCTTTGGCAACTGGTTAGCTGGCCCTAACTCTCCAAGAGATAGCGCTTGCAGTAGGTATTGCGCCCTTGCTGTTTGGCCTCATAGAGGGCCGCATCGGCGGCGGCGATCAGATTTTGGGGAGTATTGCCCATTTTGGGAAACTGACAGGCTAAGCCCAAACTGATCGTGACCCAGGGGCTAGCTTCCGATCGCTCGTGGGGAATTTTTAAGTTCTCGATCGCCCGTCGCAGTCGATCGATCACCTCCACTGCCATCGTCAAGTCCGTGTCTGGCAACAGAATCGCGAACTCTTCCCCCCCATAGCGAGCCACCAAATCCGTCGCCCGGCGTGTGCCATCCTGCAAGGTGCGGGCCACTTGAATCAAACAATCGTCTCCCGCTTGGTGACCGTAATGGTCGTTGAAGCGCTTGAAATAGTCCACATCACAGAGCACCAACGACATTGGGCGATGATCCTGGGCCAGACGTTGCCACTCGCGATTAATCGTGGTGTCAAAGCAGCGGCGGTTTGCCACCTGCGTCAGGCCGTCGCTGGTGGCCAAGCGCTCCAGTTCCAAATTCACCGTCAACAGCGTGGCTTCCACCCGCTGCCGCTCCGCCACCTCCCGCTCCAGTTCTTCATTTTTGGCGCGTAACTGCCGGGTCAAGTCCAAAAGCCGCAATTGCAGCTCAATGCGGGCCAAGACTTCTTCTTTTTGGAAGGGCTTGATGATGTAGTCCACTGCGCCCAGTTCCAACCCTTCGAGCTTGCTGGACAAGTCCGAAAGGCCCGTCATGAAGATCACGGGCACATCCCAGTCAGGATAAAGGGTTTGCAAAGCGCGATAGGTCTCAAACCCGTTCAGCTTTGGCATCACCACATCCATCAAAATCAGGTCAGGATGATCCTTAAGTGGCACATTTTGCAGATATTCAAGGGCCAGTTGACCGTTTTCAACACTTTGAATGCGAAATTTCTTGAAGCGCATCAGGTAGCGCCGCAACAGATCCACGTTGTCGGGAGTGTCGTCAACGATCAACAGTGAGTAGTGTTTGCGGCTGGACTCCATGTCTGGCGATGCGATCGGGTGGGAGAGAGGACTGGATGAGAGTGATGGGTAACTGGCCGCAACATTGGCATCGGTGCGGGCGGTGATCGAATTGCGCATTCTGACAGGTGATCCTCACTCAGCACGACTGGATTCTGCTGCACTGGAGTGATGCAACTAGGGGGGGCGATTTACCCCGCTTCAGCACTCCAGAGCGCTGTTGGTTACCCCCTAACTCAAACTCCTGAATAGCACTATTTTTGGCAATCGATCGCGTTTCGAAAGCGATCGCGGTCAATGGACAGGAATGATATGCACCAAGAGACAACTAGCTCCGATGGGTGATGAGCGCACTGGGATTGGGATCCATGGGCCAAGGACTAGTGGTGATCGATGCTGAAAAATTTCTAACCCCCCAAATTCCTAAGACCTAAAGCGCTAGTGGTTGATATCAGTCGGGTTGCAGGTGGAGTTTGTTGAATCTTTCATCCTGCTTCAGCGACTTTCAGGTCAAATTTCCCTCAACTAAGTCAGGTTGGCTGGATCAAGCGGCGACAACAATCGAAACAATAGTCGGAAATTGATTGTAAAAAATGACACAACCAGACCCCGGGAAAGCCCTAAAGACACCCTAGGTTTAGCCATGGCAATTTCGGTTCCCCAACCCAAAATCGAGGACGCACGATCGGGATCAGGGCGATCAAAATTGGGAGACCAGTCAACAGTTACAACGTGAGCAAGGGATAGGCAGAAACCGTCAATTGTTGTTGATCTTGGGTTGGGGTTGGAACTTCTGAAGTTACCCTTGCCCACCCCAAGTACCTAATGGTTTGCTAACGGCCTTTTGGGATCTAGCTTACCCATTAGAAGTTGCGAGGTTTCAAACTATCCCGAACTCAGGTGAATTCAGCATGGGGGCTTAGACCACATCGGAGTTCTATTGCACCCAATAGCACCCAATGAAGCCCAATGCAGCCAAGACTGAAGTTGAATGTTTTATCTTGCTCATGCTAACGAATACGAGTCAATACTCGCCAACCCTTGCACATCGTGCCCCAATGTGGCCTGTCGGTTGGGGGAGCTGCGAGCTGGCGAAACACCCCTTGGGCTGCCCATGGCACTGGTTCAGGGATGAATAGGGATTAACAGCAAGTTCAGAGATGGCGGGACTTACCAGAACTTAACTCAGTTGGGCGATCGGGCATTGGTTGAGCAGGGTGCGATCGCTCAGCAAGTCTTCAACGG
Source organism: Limnothrix sp. FACHB-881 (assembly GCF_014698135.1). Classification (NCBI taxonomy): domain Bacteria; kingdom Bacillati; phylum Cyanobacteriota; class Cyanophyceae; order Pseudanabaenales; family Pseudanabaenaceae; genus Limnothrix; species Limnothrix sp. FACHB-881. The sequence goes on from NZ_JACJSN010000002.1 coordinate 11,940, forward strand.
TGACTCGCAAGGTGCGATCGGCATCCACTTCAAAGACCACCCGAATTCGGTCAATTCCAGGCATTCCAGGCGGATCCAGTTGAGCCAAACTGCGTGCGCCATCCCGATCATTTAGCGGTTGCACTGAGGCTTGGCCACCGATGGTTTTGGTGACCAATCGATCGCCATCAAAAAAGATTTCAGTGCGCTGTTCTTCGTCGCCCAATTCTCCAAGGATTAGTTCAATTTGGGGCTGATTTTCAATGGAGGCTCCCAAGAGCAATTCAACGGGCTTGGCGGTGGGATAGGGCTGACCTTTGGGGATGATGGGATGCCAACTGTGGCGTTTTTCCCGTTGGTTCCAATAGCGAATTCCGTAGCCGTGATAGAGAAAATCGCGCACTTCTAAGCCGCTGGCCAGTTTCAAGGCTCCTTGGGCGATCGCTTCAAAGGGGCGATCAGTGGCGACTTTTTCGGCAGGGAAATAGTTGCGAATCCAGGACTGAATGGCAGGAATTTGGCTAGTGCCACCTACCAATAACACCGCTTCGATCGACTGGGGTTCTAGTCCCTGGCGAATGGCTTGCTGAAAAATTTGATCTAACGCGCGATCGAGTTGTTGAAACAGACCCCGATCGCGCAAAATGGTTTCCAATTCCGTGCGTGAAAGGCTTAGTTCTAGACTATTAAACGTCGCGTCATCAAAATAGACTTCCTGGGCTGTTTCCTGATGCGAAAGGGCAATTTTGACCCGCTCCGCCAATCGCAGCAAAATTGGCGTTTTCTGGAAAGAATGACCCGCGAGATTGCCCGAGGAATTACCCAAGGCATTGCCTGGCAAATCCACCGCAGATTGCTGTTGACTCCAATAGTCCACAATCCAGTTATCCAAATCGGATCCACCCAGGTTTAAGCCTGCTTTGGCCAAAACCCTGGCGGTTTTCACGGTTTGTTGGGAATCCTCGATGGCGCGGTTCCCCCACTTCAACAGAAACCCCAAGGGCCGGCCAGCACTAGTGGCACTGGGGCGATCGAGCCGCACCAGGGACAGATCCAACGTGCCGCCACCAAAGTCCACCACCAACACCAAGTCCCGATCGCCTGCGCCATAGCCCAAAGCCGCCGCCGTTGGCTCATCCAGCAAACGCACCTGTTCAATTTGCCCCAAGGCCGACTGGGCGATCGCCCGGGTTAACCAATTTCGGTATTGCTCAAAACTATCCACCGGCACGGTCAAAATCAGTTGTGACCCAGCCCCGGCACTGCCCAAAAACTGCTGCTCTGTCAGGGCGCGGGCGATGGCATCTAAAAACCACTGCCCCGCCTGCTCAAAATCCACCGATCGCCCGTCTAACTCGGGCACAAATCCTTGGACGGCGGTTCCGATCCCCCGCTTGAATCCCCGAAATAAGCGCCCATCGGCCAATTGATCCAGCCCCCGATCGCGCACCGCCTGGCCGGCCACCACCTGACCTTCGGCCGCCTGGGCCACGTACAACAGGCTGGGAATGAGCGGCGGGTTGGGAGACTGTCGCACCGAAAGTCCACTGAGATCCAGGGTTTCGGGATTGCCGGTTACGGGGTTGAGATAGGTCACCACCGTGTTGCTGGTTCCAAAGTCGATCGCAATGGTCATGGCAGTGGCAAAGGTGCAATAGGGTGCGTTGGGTCATGAATCCATGGCTCAGCCGACAACCAGCCAACCAACCGGGAGCAAGCCATGCTGGGGATTCAGAACTCCAATTCGGTATTGTGCCAGTTTCCCAACGGGTTTCCCAATGGCCTTTTTCCGCTGCCTTTTCCCACTGCTTTTTCCAAATTTTGCTCTCAAGCATGGCCTCAGGTGCTTCCCAAACCCCGATCGCCCCAATTTCCCGAGCCATTCGCGATCGGTTTCTGTTTTCCGCATCCCTCGGCCCAATTCTTGCGGAGTGCGATTTAATGCCAAGACTTGCAAATTAATTACGTAATTTCACGTAGATATTTTACAAAGCGCCCGATCGCCCGGCAAATCCTGACAAATCCCGGCGAATGGTTCATCCCATCCTGACTTGCAACCCCCTACTGAAATCTCGCAATCCAAAATCGAGATCTTGCAGAGAGCTTGCATGGCATGGCCGATCCATGACTTGCCAAGGCTTGCCCATCCTGAGCCTGGCTGAGCTGCTGATTTCGGAACTAGAAACCAACCGATCGCGCCCGCATGGCAGGGTGAATCTAGGGCAAATTCGTAGCCAATCCTGAGCCAAGCCGGAATCTCAACGACGACAGCCGATCACACCCCGCTTCAAGGTCGCTTTAATATTGCACACCCAGCGATCGACCACAGATCGCAAGTTCATGAATTCCCATCCTGGCGCAAACGGCTTAGGGTTCTTGAGGTTAAATGATTCCAGCGCACGAATCTGGCCGAATCCTCGTAGAATCAATGGAAGTGTGCTTCCGGATAGACGGCTCTCGGCGAAGTGGCACCCCCTCGCTGAGACCCCCAGCAAACTAGCCGTCTGAGCGCGGCGCAACTGGCTTACCCCCATGCTTATGGAACGTATCGGAAAATACGCCCCCGATTTTGAAATTCCTGGGGCCGATGGCAAAGTACACCACTTTGCGACCTATCTCGGTCAATACAAAGCGGCGGTGGTGATTTTCATGTGCAATCACTGCCCCTACGTGGGGATGTATCTCGATCGGCTGAAGGCTCTGCAAGCGGAATTTGAGCCACAGGGCGTAACGCTCATCGGGATCAATGCCAATGATGCCAATCAGTTCCCCGAAGATAGCTTTGATGCAATGAAGGTCTTTGCTCGGGAGCGGGGGCTGAATTTTCCCTACCTGTGGGATCCCACCCAGGATGTGGCGGACTGCTTCGGGGCCAAGAAAACGCCCCAGGCTTTTTTAGTGGATGCCAACAGCGTGATGCGCTATATCGGCGCGGTGGATGACAGCCCCCAGGATCCATCCGTCGTCACGCAGGCTTATTTGCGGGATGCGATCACCAGTTTTTTGGATGAACAGCCGATCGCGATTGCCTTCACGGAGGCGATCGGTTGTTCTGTGAAATGGCGGCCCGGCCGATGACCGGCAGCGTTGAGCACACAGAACTTAGCCCCAACCTCTCCCCAAATCTTGATCAATCTCAATCGCGCGATCGAGCGGATCAGCGACCGTTGATTTTGGGAGTTTCGGGAGCTTCGGGCTTGATCTACGCGGTGCGGGCCCTGAAGTGGCTGTTAACAGCGGGCTACGCGATCGAACTGGTGGCTTCCAAGGCGGCCCACATGGTTTGGCAGTCAGAAAACCAGGTGCAGATGCCCCTTGAACCCTTGACCCAGGAAGCTTTTTGGCGATCGCAGGCCGGCGTGCCCACCGGAGGGCAGCTCATCTGCCATCGTTTCGGCAACGTGGGGGCGACCATTGCCAGCGGTTCCTATCGCACGTTGGGCATGGTGGTGATGCCTTGCAGCATGAGCACCGTGGGCAAATTGGCAGCGGGTTTAAGCAGCGATCTCCTGGAGCGGGCCGCCGATGTGCAACTAAAGGAGGGGCGACCGCTGGTGTTAGTCCCCCGGGAAACCCCTTGGAGCTTGATTCATTTGCGGAACCTGACCCAGTTGGCCGAGGCTGGCGCGGCGATCGTGCCGGCCATCCCCGCTTGGTATCACCAACCGCAATCGATTGAGGACTTGGTGGATTTTGTGGTGGCCAGGGCACTCGATCGCCTGGCGATCGACTGTGTGCCTCTCCGGCGCTGGCAAGGGGGCAACGAAACGCCCGAAGACTTGCCGGGCTAAACCCCCTTGTTGAACTTTTTGCAGCCATTCTCATTTTTCAGGGATTCCCAATTACAAACCCAAGGCCAGACCGCTCCGCATCCCTCCTCCAGCGGAAGCACTCCCATCGGCCCCAATCCGAGCTAGGTTGGTTGAACGGCCAGGTCACGAAACAGCTAAGGTCGTCCGGAGAAGGAGAGAGAGCGGGTAATGGCGCGCCTGTTGGGATTGCTACTGTTGGTGGTGGGGTTGCTGTTGTTAGCAGCTCAAAACCCCTTGCCCCTGCTGCCTTTGGTGGTGTTTGGCCGGCCGATGGTGGTTTTGCCGTTGGGGTGGTGGCTGGCGGGGGCGGTGGCTGCGGGGGCCGCAACGATGGGCCTGATTGGCCTGTTGGTTCAATTGGGCCGGCCGCCTCGCCGTCCGGTGATCGATCGACGGCCAGCCCCCGAATCCGAGCAGTCTCGATCGCCCCGTCAGCGTTTGATTAATCAGCCCTTAGGCGATGAGTTGGAGGACGAGTGGGGCAGCGGGGAATCGGCCAACGAGGGCCAAGCGAAAGGTCAACCGGGCAACGCCTCTTGGCGATCGCGCCTGTTTTCCCTGCAAGCGGAACCGCGCCCTTCTGCAACTGCCGCCGAACTGGAGCAGGAATTGGCCGATTGGACTGTGCCCGATCGCCCGCAGAAGGGTTGGAATCACGATCCAGAGTGGGATGAATGGTCAGAAGCGGCTTCCGACAGCAGCCGAACCCAACCGAGTCCGCCCCAATCGAACCCATCGCCGCCTCAGGATCGTCCCCGATCGACCAATCGGATCGATCGCCCCTTTGACCCCGACCCGGCCCCGACTCGCCCCCCTCAGGCCGCCCCCCCAAAACCAGAGCCTAAGCCCCTTGAAGCACCCGCCCGCCCCGCTGCCACCCGCCGCGAAGGAACCAGCTACTCCATTCGCTATCAACGGGACGAGGATAATTTAGAAGAACCAGCAGCAGAAGCGCCAAAAGTAGAAATGCCCGAAAAGCCAGCAACATCGGCAGCAACTCCCAAGGCCGATCGCGCCGCAACGGCCCAAGGCACAGAACCTTCAAAGCCAGAATCAGAATTGCCGCCGCCCGCCGAGCGATCGCGCTCCGTCACCGATGCGGAATATCGCGTTCTGACTCCCCCCGCCCCCCAATCCGCCGCCCCTCAGGTCAACGACTGGGATCGATCGGCCCCCGATGATGACTGGGACGACAATTGGTAGAACTTGAATGGATAGAACTTGAATTGGTAGAGCTTGCACTCGCCATTCAACACCCATTCAACCCAAAGCCAATCAAACTCAATACCCAATACAAACTCAATACCCAATACCCAATACCCAATACAAAGGGGCCGTCGCGATCGCAACGGCCCCCTCAATTTCGTGGCAATCCCTAAGCCAACTCAGCCATTCCAGCCCAAAACCGGGGTAGGAGCTGAATCCTCAAGGTTTAGTAGGTTTCCACGTGCCAGCGCTCTTCCTTGCGCATCTGCTTCTGATAATCCGCCCAGTTCACACCAAACTTAGACGCGGCCGCCGACATCCCCTCATCAATGCCCGGCTCCATCCCGCGCAGACCACAGATGTAAACATGGGTATTGGGTTGTTGCACCAACGCCCACAGCTCATCCGCATTTTCCTTAATGCGGTCTTGGATATACATCTTGCCGCCTTGAGCGTTCTTCTGTTCCCGGGAAATGGCGTAGGTAATCCGGCAGTGGTCAGGGTTTTCCGCCTGCATTTTTTCCAGATCGTCCTTGTACAGGATGTTGCCGGTATAAGCCACACCAAAGAACAGCCAAGCGAGGCCCTTGAATTGGTAATCCGGGTTGTTTTCCTTAAACATCCGCCACAGGAAGGCGCGGAACGGTGCAATCCCGGTTCCAGTCCCCATCATGATGATGTTGGCATTCGGATCCACGGGCAACAGCATTTCCTTGCCCACGGGCCCCGTGATGGTCACGTCATCGCCGGGCTTCACGTTGCACAGGAAGGTGGAGCAAACCCCTTCAACCCGCTCGCCCGCATCGTTGGTGTAAACCAATTGGCGAACACAGAGGGAAACCGTTTTGTCATCGAGCAAGTCACCATGCTGCGTCGAGGCGATCGAGTACAAACGCAGCTTGTTGGGTTTGCCGTTCTTGTCCGTTCCGGGCGGGATAATGCCGATACTTTGGCCTTCCAAATAGCGCAGGTTGCCGCCGCTCAGGTCAAAGGTGATGTGTTGCACCACCCCTTCGCCACCTTCGCGCACCAGACCTTCATTGGAAATCACCTTGCCCGTGAAGGGATTTTTGGGCTTGTAGGTGTTGACCGGTACATTAGTGGGGAAAATATGCTCATGGCTGGCGGCGGCGGGCGGCTCGGCCGGAGCAATCGGGGTCGGTTCCGGAGCGGCGGCGGCGGCCACCGGAGCGGCTGGGGTCAAGCCATCATGGCCCGAATCCACGGTCACCGCCACAATGTTGACGATTTTGCCCCCGAGCCGAGCGATGCGACGCATGAAATCATTCATGCGGCTGTAGGGCACGTTAAAGAACACGCTGCCACTCTTGCGAATCGCGTAACCGTTTTTATCGGATTCACTGCTTTGACGTAACCCGGTTACTTCGTAACGAAATACGCGGTTTCCGGCAGTTGTGTTGCTGGCGCTCCCGGCTGCACTGGGACTATACATGACTTGCTATGACTCTAATCAACGTTTAGGAGTGGGTTTCGATCTGCAAAGATTTTAGCCCCTCTGATGCAAGGCCTTCGCTGGGATTCGAGAAACGGTTGCGCTTGCGGGGGCAATGGCAGCTCGCTGGCCAGGTAAAGAATGGGGCGATCGGCCAGGCAAGACCCCCATTAACCTAAACTTGCACGAACGATATCAGTCTGATACGCTACTGACGGTTCGCTTGGTAAAAATACTTAACGAACTATTAATTTTAGACAACGTGCTCGTTAAACAACTTGTGCGATCGCAACGTTGCGGTTAACGCTTGCGGAAGTTGCTTGGGGAGCACTGGTTTCCATTAATCCTTTGGTCACCAATCCCCTAGTAACCGGCTTCCGGTAATGCCTTTCGGCAATGCCCTGCTTCCGGTAATGCGTTGATGACCGATCGCGGTTTCGTTATTTCGCAACGGTAACTTCGCAACGGTCACCCAGCAATTGACGGAACAGTTCGATCGGCCCCGGCCCTGCACATCGCTGGTTGCAGCGATCGCGACAGGTCAATGGCCGCTTCATTGGGGTCTCGAATCAGCACTTGCTGCCCTCTCCCTTGGAGATCATCAATGGCCGATTCATTTCCCAAAGCAACGGTTCTCGGTGCAATTCATGCCCTTGGGGTTCATGCCAAATAGAGCGCAGACCCGATGTAGTGCATGATTTTGATCGAGTCGCTTTGATCGTGCATCAATTGACTGCGATAATTGCAGGGATTTTCTTAGGCGTTGTTCGCTGCCGAGCACGCCACACATCCCAGCCAAAGTGTCTAGTGATATAGAGGAAACTTATGACCAGCAAGCCAGATCGCGTCGTCTTAATTGGTGTGGCCGGCGATTCCGGGTGCGGTAAATCGACCTTTTTGCGTCGCCTAGAAGACTTGTTCGGCGCAGAGTTAATGACCGTGATCTGTCTGGACGATTACCACAGTCTAGACCGCAAGCAACGTAAGGAAGCGGGTGTGACGGCTCTGGATCCGAGAGCCAATAACTTTGATCTGATGTATGAGCAGATCAAAGCCCTTAAGAATGGCGAAACCATCAATAAGCCCATCTACAACCACGAAACCGGCCTGATCGATCCGCCGGAAGTGGTACACCCCAATCACATTGTGGTGATTGAGGGCTTGCACCCGCTCTATGACGAGCGCGTTCGCAGTCTGTTGGACTTTAGCGTCTACCTCGATATCAGCGATGAGGTGAAAATCGCTTGGAAGATTCAACGCGACATGGCTGAACGGGGTCACACCTATGAGGATGTGCTGACCGCGATCGAGGCCCGTCGTCCGGACTTTGAAGCTTACATTGACCCGCAGAAGACCCATGCCGATGTGGTGCTGCAAATTCTGCCGACGCAGTTGATTGCCAACGACGAAGAGCGCAAGATCCTGCGGGTGCGGATGATGCAGCGCACGGGTGTTGAAGGATTCGAGCCGGTGTATCTATTTGATGAAGGCTCCACGATTCACTGGACTCCCTGCGGCCGCAAGCTGACCTGTTCTTACCCCGGCATGAAGCTGTTCTATGGGCCTGACACCTACTACGGCAACCAAGTTTCGGTGCTGGAAGTGGATGGCCAGTTCGAGAATCTCGAAGAGATGATCTACGTAGAAAGCCACCTGAGCAACACCTCTGCGAAGTACTACGGCGAAATGACGGAGCTGTTGCTGAAGCACCGTGACTACCCCGGCTCGAACAATGGTTCGGGTCTGTTCCAAGTGCTGACGGGTCTGAAGATGCGGGCGGCCTATGAGCGTTTGACCCAAAAGACGCTGGTGGGTGTGGGTCTGTAAGCGTTCTGAATTCTGGCCTCGAAGCTGGTTCGAGACTAGGCTGAGGAAACAGATAGAAACCCGCCTCGAAGCAGGTTTGGAAACTCAATTTCTGGATCCTTTTCGTTGAAATCCGGGGATCTGAAACAATTTGAAGATAATGGTGGGGATGTTCCATGGGGACATCCTCCTTTTTTGTCGATCGGAATATCGATCGGAGTGGAGATCGAAGTGGCGATCGAGGTGGTGATATTGGATTGATGATTTTGTTGATTAAGCTAGGACATGAGCGCAGGACAAACTGGACGCAGCGAGGCTGATGGGCTGACCAAAGCCTGATAAAAGGGGTTGGGGCCGCGCGATCGGGTTGCCCAACGGCCACAAAGGAACGAAGCGAATGGGTTTGGTGGGAGGACAGACAGGCGATGGCATCGGCGGCAGCCCAAGGCGGTTGTCGTTGCGTTGGCTGCTGGGGCTGGGGGTGGTGCTGCCGGTGGGGGTGGCATTGGTGATTAGCCAGGGGATCTATGGCTGGCAGGTGCGCGATTTAAGCGATCGCACGGCCCAACGATGGCAGCAGGTGTTGGGGGCCCGGGCTAGCGATCGACTGGTGAGTCACTTGCAAGGTGCAATTCAGCTTAATCAATCCTTGGGCGATGGGGCCCGCTGGGGCCAGTGGGCCCAAAGTCCCCAAGACCTGGAGCGTTGGCTGTGGCAACAGTCCCAGCGATCGCGGGCCCTGCGATTTGCGGCCTTTGGCCGAGACAATGGGGCCCTGACGGCGGTGGAGCGCACGGAAACAGGATCTTTGCTGCTGTGGGCTGCGCCGCCGAAGCCGAATCAGGGGCTAGCCATTTACAACACCAACAGCCAGGGGGATCGATCGGGTCTGCTGCGCAGCCAGGGCGATTTTGCGATCGAGCGGGAGGCTTGGTTTCGGGCAGCCACCTTGGCGGGCCGGCCCACTTGGTTTCTGTGGCCCCTGAGCGAACAGACGGCAACCCCGATCGCGGCGATCGCGGAGCCGGTGGTGGGGGCCGATGGCCGGCGCTTGGGGGTGTCGGTGTCGGCGGTGTCTTTGCAACCGTTGGGGGTGGAACTGGCCCAGTTGGGGGATGTGGATGTGGCGGTGGTAGATCGATCGGGGCAACTGTTGGCCCTGAGTGAGCGATCGACCCAGGCCGGTCAGCCGCCAGCCCGCAATCGCTGGCCCCTGTTGCTGGAGCGTTGGCAGCAGGCCAGCGGCCCCTTAGAACAGTGGGATGGGGAGCGATCGACCACAATTCGCCTGGGCAACCAAACCTATCGCCTTTGGGCCCAACCCCTGAAGAATCCGAATTTACCTAACTGGGTGGTGTTGGTGGCCGCCCCGATCGATAGCCTCAGCGATCCGGGCAGCAATGCCCTCACCGTCGCCGTTCTTTTCCTGTCCCTGGGCTGTGCCCTGGGTGTGGCCTGGTTGTTGCTGCGGTTGATTGAACAACCATTGGCTCGGTTTGCCCAAACGGCCCAAACCATGGCCAGCGGTCACATTACGGGGCCCATTGAACCCACGGGTCTGCGAGAGCTAGATGAAGCCGCCCGCCAAGTGCGGCTGATGATGCGGGAGTTGCGGGCGGCCATGGCGGCCTTTGAGCGCGATCGGGACACCCTCCAAGAACGCATCCGCGAACGCACCAGCGCCCTCAGCCTTTCCGAAACCAAGTTTTCCAAAATCTTTTACGCCAGCCCCAGCGGCATTTGTCTGATGCAACTGGATAACAGTTGCGTTTTGGACTTCAACGACAGTTTCCTCGACATTTTTGGCTATAGCTTCGAGGAAATGATGGGCTTTGCCAGCATGGAATTCAACATCTGGCTGCGGGCGGAAGATCGCCTGGCCGTGATGCAGGCCCTGCAACGGGGCAGCAGCATCCGCAACCAGGAAATTCCAGTCCGCACCAAGGGCCGAGATATCCGCACGGTGCTGCTGTCGGCGGAGTTGCTCTATCTCCACGGAATGGAATGCGCCCTGTTGGTAGTCCATGACATCACGGACTACAAAGGCCTAGAAGAAGACCTGCGCTATTCCCAACAGCGCCTGGAGGAAATGGAGCGGCGGCGGGCCTTGGCGCTGTTGGAGGTGTCCCGCGATGAGTTGCGATCGACCCTAGAGAAGCTGGAAACGGTTCTTGGCTCCGTACGCGATGCCCTCGTTTGGACGGATCCAGCGGGCAAGGTGCAATGGTGTAATCCTGCCTTTGAGCGGTTAGTCCAGCAGTCCCATGAGCAAGTCATTGGCCAAGATTTAATTGACTGCTTGCCTCTGATCCATCGTGGCAAACAACTGCCCGCACCTCTGCATCCGGTCACCCGGGCGTTGGAAATCGGTTCGGGCAACACAGCTTATGAATTTCACAACTCAGCGGGCGATCGCTATTCCCTGGAAATTGCTTGGTCCAATGTGACGCTGCCGGATCCCGACGGCGCACCCAACCACAACCAAACCAGTGCCGTTCTGGCGATTCGAGACATCACCGAGCGCAAGCGGCTGATTGCCGAGGTGCTGCGGGCCAAGCGCTTCATCGACGGCATTATTGAACATATTCCGTTGGCGGTTTATGTCAAGGATGTGCGGCAGAATTTCCGGTTTGTGCTCTGGAATCGAGCCAGTGAAAAGCTCTTCGGTATTCCGCGCGATCGGGCATTGGGCAAAAACGCCGATGACTTGTTTCCCATTAAGCGAGCCACCACCATCCTGGAACAGGACGTGCAGGCCGTGGAAGAACGGCGCGAGCTGGAAATTCCCGAAGAGCAGGTGACTGGGCCCAATGAATCCCTGGTGTTGCGCACGGTGAAAGTGCCACTGTTTGATCCCAACGGAGGCGTGGCCTATCTGCTCTGCATTACGGACAACATCACCCAGCGCAAACAGGCGGAACAGGCCCTCAGTGAAAGCCAAGCCCAATTCCGAATGCTGACGGAACAGGCCAGCGGCGACCTGATGTTGGTGCATGACGTGCATGGGCAAATTTTGGATGCGAACCAACAGGTTTGCACCGTGTTGGGCTACTCCAAGGCGGAGTTGCTGCAAATGAATGTGCGGGCGATCGACACCCTGGCTTCCTTGGATCAGCACGATCGAATCTGGGCCATGATGAAACCGGGGCAACCCGTGACCGTAGAAGGCATGTATCGCTGCAAGAGCGGCCGCACTTTGCCCGTGGAAACCCGGGTGGGAATGCGCGAATCCCAAGGCCAGAAAATTTTCCTGGCGATGGCCCGGGATGTGACCGATCGCAAGCAAATGGAAGAGGCCTTGCAACGGGCCGAAGAAAACTACCGCAGCATTGTGGAAAACGCGGTGGAAGGGATTTTTCAGTGCGCCCCCCATGGTCAGTTTTTGGGGGGTAACCAATCCTTGGCCAAGATGTTTGGCTTTGACTCGATCGAGGAAATGCTCGGACCCTTGGGCTTAAACCGCACCCGCCGATTCTATGTAGATCCAGAACGATGGGGCAGCTTCCTCACGGTCATTGCCGATCGAGGCACGATCTATAACTTTGAGTCGCAAGTGTTCGATCGCGATGGCGATACCTTTTGGGTTTCCGAAAATGCCCGCACAGTGTTCGATGGGGATGGGCGACTGCTGTATTACGAAGGCACGATCCAAAACATCACCGAGCGCAAACAGGCGGAAGAAGCCCTGGTGATGGAGCAAGAAAAGTCCGATCGCCTGTTGCTGAACATTTTGCCCAAGGCGATCGCCGAGCGCCTCAAACAGGGCGAAGGATCCTTGGCGGAACAATATGCCGAAGCAACTATTCTGTTTGCCGATTTGGTTGGTTTCACGCCCGTTTCTGCCCAAATGCGCCCGATCGAGCTGGTGAACCTCCTCAATCAAATCTTCTCCACCTTTGACCAACTGGCCGAAAACCACGACCTCGAAAAAATCAAAACCGTCGGGGACGAATACATGGCCGTGGGCGGCTTGCCCGTCCCCAAGCCCGACCATGTGCAAGCCGTGGCCCAACTGGCCTTGGACATGCAAGCGGCCATTTCCAAATTCACCACCCCCAGTGGCAAGCCTTTCCAAATTCGGATTGGGATCAACACCGGCTCCGTGGTGGCCGGGGTGATTGGCATCAAGAAATTTGCCTACGACCTGTGGGGCGACACGGTGAACGTGGCCAGCCGCATGGAAACCCAGGGGGAACCCGGCAAAATTCAGGTTACCGAAGCGGTTTACGAAATTTTGCGCCAAGAATTCCTCTTAGAGCCGCGCGGTGAACTGGAAGTCAAAGGACGCGGCATGATGACCACCTATTGGCTCTTAGGTCGTAAACCCCAATCTCAAAGCGAAACGGATGAGGCCGAGGCCATGTCTATTTTCAGCAATTAGCAATGAATGGCAAACAAGCGGGTTGGCCAATGGCAAATAATGAATAGATCATTGGCAAATCATTGGCAAGTTAATCACTAGTAAATGGCTGGCGATCAAGGCGCTAGTCATGAGTCGATGATCGCTGGTTCATGCTTGCAATGTTGCTGTCACGAATGAATCGCAATCATGGTTACCAGCAAACGGCAATGATTAGCAGTTATGCAGCCAGGATGGAGCAATTCTGAGTGACAGTTCATGAACTTGAGTTTTTCTTTTCAAAGAATTTGGGTTATGAAGGATAAGGAACGGTAGTCTGAGTGATCACCGAGGTATTTTTAGCCATCTCAGGTATTGATCAGCACCGATTCTGATGGGCGATCAATCCATAGGTAATTTCCCTGATGGCCCCGATCGCCCCAATGCTTCCCCTCCCCAGAACGCTACTTTCTAGAAGGCTTGCCCATGTCTTGTGTTGCATCTCGTGAATACAAAGTAATTTTGCAGGCTAATCAATTTACCGATCGAGCGGCTGGAGTCGATCGATTTTGGTTAGTTGTGCGCAACCTTGCAGAAGGTTTGGGCCTGAAGGTGACAGGCGAACTCAGCGAATTGGTGAAGCGAGAAGTGGTGTTTTTGGACACACCAGAACACGACCTGCTCGACACCGGCTACATCGTGCGCCGTCGGGTGGAACTGAAGGCCGGCAAACCCGCCCGCACGAAGGTGATGCTGAAGTATCGATCGCCCGATCGCTACATTGCCTGGGGTGCAGATGTTTCCACCCCCACGCTCAAGGGCGAAACCAAATTTGAAGAGGACATTGTTCCCCCCTTCCGCAGTCAGTTTTCCCATTCCACGAGTGCCGTTGTGGAATCAGCAAATTGGACAACGATCGGGGACTTGGCCACCAACTTCCCGGGGGTTGATTCCCTGGAGCTATCGGCCAGCAAACCCTTGACCGTTGTGAATCAGTTTGTTGCCAAAGAGTTTGTGCAACGCGGGGCGATCATTGACTTTGGCAAACAGGATGCAGAAGTGGCCCTCACCGCCTGGTATGTAGACCCCGAGCGCCAAAAGCAGCCTTCAGTGGTTGAGTTTTCTTTTGCTTACGGAGAAGACGCGGAAGACTTTTCCGCCCGCAGCGCTCTCCGGGCCAAAAAACTGTTTGATGGACTCCAAGCCCTCACCGATTGGTATGACCCGAAGGCGATTACTAAAACACAGTTTGCCTACCAGTTTTCGGGCTAGTTTTCTGGTTGGTTTTTGGTTTTCTGGTTGGTTTTCTAGTTAATCTTCTGGTTGGTCTTCTAGTTAATCTTCTGGTTGGTCTTCTAGTTAATCTTCTAGTTAATCAGCCAAACTCATTCACCAGGAAGATAATTGGTTGGCAAATCAGTTAATTCACATCAGCTAATTCACACTGAATTGGTGCTGAATTGGCGCTGAATTGATGGTGATTTATTCTGAGTTTGCATTTGTGAATGAGTTACCGATGAACTAGCTGACAATAGACTAGTTACTAACCAACAAGTCACTAACCAACAAGTTGCCAACCAACAAGTTGCCAAACACCCCATCTTTCCAATCACTGACAAGGCTCATGGAAACGCTCGATGCTGGTTTGCAGTTCCTTTATGGTTGGATGCCCATCCTAGCGGCCCTCGCAGGCATCTGGATTTGGCAACGCTATGGCCAATTGGGCTGGGGTTTGTTTGGCACGATCGCCCTGTTGCAATTCGTTGCTCCCTACGTTTGGCCAGCGGTGGCCCTGGGCGCTTCTAACGATCGCGTGAACTGGTTTGCGATCGCCCTGGTGTCGTTTTGGTCTGCTGGCATTTGGCAACAATTCCAAGAACAACGGGCGAAAAAGTTGGATGTTGAATCTGCTCCCGATCGCCCCACCCTCGATGTATCCAGTCACTCTGATGAGTCTTGATGCCCAGAAGCAATGCCCAGAAGTAATGCCCAGAAGCAATACGCAAAAGTGATGCCCAAAAGCATTGACCCTTTTTCAACCTCCCTCGCGGTCCCTTGGCTTGACCACCGCCTAACACCATGTCTGCCTCTACCAGTTTCCTTAGCCCCGATAAACGTCAGCGAAAGATTCGGTATATCCTGTGGCTGACGCTGCTGCTGAATCTTTTGGTGTTGGTGATCAAAGCCCTCGTGGGTTGGGCCACCGGATCCTTGAGTCTGCTGGCCGATGCCCTGCACAGCGTGACGGACAGCGCCAGCAACGTGCTGGGGTTGGTTACCAGCCAGCTCGCCGATCCTCGCCCCGATCGGGAACATCCCTACGGTCACCAGAAATACGAAGCCCTGGGAGCCTTGGGGATCGCTGCGTTTTTGGGAGTAGCTTGCTTTGAAATTACGCAAGGGGCGATCGAGCGATTAACCGGCCAGGGCGAGGCCGTGAACGTCTCCGGCCCGGCGATCGGGCTAACCGTGCTGGTGTTGGGGATCAATATTTTGGTGGCCCTCTACGAACGCCATTGGGGCCAAAAGCTCCACAGCAACATTCTGCTAGCCGACGCTCGCCACACCATGGGTGACGTATGGATCACGATGACCGTAATTGGGGGGTTATTGGGCGTTTGGTGGGGACAGCGCTGGCTGGATGTGGCCCTGGCGTTCCCCGTGGCCCTGTTGGTGTTCAAGAGTGGCTGGGACGTGTTGCGATCAAACCTGCCTTGGTTGATTGATGCCATGGCTGTTCCCCCCGAAGAAATTCACAGCCTGGTGATGAGCGTGCCGGGTGTGGTCAACTGCCACGACATCGCCTCACGGGGCGTATTGGGGCGGCAAGTCTTTATGGAAATGCATTTGGTGGTGGAGGCGGAGGACGTGCGCCGGGCCCACGACATCACGGAAGCGGTGGAGTCAGCCCTTTGCGATCACTACCATCCCGTGCGCATGACCATCCACGTGGAACCCAATGGTTATCAGAGTGATCAGTTGACCTACAGCATGGACTCACTCACCCATAAGGAAGTTTAAAGAAGATTTAATAATTGGTTAAAAATCCTGAGTTTTCCACAAGAGCGGCCGAGTTTTCCACAGAAAATGTTTAGTTTTCCACAGGGTGACCGTCCCCGCATCAACGAATTGAGCGGGGAAATTGGGGGGCGATCGGTTTAATTGGGGAAATTTCGTTAAGCTGAAGGGTTTGCTTTGGAGAGCACCTGGTTCGATCGACCTCAAAGGATCTCGATCAAGCTCCGTGAATCGAGGTTAATCGAGACCAATCAAGATTAATCAAGGTCGATCGAGCCAACCCATGATCAGCCCTATTCCCACTCGATCGTGCCCGGCGGCTTGGAGGTCACATCATAGACCACCCGGTTGACCCCTTCCACTTCATTCACAATCCGGTTGGAAATGGTCTCCAGCAAATCGTAGGGAACCCTGGCCCAATCGGCCGTCATGCCGTCTTCGCTGGTCACCATCCGCAGCACGATCGGGTAGGCATAGGTGCGCTTATCGCCCATCACCCCCACACTACGCACGGGCAACAACACCGCAAACGCCTGCCAAACGTCGTTGTAAAGGCCAGCACGGTTAATTTCTTGCCGCACAATCAAATCCGCATCCCGCAGAATATCCAGCCGCTCATCGGTGATTTCGCCCAAGATCCGAATGGCCAAGCCCGGCCCGGGGAAGGGCTGCCGCTTCACGATCTCTTCGGGCAAGCCGAGGGCCCGGCCCACCTTGCGCACTTCATCTTTGAACAGCTTCCGCAGCGGTTCCACCAGTTTGAAGCGCAAGTTGTCTGGCAACCCGCCCACGTTGTGGTGGCTCTTGATTTTCACGGCAACGCGCTCGCCGGTTTTGGGATCCATGTTGGTGTCCGCCGACTCAATCACGTCGGGGTACAGGGTTCCCTGCGCCAGGTAATCGAAGGGGCCCAAGCGGGTGGATTCTTCTTCAAAGACGGCAATGAATTCATGGCCAATGATTTTGCGCTTCTGCTCAGGATCGGAAACTCCATCCACGGCATTGATGAAGCGGCGACGGGCGTTGACATATTCCACGGGAATGTGAAATTCCTCTTGGAACAGCTTCAACAGTCGCTCTGGCTCGCCTTTGCGCATGAAGCCCTGGTCAATGAACATGCAGGTGAGGTTGTCCCCGATCGCCTTGTGCAGCAAAAAGGCCAAGGTGGAGGAGTCAACCCCGCCCGACAGGGCCAACAGCACCCGCTTATCGCCCACGCGGGCCCGCACTTCGCGCACGGACTCTTCCACAAAGGCTTCCGTGGTCCAGGTGGGTTGGCAATGGCAGATGTGATAAACAAAGTTGCGAATTAGGGCCGCCCCTCCGACGGAATGCACCACTTCCGGGTGGAATTGCACGCCGTAGAGTTTGCGTTGGTGATCGGCGATCGCGGCGCAGGGGGTGTTGTCCGTGTGGGCCAAAACCTCAAACCCGCTGGGCAACTGGGTGCAAGAATCGCCGTGGCTCATCCACATGGTGGAACCGTCTTCCACGTTGGTGAGCAAGTCGGTGGGATCATCCACAAACAGGGCCGCTTTGCCATATTCGCCCCGATCGGCTGCTTCCACGAGGCCGCCCAACTGCTGCACCATCAACTGCATTCCGTAGCAAACGCCCAGCACAGGAACGCCCAGGTTCCAGAGTTCCGGGTCGCACAGGGGCGCACCATCGGCATAGACGGAACTGGGGCCGCCAGACAGAATGATGCCCTTGGGGCTAAGTTGCCGCAGTTGCTCTGCGGAGGTGCGATAGGACAGAACTTCGGAATAAACCTGGGTTTCGCGAATCCGACGGGCAATCAGTTCGGAATATTGGGAGCCAAAGTCCAAAATGGCGATGAACTGGCGATTGACTCGGGAGTCAGGCGCAGCGACGGTGGGCGATAGGGTTTCGGTAGTCACGGGTCGTCAGCGAGAAGGTAGACGGAATAGCATATCGGACAGCCTCGCTGCCAGCGGCCATTTTGATGAAGAAATCAATAGGGGCGATCGGGCTAGGCCAGTCAGTTACCGTGACTGCCAAGGCAGAGTGCTGCGGCCCGACGCTAGGTTATGAAAACTGGTTGATCCGAAAAATCCACAAAGTCCGAAAGATTGGACTCAGGATTGGACTCAGGATTGGACTAAAAAATTTATAAATTGCGGCGGCTGAATGGAAGGCCCTGAGCTGGCGAATCGTTGGCTGGCAACGAAGACACCAAGCGCGATCGACCAAACCGAATGAAGCGGGCGGGCGATCGGCGGCGGCTCAGTCCACGGCGGACAGCGCGGGCACAGCCAGCCCTGAGGGGCTAACGAGCCAAAAGAAGTGTACCAACCTAGATGGCCGTTGAATGCCCCGATGATAACCCATGGGGCGGATGAATGAACCAAGTAAACCGGTTAAGGATAACCCATTAGGTATGAACGAACCCGTCAAGAAAAAGCACGGATTTTGGTCGAGATCCTGAATAATGATTGGCCACATCGCCACGAACAAGTTCGTCAGGAACTGGGTTGGGCACTTATGGCCGCTGAAACGATTGATTATCTGCGCATCAGTTTGATTGACCGCTGCAACTTCCGCTGCCAGTACTGTATGCCCGAGGGAACAGATTTGCAGTTTGCGTTGCAACAGGATTTGCTGACCGATGGGGAGTTGCTGCTGTTGTTGCGGGAAGTGCTGATGCCGGCGGGGTTTCGGCGCTTTCGACTCACGGGGGGAGAACCCCTGTTGCGGCCGGGGGTGGTGGAAATTACCCAGGCGATCGCGCAGTTTCCAGAAACCCTAGAC
Organism: Limnothrix sp. FACHB-881; assembly: GCF_014698135.1. Lineage (NCBI taxonomy): Bacteria > Bacillati > Cyanobacteriota > Cyanophyceae > Pseudanabaenales > Pseudanabaenaceae > Limnothrix > Limnothrix sp. FACHB-881. The sequence goes on from NZ_JACJSN010000002.1 coordinate 30,325, forward strand.
CTGTCCCTCACCACCAATGCCTTTTTGCTGAAGGATTTGGCCCAACCGCTCTACGACGCAGGATTACGACGGATTAATATCAGCTTAGATTCCCTGATTCCAGAAACCTTCGATGTCATTATTGGGAATCGGGGGCGATCGCGCTGGCAACAGGTTTGGGATGGAATCCAAGCGGCTCACCGGGTGGGCTTCGATCCGCTGAAGCTGAATGTGGTGGTGATCCCGGGCATCAATGACCAAGAGGTGGAAGCCTTGGCCGCCCTGACGCTCGATCGCCAGTGGCATGTGCGGTTCATTGAGTTCATGCCGATCGGGAATCAGGATCTGTTTGCCGATCGGGGTTGGATTGATTCAGAGCAGTTACGCCAACAGATTCGATCGCGCTGGGGCCTGACCACGGGTTGGGTCACCGGTAATGGCCCCGCCGATGTGTTCCAAATTCCGGGGGCCAAGGGCACGATCGGCTTCATTAGCCAAATGTCTGAATGCTTCTGCGATCGCTGCAATCGAATGCGCCTTTCGGCCGATGGCTGGTTGCGCCCCTGTTTGCTGAATGAGTCGGGGCAAATTGACCTCAAAAGCCAACTGCGATCGGGCGTTGACCTCCAGGACTTGCGGGCCCAAGTTAGCCACCTGATCCAAGCCAAACCAGAGATCAACTTCAAAAATCGCGAATCAGGAACCACCGGACGCTACGCCCGCACCATGTCCCAGATTGGTGGCTAGGGGCAAACTGAAAACAGCCAGCTAAGATTGGAATCAGCCATTACTAAGATTCCATTTCCATTGCCCAGAAGCGGCGAGATCCAGGGCAGTCAGCCCATTTCAGGGCGCTGGCTCCCCGTCGATCTCACCGTTGCCAACCTTGCCCTTGGAACCTGTGGCACTCATTCTCTCGTCCAAAACTCCTATCGCAGGGTGTAATCAACCCGTCAGGCAATGCAGGTGCAAGCCAGTGCAACACACGCTGGAGAACCAGTCATGAGCGACCCTCAGAATAAAACGCCCACTCGGAACCCATTGGCAACCCGAAGCGCAGTTGCCATGCTGCTATGCGGTGGCATTGCCCTCTCCCTGGCCCCTGCCCAGGCCGCCTCGATCGCAGGGCCCGCTTTCCCCAACACCGAAAACCGGGGCGGCCCCAACCGCACGATCGGGGGTGGCACTCGCTTTGGGGCACCTCGCTCCGGGCTGCGGTTTCCCCAAACGGAGGATCGCGGCGGCCCCAACCGCACCACTGGCGGCGGCACTCGAGGCGGTGAATGTATTGCAGCCACGGGGCCCAACTTGACCCTGTTGTTGCCCCAAAACCAGTCAGGCCAAGCCACCAGCGCCAACCCAACAGTTTTTGTTTACGTGCCCTCCACGGTGGTCAAAACCGCAGAGTTGGTGGTGGCCGATCAAGACGGCAATTTGATCGATCGCCAAGCCGTGCCGCTCACCGGTCAGGCAGGGATTTTAAAAATTTCCCTCCTCAGTCCTGGCAAGGCGCTGCAAACGGGCAAAACCTACAATTGGGCTTTTTCGATTGTTTGTGACCCCAGCGATCGAGCCAGCGATGTGGCCGCGATCGGGGAAGTGAAACTCGTGGCCCTGCCGGACAGCGTTAACCGCCGTCTCAGTGCGGCCCGCGATCCCTTCCAACGGGCCCAAGTCCTGGCAGAAGCACGCCTGTGGTACGACACGTTGGCCACGGCCATTGCCCTCCAAACCACCCAACCGGATCAATGGCAAAGCCTGTTGGAATCGGTGGGACTGCAAAGCCTCGCCAGCGCTCGACTCCTGAATTAGCCTGAATTAGGTTGCCCATGCCGCTTCCCCCATCCGGTTCTATGGTTAATCGGTAGTCATGAAATCCTGGGCCAAAATGCTCAAACGGTGGGTTTGGCAGTGGCGGGGCGTGCTGCTGGCGGTTCCCACGGCCACCGGCTTCGTTTTGGGAATGCGGGAGGTTGGCCTCCTGCAAGGGCTGGAATGGTTGGCCTATGACCAAATGCTCCAGGCCCGGCCAGCAGAGGCTCCCGACCAGCGCGTGGCAATTGTGGGGATCACCGATGCCGACTTGCAACGGTTTGGCACCACAACCCTGCCCGATGGGGTCTATGCCCAGGCGATCGAACGGTTAAAGGCCATGGGCCCCCGGGCGATCGGGCTGGATATTTACCGCGACTTGCCCCAGGAACCCGGTCACGCCAGCCTGGTGCGCCTGTTTAACAACACGGATTACCTGGTGGGCATTGCCAAGGTACGGGGGGAAACCGCCGCCGATCGGGTTGCCGCGCCTCCCGCCCTGGCCGCCAAAGGGCAAGTGGGCACTAATGATTTTGTGGTGGATGCGGATGGCAAAGTGCGGCGGGTTTTGATTGATACCCAAGACACCGAAAACAACAAAATCTACGGTTTGGGTCTTTACCTCGCCCTGCTCTATCTGGATCCAGAAAACATTGCGCCCGAAACCGTGGCCGCCGAACCCGGAGCCTTTCAGCTCAAAAACGCCATTTTTCGGCGGTTTCGGAGCCATGACGGCGGCTATATTCGGGCCAACGATGCGGGCAATCAACTGCTGCTGAACTATCGCGGCGGGAGTGGCTCCTTTGAAACCGTTTCCTTGCGGGATTTGGTGGATGGCAAACTCCCCACCAACTGGGCCCGTGATCGGGTGGTACTCATTGGCAACATCAGCGAAAGCGGCCGCGATCTATTCCTCACGCCCTACAGCGGCAAACCCCTAGAACTGCCCCAAAGAATGGCCGGGGTTGAAATCCATGCCCACTTCACCAGTGAAGTGATTGCCGCCGCCCTCGACAATCGCCCCCTCCTCACCACCTGGCAGGAGCCGATCGAGTGGTTGTGGATTGTGGGCTGGGCCGCCATTGGTTCCACCCTGGCCTGGTTATTACGACTGCCAGACTCGCGCCGCTGGATTGCCATTTGGGGCATTGGAGGTTCCGGCGGTCTGGTGTTGCTGTTGTGGGGAATTTGCCAAGGGGCCATGATCCAAGGCCTGTGGGTTCCCTTTGTGCCGCCCCTGTTGTCTTGGTTGGTGGGAGCGACCATGGTGGCCCTTTACCTGGCCCGCACCGCCGGCCAGATCCGCAACACCTTTGGCCGATACCTGAACAATGAAGTGGTCGCCAATCTGCTGGAAGATCCCGAGGGCCTGAAAATGGGCGGGGAGCGGCGCAAAATCACCATCTTGACCTCCGATTTGCGAGGGTTCACGGCCACCGCCGAACGGTTGCCCCCGGAAAGGGTGATCGAAATCATTAACCTTTACCTGGAAGCCATGGCCGATGCGATCACGGACTTTCAGGGCACGATCGATGAGTTCATGGGGGATGGGATTTTGGTGCTGTTTGGGGCCCCCACCACCCGATCGGACGATGGCAAACGGGCGATCGCCTGTGCGATCGCCATGCAGCAAGCCATGGGCGGCGTGAACGCCAAAATGCGCGAAATGGGCTACCAACCCTTGGAAATGGGCATTGGCATCAACACGGGCGAAGTGGTGGTCGGCAACATTGGTTCCTACAAACGAGCCAAATATGGCGTGGTGGGGGCCCAAGTCAACCTGACCTATCGCATTGAGTCCTACACGATCGGGGGGCAAATTCTGATTACTGAATCGGCCCTTGAAGAAGCTGGCGGCTCCGATTACGTCAAAATCGCCGCCACCCAACAGGTACAGCCCAAGGGCGTTCCTGAACCGATCACCATCTATGACGTGGGTGGCGTGGGTGCGCCCTATCACCTCACCCTGGAACGGGCCCAGGAAACCTACTACCCGATCGCCCCCCTCCAATTCACCGCTCAGCCCCTGGATGGCAAACATGTCAGCAGTCAGGCTTGGGCCGTTGCCTTGGTGGAACTGTCTACCAAAGGCGGTTGGCTGAAAATCCAAGGGGCAATCAACCCGGCCAGCAAGGCCCCGGCCCCGAACCCCCAGGCCTTAACCAAGCCCCTAACGAATCTCAAGCTGAACCTGGCGGAAGCCTCGGCCCCAGATACCTTGCCCCCAGGCCCGGAAAACCGCGAAGTTTACGTCAAAGTGCTCCCCAGTCCCGATCGCCCGGATCACGTTTTGGTGCAATTCACATCCAAGTCTCCGGCCCTGGGTCAATGGCTGCAATCCCTGGGCGATCGGGCCCAGGCCACAGCCTCAGAATCGAACACCACTGCCCCTCAAGCTTAGAAATCACCGGTTCCCGGCTGAAAAATCACATTATTTTTGCTTCAACATCAATTCCTCACCCGAGCAACTCAACTACAGTAGTGCGGTCAAATAACGGCTAGTCTGGCTTGATTTCAGCCTCTAGGTTGCTCACCTCTCCCTAACATGAACTGGTTCAAACCCCTTCAGCAAGGCCTTCTGGATTTGCTGCAAACGCCCCTGTTTCAATTGGGCGAAACGGTTATTTCGCTCGGGTTTTTACTGCAACTGGTGCTCTACAGCGCCCTGGTTTACGGCGGTGCGCAAATCATCAAGGGATTTCTGCAAAACCGCCTGCTTGCCAAACTCCGCATTGATGAGGGCAATCGCGGCCCGATCGCCGGCATTGTTAGCTACGGCATCGGCGTTTTGATTTTCGTTGCGCTCTTACAAAGTGCCGGATTTAATCTCAATTCCCTCGCTGTGCCGGCCGGCGCTTTGGGGGTGGGCGTGGGTTTGGGCCTGCAAAACATCACCAAAAACTTTGTGGGCGGCTTAAACCTGTTGTTGGAGCGCAAGCTGAGGGTGGGGGATTTCATTGAATTCGATGGGCTGGCGGGTCATGTGGTGGAGGTGGCCCTGCGATCGGCCGTGATTCGCACCCTGGATGGGGCCCATGTGATCGTTCCCAACAGCGATTTAGTGGAAAAACGGGTCATTAATTGGCACTACAACGACCTGGCCGCAAGGCTGCATATCAAAGTCAGCGCGGCCTACAGCAGTGACCCGTTGGTGGTGACGGAATTGCTGTTGGATGTGGCCTATTCTGAGTCCATGGTGCTGGATGATCCGGCTCCCACGGTGATTTTGCTGGGGTTGGGCGATCATGGGCTGGACTTTGATCTGCGGGTTTGGATTCGGGGCTATGAACGGGAGTTTGATGCTCGCCATGCCCTCAACTGCGCGATCGAGTATCGATTTCATCAACAGGGCATTGAAATTCCCTTCCCTCAACGGGATTTGTGGCTTCGGAACCCGGAAGTGCTCTATCCCCTCGGGCGCGGCAGTGATCCAACGGCTGCTATATCCCCTGCACCCTTGGCCCAACGCCAAATTTCCAGCGAAACGCGATCGAGCCTGCTGACGGAATCCCTGAAACGGGTTCACTACTTTTCGCATTTGAATGATTTGGATCTGCGGCGGGTGATTGAGTGCGGTTATCGTCAGCGCCTCAAACCAGATGAGCTGCTGTTTCGGGAAGGGGATCCGGGCAATAGTTTTTACATTGTGCTGTCGGGATCGGTGAAGGTGTTTGTGGCGGAGTTGGATAAGCACCTGACGGATTTGGAGGCGGGGAGCTTTTTTGGGGAGTTGGCGCTGATGCTGGGCATTCCGCGCACGGCAACGGTGAGCGCCAATGAGGAAACCTTGCTGTTTGCCATTAATCAGCGGGGGTTCACGGAGTTGTTGCGAAAACATCCCCCGATCGCGGAGGTGATTGTGCGGGAACTGTCCGTGCGCCAAGAGGAATTGCGCGATCGACAGGCCCAGCTCCGGGCCTTGGGTTTGATTGCAGCCGATGAAGATGACAGCAACCCGGTGCAGTGGGTGCGCAAGCGGATTGCTCGCCTGTTTGATTTGGGGCTTTAGGGTTGGTTGTCCAATTGCCCGAAACCCTGATTCCACCGTGACGAGTCGTGGGGGCAAGGGGCTTCAGCCCCTTGTTTAGGACAATTAGGGCATGGACAGTCAACCGTTTTCGCGTGATCCCCGGAAATGATGATCGGCCCTAGTCCTGAATCATGGTTTTGCCCTTGGCGCGGCAAGAGCTGATGCGAAATCTTTCAAAAAAATGTTACGAAAGATGAATAGCGTTAAGCTTGTATGTAGATTGGTTAGTTTCTACTTTGCCTATGTCGGCTCCTACCCCTCCCGATCCCAATCTGCTGAAGACCGTCTTGCAGCCGCTGCTTGAAGATTTTCAATATTGGTTTGGGCGATCGCGCACCTTGCTGGAATCGGAGCGCTTGTCGTTTCTGAGCGATGAGCAACAGGAAAGCTTGCTGGCAAGGGTCAAACAGGCCCAACAGGAAGTGAGCAGCACTCAGTTGCTCTTTGAGGCCATGGGGGCCCAGGTGGGTGTTGAAACGTCAACCCTCATGCCTTGGCACAACCTAGTTCAGGAATGCTGGCATGTGGCAATGCGGTTCCGGGCTGAACAGAATCCTTCGGGTTCGGCGGGGTAATCGCCTTCTCAGATCATGTTAGAGACTATTTATTTAGAGATCATCCGTTAGGGAGACGACGGCCGTGCTACAGGTGTTGTATATCCTGGCCTTTGCAGTGTTGGCATTCTTGGCGATCGGGAATTTAGTCCGCAATCTCTTCACACTGGGAACTGAGGCGGGCCGCACGGCCGATCGAGTGGATCATTCAGCGCGGGCGGTGGCTCCGGCCCAACCGCCCATCTCGTTGCACCCGGAAATGTTGGACGATCGGGGGCAGCCGATTCGTGAACCCCTGTTGGTGATGAAGTCAATCACGGTTGAAGATGCCCGCAGCCGTCTGGATGCGTTGTTTGATGCTTCGCCGGGAGATTCGTCTAACCCTTCTTCTAACTCTCAACCGACGGATGAGGCTTAAGGATCCACAACGCTTGACTCCACCGGTTCTCGGGCAATTTCCGAGCGATCGGAAAGATCAGCCTGGGGTTGATCGGTCTGGGTTCGATCAGTCTCAGTCTGAGCGGTCTCAGCTCGGATGGAAGCCATTCAACGGACAGGGGCGACGATTTTGGGCACTTTTGGGGGCGATCGGGCTGCTTGGATGGCCGATCGCGCCGGCCGCTCAGGCCCAAGGGCTATCCCAGCCGCGCCGTCCCCAACCGACCAACCCGACCCGCTCCCGATCGCCCCAACCAGCCCGCAATGCGCCACCGGGCCCGGCACAACCCAAACCAGCCCAGCCCAATGCAGCCCGCAGCCAACAGGCCCAAGCGGCCTATGCCAGGGGAACCACCTTGGCGGCGGCGGGCAAGCTTCAGCAGGCGATCGAGGCTTTTTCAGAATCCCTGCGGCTGAATCCGGCCTTGGTAGAGGCCTATAACGATCGGGCGACGGCCTACGCGGCCCTGGACAATTCCTTGGCGGCCATGGCGGACTACAACCGGGCGATCGAGCTGGATCCCCAATACGCCAACGCCTATTTCAATCGGGCTAACTTGCTGGTGCAACAGCAGGCCTATTTCCGGGCCATTGAGGACTACGATCGCGCCCTGGCGATCGCGGCGGACGATGCGGAGGCCTTTCACAATCGGGCGATCGCCCAAGCGGCCGTAGGCAATTTGCAAGAGGCCGTGGATAACTTGCAACAGGCGGCCCGGTTATTTGCCCAGCGGGGCGATCGCGAGGGCTACGAACGGGCCCTCAACACGCTGCGGCTTTTGCAACCGGCCGAGGCGCTGCCCAATGCCAATCCTACGAACGCTAATCCTCCAAACACCAATCCTACGAACCCGTAACGTTCAGGCGGCACAACCCCTCGCCTCCGTCCGGCGAGATCGCCAGTTGAACTAGCCAATTTAGTTTGCTAATTTAGCTCGCCAACCTAGTTTGCTAATTTAGCTGGCCCATTCAGCAATGCAATTTGCTTGGCTCTATCCACGCCTCTATCCAGCCTTGGCGGCCAGCTTTCCCTTGGGTCTGTGGGCCGGCAATCCTGATCGCCGGGAAATTGCTCTCAGCTTTGACGACGGGCCCCACCCGGAATATACGCCAGACCTGTTGCGCCTGTTGGATCAAGAACAGGTGACCGCTAGCTTTTTTTGGTTGGGCTGTTGGGTCGATCGGGCCCCTGCCGTTGCCAAACAAGTTTGGGATGCGGGCCACTGGCTGGGCCTCCATGGCTACCATCACCGATCATTTCCCCGCCTCAGCGCAGACGAACTGCAACGGGATTTAAAACGCACCCAACGGGCGATCGCCCAGGCCTGTCAGCTTGATCCGGCTTGGGTGCAACACCATGTGCGAGATGTGCGGCCACCCAACGGGCTATTTTTGCCCGGGGCCTTGGCTCAGTGGCGCAGTTGGGGATATCGGCCAGTCCTGTGGAGCGTTGTGCCGGAAGATTGGACGCATCCTGGGCCGACGGTGGTGCAGCGGCGGGTTTTGGATCAGGTGCAAAACGGTTCGCTGATTGTGTTGCACGATGGGCCCTGTGGCGGGCGGGATGTGGTCAAAACCGTGGCGCAACTGATTCCGGCCCTGCGCGATCGGGGGTGGCGGTTTGTGACGGTCGATCGGCTGTGGGATTCGATCGAGCAAGACACTCTCAACCCGGCTTCCCCAAAACCAACGGCTCGCGAGATCGATCGGGCGATCAATCAAATGCCCAAACAAATGCCCAATGAATAAATAATCGTTGAATACTTGGTCAATCCTGGGTTGATGAATGCGCGATCGACTGACCAATCACCCAATCCACAGAACTGTTCTTCACGCCCTGAAGGATGAGCCAATTCAAATCCCAAACATGAAAACTCGAAAAATGAAAACCAAATGAAATCAATAGCCCTGTGATTTAGAAAAGAGCGTGTTACAACAGAGGAAGGCACATGAGAACGCGGAAGCGTCACCTTGGAGGTCTGTAAATCAGCCCCAATCGAGCCTGTCTAGGGAGACAAAATCGCTGGAAGTATTTCAGCGACAATGACCGGGGCGATCGCGAGGAAAAAAGACCGTTCCTCTGCTGACAACATTTGCCGCTTATCCAGGGAAATATCAATAACTCATAACTTAAACCCTAGCCAAATTGCCCACTTCAGCCGACACCAGATCGGTCATGGGCGGCAAATCAGCGTCAAATCGGTTGTTTCGTGCCCGTTTCTTGCCTGTTTGTTGTGATTTTTGGAGTTAATTGCCAGCAAATTTTCGATCGTCCCGGCAAAATTTCGTAAGACAGGCTACAGTTTATTGGGACATTTCAAAAATCTGGGGCTAATCTGGATCTCGGCAAAAAATCCAGCCCAGACTGCGGCGTTGCCAGCCCTTCAGTGCCTGTTTCCGCAACCGTCGCAGTTTCCAACTTCCCACCGATCACTGCATATCTACCCTACTTCGTTGAAAGGAGCGAGAGGACTCGGCATGACCCAGGCCAAAACCGTACTCGAAGAAATGAATGTATTGACTGATGCTGTGGATGATGTAGAGGTCGAACTAGAGCTACTCACCACAGAGGACGAAGATGAGGTCGATATTGATGAGTATGATGACCCGTCTGCCGAACTCGACGAGGAAGACGAAGAGCAGCCTGGCAAAGCGGCCGCATCTCGTCGCCGTACGGCTGCTAAGAAAAAGCACTACACCGAAGATTCAATTCGGCTATATCTTCAAGAAATTGGTCGGATCCGCTTGCTGCGAGCCGACGAAGAAATTGAACTGGCCCGTAAAATTGCTGACCTGCTAGAAATCGAACGGGTTCATGAAAAGCTGCTGGATCAACTCGATCGCGCACCGAACGATCGGGAGTGGGCCGAAGCGTTGAATATGGGCTTGCCGGAATTCCGGAAGCGGCTGTATGTGGGTCGGCGTGCCAAGGACAAAATGGTGCAGTCGAACCTGCGCTTGGTGGTTTCGATCGCCAAGAAATACATGAACCGCGGCCTGTCGTTCCAGGATTTGATCCAAGAAGGTAGCTTGGGTCTGATTCGTGCCGCCGAAAAGTTCGACCACGAAAAGGGCTACAAATTCTCCACCTATGCTACTTGGTGGATTCGGCAGGCAATCACCCGGGCGATCGCCGACCAATCTCGGACAATTCGCCTACCGGTGCATTTGTACGAAACCATTTCGCGGATTAAGAAAACCACCAAGTTGCTGTCTCAAGAAATGGGTCGCAAACCCACGGAAGAAGAGATTGCAACGCGGATGGAAATGACGATCGAGAAGTTGCGGTTCATTGCCAAGTCGGCTCAGTTGCCGATTTCGCTGGAAACCCCGATCGGGAAGGAAGAAGATTCGCGCCTGGGCGATTTCATTGAATCTGACGGCGAAACACCGGAAGATCGCGTTTCCAAGAACCTGCTGCGGGAAGATCTAGAAAGCGTGCTCGATACGCTCAGCGCCCGCGAGCGTGATGTGCTGCGGTTGCGCTACGGCTTGGATGACGGTCGAATGAAAACCCTGGAAGAAATTGGGCAAATTTTCAACGTGACCCGTGAGCGAATTCGCCAAATTGAAGCGAAGGCCCTGCGGAAGTTGCGCCACCCGAACCGCAACAGCATCTTGAAGGAATATATCCGCTAGGAAGCTGGGTTCAATTCATCTCGCATGGGGCGATCGTCTGAAGGCGATCGCCCTTTTTTGGGCCCGTCAATCCGAATCGCGAGGATACGGCCTTTATCTCAAATAATTGGCACGCCATATCGCAGATGCCATGAAGCAACGATTCGGTGGGCAGTGCCCACCCTACGGACTACTACTGAGAATTGCGATGGGGAACCATCTGAAAAGCCGAAACTGATCCCTGATTGATCCCATTATTGAAGTGATTCACAGACCCTATTTTTTCAAGAAATTTTGAATTGCTTGGGCTGTGCGATCGGGCTGTTCCAAATGGGGCACATGGCCGCAATTTTCCACCCAAATAAATTGACTTTTGGGCAGCGCTGCTTGGAATTTTTGGGCCGTGGCTTTGGGCAAAATTTGATCGCGATCGCCCCACAAAATTAGGGTTTCTTGGGGCAATTGGGCAATGCGATCGCCCGTAATGGTGTAACCACCGTTGCGAGTGAAGGAAATGAGCGCCTCACTCCATCGGGGCATTCCCAAATGCAACGCACCGCAACGATAGGCCTCTTCGGTGGCACAACGATCGGGGTCGGCGTAGGCCTTGCGCCCAATGCCCGATCGAACCTTTTTATTCGCCAAAAATTGCGTGGCCCATTGTCCCAAGGGCGGAATCAAAAACCGGCTGGCAATCGGTTTGCCCACAAATCCAGCACTATCCAGCAACACCACTTTCTGCACCGCCTCCGGATAGGTGAGGGCAAAATCCATCACGGCTGCACCCCCCATGGAAGCCCCCACCAACACCATCGGCCGCCCAATGATTTGCTGCCAAAAGCAATATAAATGGGTGCGAATTGCTTCAGCGGTAAATTCCAACTTCTCAGGGCGATCGGTGAACCCAAACCCCAACAAGTCCACGGCCCAAGTGGCAGATTGCTGAACTAGGCGTGGGAACAATCGACGATATTCCAGCAGTGAACTGTCAAAGCCATGAACTAACAAAATGGGTGGCGCATCGGACAATCGATCGCGTGATTCCGGCGGTTGACCCGTAACGAAACTGGTTTCGATCGGCAATACACTATGGGGATAGGGCCAGGAAGTTTGGATCGTTTGGCGCTGAATTTGACGCACAAAGTGGATCGACTCTGATTCCGTTAAATTGGCCACTGCTTCAGGTAAAAATCCCGGAAATTCACTCATGGCTTCTTGATGAGTTCCCTGACCAGATTCCTGATTGGTGTCCTGATGAACTTCCTGATTAACTTCCTGATTAGTATTTTGATTAATATCTCCCTGCACAATCACCACCTCAAATGAAAATTCAGTCCAAACCCAATGCGCCAAACCATGGATCATCCACCTACCCATCATCGTAGGGCAACACCCCAAAAATCAAATCGCCCTTGTTGGTCTCGTTGGTTTCCGTTTTCCACAATCTATCCCCGCCTAATGATCTGGGTTACAGGTACGATCGCCCTGTTAGTGACGATCGCCCTGCCCCAAGCGGCTTGGGCCAATAGCTGGCCACCCATGGCTGTCCCCCTGTTTAACTTGCCTCTTTTCGCATCATTCATCAGCTTTGGGTGGGGCTTGCTGGCCATCATCGCTATTGAAGCAATCACAATCCTTAAGCGCGAAACTTATTCCTCTAAGCGAGTTTGGATTGCAGTAACTGGCGCTAATTTGGTTTCATCAATCACAGGTCTTGTTTTTTCATTTGGGTTGGTTGGCATACCGTTTTTAAGCTACGGTGATGACTGGAACCGAAGAATTACTTTCGTACTCATTGGCTGCTTAGGTTTAATGGGACTGACAACCTATGATGCTTTGCGGCAGCTAACACCCTGGTCTGTTGGCTGGCGATGGCTGTGGTTGTTGTTTTGGCCTTTTAATTTAGTATTGGCATTGGTCATTATTGGCATTATCAATGCCAAGTTTCCCTTTTGGATTGAGCTTTTCTGTGCCTTTGCCTATTTTATGATTGGCTGGGCAATGAGTTGGGCGATCGAGGGAGCTTGTCTAGCGAAGTGGCTGCCCAACCCTTCAGTTCATCTTGGCCGATCCATTGCCATTGCAAATCTTCGATCCTATGCCTATGTGGTCATTCCCCTCGTGATTGGGCTATATCTACAAACCAGGGCATTTTTTAACTAAAGAGCATTTTTTAACTAAAACGTGGTTGGAGATGAAAATCCCTGGCTATCCCCTAGCCGGCCACAAGGCGACCATTTTAGTGTTGAATTTTTACTGATTATTGTCTTGAAGCAACCTCACCCCGAGTTCCATGACCCGTATAGCCGACGCGATCGCCCCTCACGGCGGCACGCTGATTAACCGCATTGCCAGCCCTGAGCAAAAGGCCGAATTCCTGAGCAAGGCCGACCACCTGCCGCGCATTTCCCTGGACGATCGCGCCGTCTGTGACCTGATCGCGATCGCCATTGGTGCGTTCAGCCCGATCGATGGCTTCATGGGCCAAGCGGACTACAAGACCGTGGTTGACGACATGCGCTTGGCCAACGGGCTGCCCTGGGCAATTCCCGTGACCCTGCCTGTGACCGATGAGCAGGCCAACACCTTCAGCGAAGGGCAATTGGTGCGCCTAGACGATCCCACCGGTCGCTTCATTGGCGTGCTGGAGCTGACGGAGAAATATCACTACGACAAAACCCGGGAAGCCCTCAACGTCTATCGCACCAACGAAGAGAAACACCCCGGTGTGGCGGTGGTTTATGGCCAAGGGGCGACTTATTTAGCTGGACCCGTGTGGTTGTTGGAGCGCGAGCCGGATCCTCGCTTCCCGCTCTATCAAATTGACCCGATCGATTCGCGCCATGCTTTCCGCGACAAGGGTTGGAAGTCGATCGTAGCCTTCCAAACCCGCAACCCAATCCACCGCGCCCACGAATACATCATCAAGTGCGCCTTGGAAATCACCGATGGCCTGTTCCTGCATCCCCTGGTGGGAGTGACCAAAAGCGATGACATTGCCGCCGATGTGCGGATGCGTTGCTATGAAATCATGCTGGAACACTATTTCCCCCGTGGCCGGGTGATTTTGGCCATCAACCCTTGCGCCATGCGCTATGCGGGCCCCCGGGAAGCCATTTTCCATGCCCTCATTCGCAAGAACTATGGCTGCACGCATTTCATCGTGGGTCGTGACCATGCGGGCGTGGGTGACTATTACGGAACCTACGATGCGCAGCACATTTTCGATGAGTTTGCGCCGGGTGAGTTGGGAATCATGCCGCTGAAGTTCGAGCACGCATTCTACTGCAAGCGCACCCAAAGCATGGCCACCACCAAGACCAGCCCCAGCGAACCGGACGAGCGGATTCACCTGTCGGGCACGAAGGTGCGCGAAATGCTGCGTCGGGGCGAGTTGCCGCCACCGGAATTCTCGCGGCCTTTGGTGGCGGCTGAGTTGGCCCGGGCGATGCAAATCCCTGAGAGCTACTCAATCTAGAGCTACTCAATAGACCTCTGACGCGAATCGGCTAGGAGCGTTCATCCCCCAACCCCTTCTCCCAAGGGGGGCTGATTGATGCAAGAGGTCTCGTGAACTGGTTTTCATCAAAAAGAAAAAGGTCTGAAACCCCGCCCTTTTAGGGCGGATTTGCTCGACATCTTAGATTCTAGCTGATACGATGCACGGGATATTTTGGCCGCTGGACTAGCGGTTTCAGTCTGTGGAGCGACCGTAAGACCCGAAGAGAGCAAGTCTCGGAAGGCAGGTGCTATGAAGCAGAAACCCAGATCGTGAGGTCTGGGAATCCCCGCTCCTTTAGGGCGGGGAGGATGTCAACAATTCAGATCAAGCAGGGCGCACGATCGTGTGCCCTTGTTTTTAGAGCCTGATTTTTTTTGGAGCAATCTTCTCTAGGCATCAGGAAAGCGTTGTTTCAGGGCTTCGATGATGGTGGTGTTGGCCTTGGGGAAGGGAAATTGGTCAATTTCGGCAAGGGTTACCCAACGCACTTCATCACACTCGATCGCCTGGGGTTCCCCTTGCAGATGCTCGCAAAGATGCACATGCAGCGACACTTTGAAGTGGGTGTAGGCATGATCCACCACAATCAGTTCTTCACCGACGGCAATTTCAATGCCTAATTCTTCTTGAATTTCCCGGCGGATGCAGTCGGCGATCGACTCATTGGGTTCCACTTTGCCGCCCGGAAATTCCCATAGGCCGCCCAATAACCCTTCGGCGGGCCGGCGATCGATCAAGATTTGCCCCTGGGGATTGCGGATCACGGCCACGCCAATCACTTTGTGGGGAATCGGTGCTTTCGGTTCGCTCACGGGAATTTGCTGCTGCTGGTTGGTTTGGTATGCCTGACAGTATGCCATCCAGGGACAAACCAAACAGGCCGGCTTCCGGGCGGTGCAAACCGTGGCCCCCAAATCCATGAGGGCTTGGTTGAGGTCTCGGGGGCGATCGAACGAGACCACCGCTTCGGAGGCGGCCCAGAGGCGATCGAGCGCTTTGGCTGGCGCAACGGGCAGCGCAATCAACCGCGCCAACACTCGCTTCACGTTGCCGTCCAAAATGGGCAAGGGCAAATTAAAGGCAGAACTTAGGATGCCGCCGGCCGTGGTGCGGCCAATGCCAGGCAGGGCGAGCGCCTCGGCCAGGGTGCGGGGAAATTGTCCCCCATGCCGTTCCATCACCAACTGGGCAGCCCGGTGCAGATTGCGGGCCCGGCTGTAGTAGCCCAGGCCTTCCCAGGCTTTCAGCACCGCTTGCAAATCGGCCTGCGCCAAATCAGCGATCGTGGGAAATCGATCGAACCACCGTTGGTAGTAGGGCAAAACGGTTTTGACTTGGGTTTGTTGCAGGGCAATTTCCGAAACCCAAACCCGGTAAGGATCCAACACGTCCGGGGGGGTTCGCCAAGGCAAGTCGCGGCCGTGGCGATCGTACCAATCCAGGAGCGATCGCTGTAAAACCGCCGCCGAAACCGGCAGCGGTTCTAAGGTTTCAGCAATTGAAGAGCGCAAAATCACCCAAAGTCAATGGAACAACCGGCTACTGAACCGAATCGGGCCTAATCTGCCGTCGGCGCGTCGCCAGCCAAATCACCCGACCAGTTTTGCAAGGACTTTTCAAAACTCATCCGTTGCTCAGCATTCCGCAAAAAGTAGCCACTCATCATGGCCGAAGCCAACAGCCGCCCCAAATGTTCGCGGTTGGTGGTGATGGACACATCAAACTGCTCGCTGGGCAACACGCCCAGCAAACCCACGATGTTGTGCTCCATCATCCGAATCGTTTCCGGGGAAGCCGGCCGCGACAGATGGGCGATCGTTTCCGGATTGAGGGATTGGATGTATCGCATCAACGATTCGCTCGGTTCGCGATCGGTGATTGGCTCGCTTTTCCAAAAGTTAGACATGGGGTTCAGTTCTGGGGCCACGATTCAAACCTCGCGGGTGGACGGTGCGCATGGTCTCCGATGAACAAGCACAATCTAACAAGCAAATGAGCAACTGGGGGGTCGTCAGAACCGAACCGCCTTGGCGCGATCGCCCAACGCACTTTTGAGCCTTGGGCCCTGAATCTGCTTTGCATCGGCTTTGGCTTCGCTCGGAGCTACTTTGCACGGCTCCGAGCTGGGCCAAATTTGTCCAACCACCTGTTTTTAACCGCGTACCGCCAGCCGTTAAATTCCTTCGGGCGACATCCACCGTTCCAGCCAATCGAACACCCGATCGAGCTGTTGCGTGGTAATTGCTCCGTATTGCCACAAAATCGTTGGCAGATTATTGCCACTGTCGGGGTGCTTGAGGGCCAGCGCCAAATCTGCGGCACTCAACTGCAAATCTTCTTGCAAAAACCGAACCAGACCTTCTAATCCCTGACGTTGCATAGCTTTTTACCTCCTAGCCACCGTCGTCAACGGCTGGATTGGATTGGCAACAAGTGCCTGATTCTGACCGGTCTCGATCGCGCCTTGGTTTCGGCGGCAATTAACAGGGTTCACACTGCGATCGAGGCGGGGCTGAATCACCATCCAGCGGTTTTCTGACTCTCTGTTTCGGGGCCCTGGCTCAGGCTCAGGATCACGTTGTCCAGTTTCTGAGCTGTCCTGTGTTGAGGAATGGAAGCACCGGGCGCACCCAACCCAAGCACTGGGTCAAGAGTTGCGAGAGTACAGGGTTAGAGACTATGAAGCGCTCTAGCCTTAAGTTTCGGCCGCAAACCCGTTAGAGTCTGCGATCGCGATCGCCTGATGTTGCGATCTTGATCCCCGTTGACCGGGTATGGCTTCTGGCGGTTCCGGCGAACCCATAACGGCTCAGCCAATTACGACCGATCGCCACTGAGGTGCTACCAATCAAGACCGATCGAAACCCAAGCGCGATCGACTGCTGCGAAACCATGGCAACCGATTCCCAGCAATCGCAACCCATTAACCATGCGGACAGTCGCTAATCTTGCTGCTGAGAAAACCGCTGGGCCCCCAAAAACGCCAACACCGTGGCCACCGCCAGCAAAATTGGGATGCTGTACCAAGGAAACTCGCTCAGGGGAAGGTAAGCAGCCGATCGCAGGCCAATGCTGGTGTAGGTCAAGGGCAGGCAATAGACGATCGGTTTCAGCAGCGGCGGCAACTTGGCCGGGTCAAAAAATGTGGCTCCCAAAAAGGACATGGGCACAATCAGAAAATTGTTGTACAGCCCCACCATTTCCAGGGACTGCACCGAAAGGCCCACAATCACCCCCAAGCCCGCAAACACAGCACAGTTGAGCACCAGCAACAGCAAAAAGAGCGGATTTAAAAAGCTCCAAACCTTGCCCGTAAACAGAACCGCCACCAAAATCACCGAGCCAGCCGTCAGCAGGCCGCGCACAATGCCCGCCATCATCCGTCCCAGGTGCATAGCCAAGGGATGCACCGGCACAAGCAGCATTTCCTCAAAGGTCTTGGTAAACAGGCGATCGCCGCAAATTGAAAATGTTGTGCCCCCAAAGCTAATGGCCATGGAAGACAGGGCCACCATCCCCGGCAAGATAAATTCCAAATAGCTATCGCCTGCGGAAGGCTTGGCCACGGCATCAAGGGAGGTTCCCAACCCCAACCCGAAAGCCAGGATATAAATCAGCGGGGACACCAGCCCCGAAGCGGCCACCTGCCCAACCCGCACCCGCAATTTCAGCCAGTCGCCCCAAAATACGGATAGGGCATCGGCCCAAAAGGTTTTGAAAAGGGCGGGCTGGGGTCGATCGCCCTTGGGAGTCATGACAGGGCGATCGTTCGATCGGGCAGTAGCTTCGTACATAGGGTTTTGGCAAAGGATTTAGCAAAAGATTCAGACAGCGCTCCGAAAAAGCCCAACAGGCTCAGGGTTTGCGCAAGCTTGGCTGGGAATCAACTTGGGGATCAGCTCGGGAATCAACTTGGGAATCAACTCAAGACCAGTCCAGACCCGCGCAAAAAACTTAATTCAGAAAGATTGAACCAACAGGAGCGCGGGATTGAGCCAAGATTTCGCAGGCATTTCGCAGAGATTTTGCAGAAATTGAGTAGAAACCTGGCGGCCATGAGCTGGTAATCGCGATCGGGGTGAAATTCCATAGGGGTGAGATCCCATAGAATGATTATTAAGGATTTGTTACAAAAAGCAATCCACCCATCAACGTACCTGGTCAACAAAGCTGCGATCACTGCGGGTCTGCGCCAGTTCGCCCAAGGCTTGTGGTGGCGAGAACGCCGGCCCCCAGCCACCGATCCCCGCCCCGGCTCTTGTCCAGACGGTGCATGAACTGGCCAGCAGAATCAACCTGGTATTGTTAGCCTCAGAAACCATGAAGAATATCCAACCGGTCGGGGAACTCTAGCTGCCCATGATGCGTCTAAACTCTGCTTCTACTGAGGTTGTGCCGAACGCCCCGACTGTCCAAGGGCCATCCAGACCGGCCAGCAGCACCGTCACCATGTCGATGGTGAGTGATTCGGTGCCAGGGACGGCGCGGGGGACAGTGATGCAGCTAGACGACCCGCTGAATGCGGAACGCAATCTTTCCTCCAACAACGGCGATCGGGCAGATTCTCCCGGCGGACAGCAGTCCGCACCCCCAGCAGCGCCGGGGCCAACCCATCAAGCCATAACTCAAGCCCCGACTCACCCAACCCAGGATTGCCAAACCCCGACTCACCCAACCTCGACTCATCAAGCCACGACTCATCAAGCCACGACTCATCAAGCCATGGATCATGTGGTTGATTCTGGGTCGATTCGCTCCTGTGTGTTGCCTTGGCTCGCGCGGGTGCTCTATCCCCTGGCCCGACGGGTTGTGTTGCCAACCTATTTTGGTTCCGTGACGATCGAGGGCTTGGAAAACCTGCCCCAAAACGCCCGATCGCTCCTATTTGCCCCCACCCATCGATCGCGCTGGGATGCCTTGGTGGTTCCCTGCGCCATTGGCCGGCCCATCTGCCCCGCCGATTTGCACTTCATGGTTTCGGCCAACGAAGCCTCCCGAGGCCTCCAAGGCTGGTTTATTCAGCGCATGGGTGGATTTCCCGTAGACACCACCAACCCCAGCATTGCCAGCGTTCGCCATGGCATTAAAGTGCTGGAAACGGGCAAGGCCCTGGTGATTTTCCCGGAAGGCGACATTTTCCGCGATGGCCACCTGCACCCCCTCAAGCCCGGTTTGGCGCGGATGGCAATCCAGGCGGAACGCAGCCATTCGGGTGTGCATATCGTGCCGATTCATGTGGAGTATGGTTCGCCGGAGGTGGGTTGGCGCTGTGGTGTGCGGGTGATGATTGGGCGATCGCTCCCGTTGGCACAATATCTCGATCGCCCGGCTAAGGTGGCCGCCCCCACCCTGACCCAAGATTTAGCTGATGCCTTGAATCAACTGGCACAGTCTCCTACGGAGCCACTGAACGGCAGTGATTTGCCCCGCTAGTCTCGCTAGTTTGCCCTCCGAATTAAGGGCTTGACCCTGACCGGCAAAGATCCCCGCGCTCTCTTAAAATCAAAGCTTGAACCAGCAATCCAATCACCCGGATTTTGGCCATACTCCTGGCCATGTCATTGGCGGCCCAAAAGCTGACCAAAGTGTGACAATCGCGACGGGGCCGCATCGGAACAGCCTCTCAAAATTTGAGCCAAGTTCAACCTCGATGCGCCGCCAGTACATGTCAAAACATACATGTCAGAAAATACACGTCAAAATGGGTACTCTTGCACAGCCCAGTTCGATGAGTAAAAGCTTGTCACGCCATATTGAAACCACACCGGGGATTCGGGGCGGTCGTCCGCGGCTGGCCGGAACCCGGATTACCGTGACCGATGTGGCCCTGATGCATCTACGACTTGGCCAATCGATCGAGGAAATCGCTGGGCGCTATCAACTGCCCCTGGCGGCCCTCTATGCAGCCATGGCCTATTACTTTGACCACCGCAGTGAAATGGACTTGGCCATTCACGAAGACCTGGCCTTCGTTGCCGGGTTTCAGCGCAGCCAAGTCTCCGTCCTTCAGGAGCGCCTCAGTGAGCTACGCGGAGATTAGGGCTGAGTGCGTCCTTAACTGAACGTTTTTCGGTCAAGCGATTGAGTGCCGATCGAGCCGTTAGCCCACCTCATCCCTGAGCGTTGTGGCGATCGCTCCGGAGCGGCCGCAAAAGGGTGCGGAAAGTTTCAGGAAATTGCAATCGATCGCGCTTCAGGCTATATCCAATCCTGAGATGCTCTTGACACCCCCGCAACCCGTGAGCCAACCACGCTTGGGATTTTACCTAGACGACAGCCTTGATCCCGCCGTCAGCGCAGCCCTGCGCGGCTATGGGGTGCGGGCCACCCGGCCCACAGAGGTGAAGCTCCAAAACCAGAGCGATGCCACCCAGCTTTTGTTTGCCTATCGCCACCAATTGGTTTTCGTGACAGCGGAAGTGACGCTGGTGAAGTTTGCCGGATCGCAAAAAGATCATGGGGGCGTGGTTTATAGTCCGCTGGCCCTCCCGATCGGGCGGATAGTGCGTCAATTGCTGTTGCTCTATGAGACCTTTCAGCCGACGGAATTAGCTGGCAAAATCGAAATTTTGAGCTAATTTTTCAGCAATCAGCGATTCATGCGGCACGGTTCACCGATTGTCAGAAATTCACCATGGGATCAAGGGCAATTAATAAGGGCAATTGATTAGGAATCCGTAGCTGTGGCTTGCCAGGGCGATCGCCAAATTTCGCCCCGCACCCGCAACACCAAGCGCTCAATGCCAAGCTGACAGGCCGCTTGATTAAGTTGGGCCCGCTGTTCCCAAAGCTTGTGGGCAGCACTCTGGGCCCGGCAATCAATGGCCAAGACCGATCGCCCCTCCAATACATCCAAATACATGGCATACCCCGCAACGGGTCGGCAGCGGGCCAACTGCCAAAACCGCATCACCAAAGCTCTTTGAAAGTCGATCGGCATTGGATCGCCTCCTCTGCTGGTCGGTAAATCCTGAACTTTGGCCATTGTGGCTTGTGGAGAATTCAGCGGTCGAGGCGATCGTTACAGCTTGATGATCATTGCAATAATTAACCTACGCATAAAGACCAGAAACCCATTGTCCATAGCCGTTGTAGGGACGGGTGGGAACCGTTTTCCAGGCGAGCGGCGGGCCCGATCCCAATAACCGCTCCGTGGCCTGCGACCAGCGGGGGTGGGGAACCAGGGGATCCACATTGGCCTCAAAGCCGTATTCATCAGGAGCCAGAGTGTTCCAAAAGGTCAGGGGCTGCCGGGGCAAAAACTCAATTTTGACGATCGACTTAGCCCCTTTAAAGCCATATTTCCAAGGCAGGACAGCCCGAATCGGTGCGCCATGCTGCTTCGGCAGAATTTGCCCATAGTTACCCACCGCAAAAAAGGCGAGGTCGTTAGCCATTTCCGCCAGCGTGAGGCCTTCGGTGTAGGGCCAAGGGAGGTCACGATAGGCCCAGGCCGGCCCGATCGCGATGTCTTTGTTGTAGTAGGAGGTGAAGCGGACAAACTTGGCATCGGGCAAAGGATCGACGGCTTCGATCAGTTTGCGCATCGGAAACCCGAGCCAAGGCACAACCATCGCCCAAGCTTCGACGCAGCGAAACCGATAGATGCGTTCTTCAATCTCAAAGGCTTTGATTAAATCCTCGATCGCCCAAGTTTTAGGCTGCTTGACCAATCCAGACACTTCCACGGTCCAGGGATTGGTAGGCAACCGTTGGGCCCGTTGGGCAATGTCCTTTGTGCCGCCAAATTCATAGAAATTGTTGTAGCGGCCGGCCAAGTCTTGGGGCGTGACGGCTCGCTGCGGATCGGCAAATTGGGAATTGCGCTGCACCCCAACGAAGGGCGATCGCATGGTGGTGGGGCCGGGGGGTGGGGCCGCTTCCAGCTCGCCAGTCGGTGTATTTTGGCAACCCGTCAGCGACAGAACACCACCAGCAATGCTGAACCCGGCGAGGGATTGCAAAAATCGGCGGCGATTGAGAAACAGGGCTGGATCCGTTGCTTCGCGATCGCGCAATTGCCAGTCGGGGCGCAGATTAAAGAAGGTCATGGGATAGACAGGGCGGGCAGTCAGCGCGGTGAGTCGAGCACAGTCGATCGGGTGCGATCGCGGCGGCAACTAGGGCAGGCGATCGCTAGGATTACAGCTTCTCAGGAGAACACTCAAGCCAAAATTATATTCTTCCTCAAGAATACTCAGAACCTTTTTTAGTCTAACCCTGATTTAACTTGCAATTTTGTTCCAAAATCATCAAGTTAAAGTCAATATTGGGCGGCTATTTCTTCTTCATATCGATGTCTTTCGTTGAATCCCATTCTTTGCTTAAGATTGCAAATTGTATTGTATTTTCGTATCTTGGTGTTCCGTCATCATTATTGATGAACGTGATGAATTCCTTGAAACATCCTTCCTTTCTCATGCCCAGGCGTTCACAGACCTTCTGAGAGCGAATATTATCTTCTTCCACATAAGCGTAAATTCTTCTTGCACCTCTATCCTTAAAAAGATAGTCTAGCAGCGCCTTAGCGCTCTCAAGAGCATATCCTTTTCCCTGATAGTCCGCATTAAAATTCCAACCCACACTGTAAGTGTCTGGCTCCTCTTTCTGGAGAAACAGGTCTCCGATCAATTCATCAGTTTCTTTCAGGCAGACAGCAATGAACTTATCAGTTCTCTGTCGTTCCTCCACAACCTTCATTGCCTGATTCATTGTCTCAATTCTGTCTGAAGCGAAGCAATTCACTTGCTTTCTCGACAGGTAGCGGAACAATCCCTCAGCATCTCTCTCTGAGAACGACCTCAACACAAGCCTATCTGTCAACTTTGGTTGCACCAAGTTCTACCAAAATATAAAAAGCTTCCAGTGCGACAATTGATGACTATCTTCACAGATTCTTGTTCGCCCAACGGTTGCGCTCACCAAGCACAAACAGGTTTTGCAAATCAATAGACCCTATTGAACATTCTGGTGCAGCGCGTTGTTAGGTTTTGTTGCTTTGCGCCACAGTAATGACAACATTCCCTTTCTTGTGTCCTTGTTCAACATACCTGTGCGCTTCGGCAGTCTGTTCCAGTGAATAACGCCTGTCGATGACCGATTTCATCCTGCCCATTTCAATTAACTCTTTCAGGAAAATTAGATCTGCTTTATGCTCGATCGCTACCCCACCTATGACTTTCTTGTTGCTGGTAATTGAAGTCCACAGCCCTCGGAGGATCGGCAGCAAATTGATATGAACAGCTCTAAGATAGATGCCATTATTTTTTAGCGCGCTGAGACAGCCTGAAAATGAACTTTTGCCACTTGTGTCGAAAATAATATCGTAGGTCTTACCGTTTTGAGTGAAATCCTCTTTCGTATAGTCAATAACGTTGTCAGATCCGAGAGATTTCACCAATTCTAACTTCGCTGTACTACACACTCCGGTCACTTGTGCGCCAAAGAATTTGGCAAGCTGTACGGCAGCCATCCCTACTGCTCCAGAAGCGCCATAGATCAAAACTTCCTGCCCACTCTGAATCTTTCCCTTATCTCTCAGGAAAATCAATGCAGTTGTTGCCCCAAAAGGAATAGCAGCAGCTTCCTCATAGGTTATATTGGTAGGCTTGATTGCAACCGCTCCTGCTTCAGGCAAACAAATATACTCAGCATTTGCACCAAGACTGGTTCCTGCACCAGCAAATACTCGGTCACCTGCTTTGAATTGTTTTACATTTTCACCAACTGCTTCGATTTCTCCGGCTAGCTCCGACCCGAGTATGGTGTTGTTTTTAGGTCTTGCGAAACCGTAGAAAAATCTTACGGGGAATGGGTCAGCCTTTCGGATGCGGATGTCTGCTGACGTTACTGTTGTCGCATAGATTTTAATTAGCACCTCGTTTGCTTTAGGAGTAGGTTTCTCTACTTCTTTAAGCTGCATAGCATCAGGAGATCCATACTTTACACATACAATTGCTTTCATGAATTTTCCTCAAAGATAGCTTTAGTTTGCCATATTTTTTATTCATTGACTTTGCGAAACCCAACGTTTCTGGTCAGCGACTTTAATCCTCGTCACGTTTCTTATAAATCAATTTTCGACAGCCCGCCGCACTAGAATTCTTAGATCATGCCGCTTCGTCAATAACTTGAGAACAATCATCTTACAGCCTTTACCTAAAATAATTGGCACGTCATATTGCACATGCCATGAAGCAACGGTTCGGTGGGCACTGCCCACCCTACAGGCGACTGTGCTTAGTAATTGAAGTAAGGGCTGTATTAGGAGATATTACTGAAAAACGCCCTCATTTGATTGACGAATTTTGTTGATAACTTTTAAAATAGCTTCTCGGTTTTTAGCTGATTGAATCCATCTCGGCAAGCGTGAAAATAAGCTACGATTCGACCAAAGATCATTTTCGTCGCGTTGGCTTTCTCGCAATCTTGCGCTGACAAATGCTTCAATAAAATCTAAATGTTCGAAATTGTAAGCCCAAAGCGTTTGTCCACAACAAGGCGCTTGCAACCATAAAGGGTAATGAAAATAGTCATCTACTGGTGGCTCATTTTTCCAAGTTCTTGAAATTGTGCTTTCAGCCCAATCCTTGTAGGAGCCACAGGCTTTGCAGGAAAACCTGCGAGGAGAAAATCGGAAATTTTCAGGAGTGGTGCAGCGCACAACAGCACATGAAGCACAATGAGGACAGCGCACAAGAACTTGATCTTGAAATGATTGAACTGTCTCTCCTGTGTCCTGAAATCTTTCCATCATTTAAGTTGAAATACTTGATTTTCTAGCCCAGAGTTTAGCGGTCTAACTCCGGCATTATGGGCGTTGTCCTGTCGCTGCGGAATATGCTCTCATTTACGGGACTTTGACCGCAACTCGTAGGGCGTGGGTCAACGTTGCGGAGTCAGTCGTGGTGATCAGGAGATTAATACCTTCGCTGCCTACCGATCGAGTAGCGGCAACAGTCATTTGACCTGACCGATCGAATTAAAACAGCCGTGCTACTAGGCTCAGCGATCACTAGGATTACAGCTTTTCAGGAAAACACCCAAGCCAAAATTATATTCTTCCTCAAGAATACTTAGAACCTTTTGTCGCATAACGGCAAAATGCAGCGGCAGCAGATAACCTCGAACTCAGTACCAGCAGTTTTCAACTGTCCGCTGCCATGAAGTGTTAGGTGTGCCATACAACACTCAACTCGCTAGATCGTATCTTCAAAAAGAACTTCAGCTAACTTCTCAGGTGGGGACCAAATTCCTGATTTAGCCTTCATATAAGTACGTGAGAGAGCTACTATTTTTTCTTGCTTCCCGAACCGCAATCTCTGTCGCTCTATTTCTGTAAGTTGTTCAAAAGCATTGTCACAAAAACCATAGGTAGATAGGAATAATCCACCATCACGTCCTTCATGAAGGATTACATTGAGAAAATCTCGCAAATCCCCACCTCCAACACGAGAACGAGATCTCCAATGTTTAATTTCCACAATATACTTCTGATGCTGTCCTTGAACTTGACACTTCAGAATTATGTCTTTGCCACCATCTTTACTTGGTGGTGTTAGAGTAACATCAAAACCAAGTCCATCAAAGATTTCAGCTATAGTACGCTCCAGATCTCGCCACTCTAGGTCGTTAAGAATATTTGGCTGCTGGGCAATTAGCATCGCAAATTGCTGGCTAACAATTTTAAGGATCTGTTGAACTTCACCTATGAATTTTTCATCGTCAACCTGCAAACGAGATACCCAAGCACGAAGAGCATCTAAATCAATTAATTCTAGCTGAAGGGGAAATTCGTGTTTTGAAGTTTCTAGTGCAGCCTTTGTAAATCGTGTATTTATAAGAAGAATGGCTCTATCAACTTGATTAAAGAGTGCCGCACCCACCAGTTCACGAACTTTATCAGAACCTATAGCATGACCAGATCGATAGTACTTGAATTGAATTCCGAGTTTTTGAGAAGTGAGAGTCTCAGTAGATGGACGAGTTGCTACAAAGTCGAGTCCTCCATCAGCTAATCTTGCAGTTTTACTAACTTCATATCCATCCTCGATAAGCAGTGGCAGCAGAACATTAGTGTAAATATCTTCTGCTTCAAGCGGACTCAGCTTTGTTGATTCTGAGGCGAGATGATCGATCCTATCTAGAAGCTTGTTTCTGTCTTCCTTCTTCATATTAAAGGACAAAGATTGGGAGAGTAGATTGTACACCTAACTATGTATTAGACCGCAAGTGCAGGATAACTCTCCTCAGCAGGGTGTTGTCAAGCGTGTGCGGTCTAACTCCGATACTACGGGTACTATCCTGTCACTACGGGATATGCCCTCATTTACGGGATGCTGACCGCAACTCGTAGGGCGTGGGTCAACGTTGCGGAGTCAGTCGTGATGATCAGGAGATTAATGCTGCCTGCCGATCGCCTAACAGCAACAGTCATTTGACCTGACCGATCGAACTAAAACAGCCGCGCTACTAAACTCAGCGATCGCCGCAGGGTTTTGGGAGTTCGCTAGGATTAACTCTGAAAGCAAATTCCAGTCCCCTCGTTGATCGCCCGGACGATCGCCCTTACCGATGAACCTCTGGGAAAGCCTCAAAATGGCGATCGCCACCTTGGCCGCCAACAAATTGCGCAGCAGCCTCACCATGCTGGGGATTGTGATTGGTAATGCTTCGGTGATTGCCACGATCGGGGTGGGCGAGGGGGCCCAACGGTTTGTGACCGCCGAGGTGCAATCCTTGGGCCCCAATACCTTGTTTATTCGCCCCGGCAGCCCAGAGGCCGATCGCCGGCCCCTTTGGCCCCCACAAACCCTGGTGCTGGAAGATGCGGAGGCCATTTCTACAGAAGTGCCCACCGTAGTAGCCGTGGCTCCGGAGCTGACCGGGAACGAGGTGGTGAGCTACCGGGGCCGCAACGCCAGCGTCACCGTCATTGGCACCACGCCGGACTATACCGAAGTGCGAGATTTCCAGGTTGATCGGGGCCGGTTCATCACCAAGCTCGATGGCCAACGGGTGCAACGGGTGGTGGTGTTGGGGTCTGAGGTGGCGCGGCAATTGTTCAACGGCCAAGACCCGATCGGGCAGTCTGTGCGCGTTCGCAACCTGCGGGCAGAGGTGATTGGGGTGATGCAGCCCAAAGGATCCAGCTTTGGCATGGATATGGATATGACCGTGTTTTTGCCGCTGCGCACCATGGCGAACCGGTTGGTGGGTCGTCGATCGCCCTATGGAACCAGTGTTAGTTATATTTCCCTGTCGGCACGGGATGAAACGGTGATGCGGGCCGCCCAATTCCAAATTGAGAACCTGCTGCGCCGACGACACAAAATTGTGGGCGAGGATGATTTCACCGTTCGTAACCAGCAGGATTTGCAAAACACCCTGGGGGCGATCACCGGCACGTTGCAGGTGATGTTGGTGGCGATCGCCAGTATTTCCCTGCTGGTGGGCGGCATTGGCATCACAAACATCATGCTGGTGTCGGTGGCGGAACGCACCCAAGAAATTGGGCTGCGCAAGGCGATCGGGGCTTCCCAACGGGATATTTTGATGCAGTTTGTGATTGAAGCGACGATTTTGGCCAGTTTGGGCGGGGCGATCGGCACGGCCGTTGGCGTGGGCGGCTTGGCCTTGGTGAGCATGGTCACGGACTTGGAAGCAGCTCCCTCCAGCACCGCGATCGGGGTGGCTGTGGGTGTCTCGGGCGGAATTGGTCTCTTTTTTGGCGTAATTCCAGCCCAACAGGCGGCCAAGCTGGATCCGATCGTGGCCCTTCGCAGCGCTTAGGTAGCACCTAGATCATGGCCACGGAAGCCACCAAACCCGAAACCAGCAGCACCGAAACCAGCAGCACCGAGGACAGCCACCGGCCGCAAGTGTCGATCGTGCTGCCGGTGTTCAATGGGGCAGACACCCTGGCGGATACGGTGGCCTCGATTTTTGCCCAAACGGAACCCGATTGGGAACTGTTGATTATTGACGACGGCAGCCACGATCGCTCCCGGGCCTTGGCTGAGTCGATGGCGGCCGCCGATGGCCGAATTCGGGTTTATGCCTTTGCCAACGGGGGACAGGCGATCGCTCGGAATCGTGGGATCGATCGGGCGCGGGGGAACTGGATTGGGTTCATTGATGCGGACGATCGCTGGCATCCCGACAAGTTGCGGGCCCAACTGGCGGCCCTGGCGGCCAACCCCGCCGCCGGTTGGGTTTACAGTTGGACTCAACTCACCGATGATTCGGGCCGGGCGATCGGGCAGCCGGTTACCAGCCCCTTCAGCGGTTGGATCTACGGGCCCCTGTTGGTCACGGATTTTGTTTCCAGCGGGTCTAATGTGCTGGTGAGTCGATCGGCCTTGAACCAAGTGGGCGGTTTTCAGCCAGACTTGGTTCCCTCAGAAGATTGGGATTTGTGGCTGCGATTGGCTTGGCAGTTTCCAGCGGCCCAAGTGCCCGAATGCCATGTGTTCTATCGCCAACGGCCCACCTCCTCATCGGAAAACGTGTGGCGACAGGAGCGCGTCAGCCGGCAAATTTTGCAAACGGCGATCGCCCGATCGCCCAACCAGCTCACCCCCCATCGGGCGATCATTTGGGGTAACCGCTACAAATATTTGCTCTTTAAGGCGTTGGACGGCCCTGCCCAACCGCGCCGCGCCAAAACCGCCGCCCGCTTTGCCTGGCAAGTGTTGCAGTGCCATCGTGGGGTCTTGAAGCAATGGCCCTTGGTGGCGCAAATCTTGCTCAAGATGGGGCTGATGGGGCTACCGGGGACGATCGGGCA
The DNA here is from genome assembly GCF_014698135.1 of Limnothrix sp. FACHB-881. Lineage (NCBI taxonomy): Bacteria > Bacillati > Cyanobacteriota > Cyanophyceae > Pseudanabaenales > Pseudanabaenaceae > Limnothrix > Limnothrix sp. FACHB-881. The sequence goes on from NZ_JACJSN010000002.1 coordinate 59,046, forward strand.
AAGGGCGATCGAGCAACTAGGGCTACAGCGCATCCAGGATCGAATCTTGGCCCTGACCCTCGTGCCCCGCTTTCAGGAGCCAATTCATTGCCAGCTCGATCGGTTCGATCACCCCAAAGGCTGATCGCGCCTTGGCGTTTGTCTATCCGGCTATCAATACCCCTTCCGTAAGTCAAAGCAACCGATTTGACGCACCGTGGGTAAAAAATTTGACTCCTGACTTTGCCCGAGGTTAATGCTAGGTGGGAGTATTTCGCCAAAGTGCCCATTGCTTCAATTTTTTCCAATTGAAGCCAACAATCTAATCTGATTCCAAGATCTCAAAACCTACCTAGGCCACTGATCGAATTGAATTGAATTCACGGAACTTTTTCTGATTATGCATTTTATTTTTCATAATCCATTCTCATCAGAACATAAGCTTTTTTAATTGAAAAGCGTTTTCATGAGTGCGCTTTGGCACTTTGCCTTTACAAAATAAAACTATCTTTTAGATCCGGTTTCAATTCTAAATTTTTGAAGAAAAAATTATATTCCCTAAAAATCAGCCACGACTGACGGAGTTTTCCCATGAACTTTAACGAGTTTGGTGTGGCAAATTTTGCTTGTCGAGAATCAAATTCTGGGGCGCAAACGTTTGAAATCAGCCGCTCCTCGAACCCAAGTTTCCCAAAATTCAGCTTCTGGCACTTGGCATCCAACAATTTCCCAGTCAACCAGGTTTCTAGAAGTGAAAACCCTGTTTCCGAAACGGTTTCAGTAGCGGCTTCAACAGCAGATTTCCTGCTCAATGCGGCAGCGAGCAATTTAGTCGCCAATTCTGCAATTCTGGCCACCACGCCTGTCTCCCCATCCAACGGTGAATTAATCCCCCCGATCGCCCCAGGAACCCGGGAACGCCGCAGCGCCAATGATGGTTTTTATCGTGTGGAGCTAACCACCGAAAACGCCGATTTGGTTCTTGGGGGCATTGGACGGGACTGGATTCAAGGCTGGGGTGGTGATGACGAATTACACGGCTTGGATGGGGACGATCGCCTGCTGGGCAACCAAGGCCGCGATCAGCTATGGGGCGATGATGGCCATGATTGGATCCAAGGGGGACAAGGGGCAGATAGCCTGTGGGGCGGCAGCGGCAACGATCAGTTACTGGGGGATTTGGGAGACGATTGGCTAGCGGGCGAATTGGGTCTTGATACGATGACTGGCGGCTTGGGGGCCGATCGCTTTTTGATTGGGATGGCGATGGATGGGGGCGCGATCGACCAAGCGGATTTGATTTTGGATTTCCGAACCAGCGAGGCAGATCAGTTGGTGCTGCCCAGCGGTCAACGGTTTGAAGATTTGGACTTCATCGCCGGAACGGGAAACAACAGTGGCGATACGATCGTGCGAGATCGGGCGACGGGCCGAAACTGGGTGATCCTGAAGGGAATCAGCCCCAGCAGCTTCAACGCTAGCAATGTGGTGTCCCAAGATAGCTTGGCTCCAACTCCGGCCGTGATTCGGTTCAGCAAGGGTAATTTTCTGGGCGTTGAGCTGGACGGCAAGGCGACCATTACCCTAGAGCGATCGGTGAACACGGCAACGGACGTGAGCGTGAGCTTCAGCACCAGCGGCGGCACGGCCACCCCCAACCAAGACTTCACTCCCATCACCGGCTCGATCGCCTTTGGGGCCGACGAAACCCGCAAAACAATCACCATCCCATTAACAGACGATCGGCGCACGGAACCCAACGAAACCGTGATGCTGCTGCTGTCCAATCCCGTTGGAGCTGAGCTGGATTTGGCAACCGCTACCCTCACCATCAGTGATCATGGTCTTTGAGCAGCGTTGAAGTGGGCCGAGTAGTTGCCCATCGTCCATTTCGCATTTGAATCCAGAGCGATCGGGCATGTCGATCGGCGTGCCCCTGCTCCATTAAGGTTGGTCAAAAATTGATTGATCAGAAAATTGATTGATCAGAAATGGGTCAACGATGCCTCAAAAACATCTCGAAAAAGCGATAGAATCTCAACCCATTTTCGTTATTGATCGATGAAATTGATGATGAAATTTGCAAGTAGTCATCTTAGTTTTCTAGACATTCTTGATAAATTCCCTTTGGAACCATTTTTGCAGTTCTTTTGATTTCCAAAAGGCTCACCTAGTTTAGCTTCGGAGCGCAATTCCGGTTTCTCAGGAAAACTTTCGAAAAGAAACGTTAGGGTCTGTCATCAAATCCTCGCAATCCTGATCCTGTCCTGATCCGAGGGCAGGAGGCCAAAAACTGGAGCCTTCGTGAAAAACCGGTTTCAGCGGTCAGGGCCCACGGTCGATCGCACCGGCATCAGGGATTCAGTGAATGCGATGACAGCTCCTACCCTTCCCTGCGAATCAGTTTTGCTAGACGGAGCCGATCTATGGATTTCACCGGTTTTGAGGTGGCGAGTTTTGCCTATCGTGAAGCGGATTATTTAGCCCGAAATCCCGATGTGAACCTTGCGGTGAGCGGTAATTTACTGCGATCGGGCTTTGCACATTTTTCACAGCATGGTTTCAGCGAAGGCCGCAGCCCCAGCGGTGATTATGAAATTTTGCAAGCGGTGTTGCCGCTTTACAACGAAGCAAACTATTTAGCCCAAAATCCCGATGTGCAAGGGGCGATCGGGCGGGGTCAACTCACTTCGGGTCTGGAACATTTTGCGCGATCGGGATTTCGAGAACGGCGCGAACCGGGCGGCGGGTTCAACCGCTTCAACTTTGGCAGCGAGTCGGCCGATTCGCTCACGGGGGGCGCTGGTCGCGATTTGCTGTTGGGTTGGAATGGTGATGATCAAATCCAGGGGCTAGCGGGCGATGACCAATTGGCTGGCAACCGTGGCCGCGATTTGATCTTTGGCAATGAGGGCAACGATCGACTGCGCGGCGGCAAGGAAGCCGATACCCTCTGGGGCGGTGCGGGCGATGATCAACTGCTGGGCGACCTGGGTGATGATCTGCTGTCGGGGGATTTGGGAGCCGACACCCTGGCCGGTGGCGCTGGGGCCGATCTGTTTTTGATCAGTGCGGTGGCGGGTGGCAGCTCGATCGCCTCGGCCGATGTGATTTTGGATTTTTTGCAGGAAGGAGCCGATCGGCTGGTCGTGCCCAGCGGTCAACGGTTTGAAGATTTGGACTTCACGGCCGGCATCGGCGTTAACAGCGGCGACACGATCGTCCGCGATCGGGCGACGGGCCGCTATCTGGCCGTTCTCAAGGGCATCAACCCCAATAGCTTCAGCGCCAGCAACGTGATTTCCCAAGAAAGTCTGAACGCCAACACCGCGATCCTGCGCTTCCTGGGCAGCGGCTTTGTGGGCAACGAGCCAGATCGCAACGCCGTGATTACCATTGAGCGTTCCGGCAACCTGCAAACCGCCGCCCAGGTCACCTTCAGCACCGGCAGCGGCACGGCCACCCCCAACCAAGACTTCACCCCCGTGAACAGCGCGATCGCCTTTGCTCCCGGCGAAACCCGCAAAACCATCTCAATTCCCCTAACAGACGATCGCCTCACGGAAACCGATGAAACCGTGGCCCTGCTGTTGTCGAATCCCGTGGGGGCCCAGCTCGATCGAGCCACCGCCACCCTCATCATCCGCGACGGCAGCGGCGGCGGCAGCAGCACGACCCCCACCGGCCCCACCGTTTCCCTGGATGGCAACAGCTACAGCATCAACGAAACCGGCGGATCCCTCGCCATCCCCGTGCGACGGACTGGCGACCTGTCCCAACCCCTGTCGGTGACCTACGCCACCAGCAACGGAACCGCCCTGGCCGGCCTCGACTACAGCGCCATCAATGGCCAGCTCACCTTCGCCGCCGGCCAGAGCGTCGCCAGCCTCACGATCCCGATCCTGAACGACAGCCTGGCCGAGCCAACGGAAACTTTCCAACTCAACCTCAGCAATCCCACGGGCGGACAACTGGGCAGCATCAACGCCGCCACCATCAGCATCATCGACAGCGCCGCCAGCGGCTCCAGCGCGACCACAACACCCACCAGTGGCCCGGTGCAATCCTCCGTGGCCAGCGCCGTTGCCTTCAGCCCCAGTGATTCGGAAGCCGCGATCGCCGCTAAAAATGGCCCCAAAATCACCCTCGGCAACACCAACATCTACATCGGCTATCAACAGGTGTCGGCCCTCAATCAAGATCCGATCTTGGTCAGCTTCACCAACGGCGTGCGCAATTGGGTACGCACCGATTACGAAACCACGGTCGATGATGGAACAGGCACGGGCTTGGCTTGGGATGGCTCCAATCTCTATGCCGTCTTCACCTCCACCGGCAACCAACCGGGGAATAACCTCAGTCGCTTCACGGGCAGTGGCTGGCTCACGGGCTACACAGACGGCAGCCCCAGCGGCGGCGGCGGTGGCAAAGTGGGAATTTTGGCCAAGGTTGACCCCACCACAGGCAACATCCAAAACGCCACTTACCTGACGGCCCGCAATGACAAGGGAACCGCCGCCCTCGGTGACGACACCACTAACTCCCTGTTTGTGCGGGGCCTCAGTTTCACGGGCGGCAATGTGCTGGTGCAAGCGGATTCGGCCTATGCGCCGCGCCGTCCCGACAAAACAGCCATGACCCAAAGTGTTGGCAATGGTGCGCTGCCCGCCAGCACGGGCTACAACTACGAAGTGGTACTCTCAGCCAATTTGGGATCTGCCCTGTCCACGCGGGCCAAAGATTTCATTTGAGGCCTAGGATGCCAGGGCCCGCTCACGATCGTCTGGAGTTCTTGATGGCATCTACTGATTTTGAGGGAGGAAGCTTGGCCAATTCGGCAACGGCTGTTCTGGGCCAAGGCATTGAGCCACGTTGGACGATGGGTTCCAGTTGGGTTGCATCCTACTTTCCGCCCACCCATGCTCACAATTCCGGAGGCGGCTTCAGCACCCATCACGCGATCGAGACCCAAGATTCTGAGATCAAAAACTCTGAGACCAAAAACTCTGAGATCAAAAACTCTGAGATCAAAAACATTGATCACGTTTCCGAATTTCTCAGTACAAAGCAGCTTCTTTCTGGAGTTGATTGGCCTGAACATTCTTCGGTTGATGCTGGAGTGAATGATCAGGTTAATTTGGGTCAGATCAGTGATGATTTTTGGTTGAATTCCTGGGGACAAAATCGCAACCTGAGGCGCGGTGGAACGGGTGGCGATTTCAATCAGGATTGGGATCATTTTGGTCGTCTCGGTCGCCGATCGGGAACCGATGCCCCCGATCGCCCATTGGATCCCCTGACCGGAGCACCTCAGGAGGAGGCCGCCGCGATCGCCCCAGACCTGCCCCGATCGGTCAATGTGCCTCGTAACGGTGTGCAATCTTCGGTGAAAAACGCCGTTACCTTCGGAATCAACGACTCGGAAGCTGCGATTGCCGCGAAAAACGGCCCCAAAGTCACGATCGGCACCACCACCGTCTACATCGGCTATCGCCAAGTGACCTCCGCCAACAAGGATCCGATTTTGGTGAGCTTTAACAATGGAGTCAGACGATGGGTACGCACGAACTACGAAACCACCAACGATGACGGAACGGGCACGGGCTTGGCTTGGGATGGTTCCAACCTCTACGCCGTCTTTACTTCCACGGGCACTCAGCCGGGCAATGGCTACAGCCGATTCACGGGCAGTGGTTGGCTGCGCGGCTACACGGATGGCAGCCCCGGCGGTGGCGGTGGCAGCCGGGTCAGCATTCTGGCCAAGGTTGACCTGGCCACGGGCAACATCCAAAACGCCACCTACCTGACGGCTCGCAACGATCGGCGCACGGTCAGTGTTGCGGACGATCGCACCAATTCCTTAACCGTCAAGGGACTGCGGTTCTCGGGTGGGAATGTGATTGTTCAGGCCGATTCCACCTATGCCCCTCGCCGGCCCGACAAAACCTCCATGACCCAACGGGTGGGCGGTGGCGCATTGTCGGCCAACAGCAGCTACAACTACGAGGTGGTGTTGGCGGGCAATTTGGGATCTGCCCTTTCAACCAAGGCGAAGGATTTTGTTTAATCGCCAATCCAACGCTAGAGTGCTGAGGGGCCAGGGGTTTGACCTTTTCCCTCAGCATTTCGACCCGAATCAGAGCCCATGAAGTCGATCGCAGTTTTAGGAACCTCCTCCAACGCGGGCAAAAGCTGGGTAACCACGGCCCTTTGCGCTTGGTTGCGGCGGCGAGGTCTGCGGGTTGCGCCGTTCAAGGCCCAAAACATGTCCAATAATTCCTTCGTGACCCTGGAAGGGGGCGAAATTGGGCGGGCCCAGGCGGCCCAGGCGGAGGCTTGCGGGTTGCGGCCCGTGGCGGAGATGAATCCCATTTTGCTGAAGCCTTCGGGCAATAGCCGATCGCAGTTGGTGCTGTTGGGCCAGGCCGGGGAACATATCGCGGCGGCGGACTATTACCAACATATCGATCGTCTGTGGGAGGTGGTGGCGCAAACCCTGGCGGACTGGCGCGATCGCTGTGATGTGTTGGTGCTGGAGGGGGCGGGCAGCCCGGTGGAATTGAACTTGATGCACCGGGATTTGGTGAATTTGCGCCCGATCGAGCATCTCCAAGGGCGCTGGCTGTTGGTGGGCGACATTGAACGAGGCGGCATTTTCGCCCAAGCGGTGGGAACCTACCAACTGATGCCCCGATCGGCTCAGGCCCTGGGATTGGGCTTAGTGGTGAATAAGTTTCGGGGCGATTTGCGGCTATTTGCCGATGCCGATCTCTATTTTCAGCAGCATTTGCCCCACCTGCCCTATTTGGGAACCTTGCCCTACGCGGCGGAGTTGCAACCGGAAAGCGAAGATAGCCTCTGTCGATCGGCCGAAGAGACCCCCATGGAATGCGATCACCCTGTGATTGCCTGGGTTCGGTTTCCTTTTTTGTCCAATTCCCAAGACAGCCAACCTTGGTCGATCGATCAAGGAGTGGCGGTGCGCTGGGTGACGCGGCCGGCCGAGTTGGCCACCGCCCGGGTGATCGTGTTGCCGGGCAGCAAAAACACCCTGCGGGATTTGGCTTGGCTCCAAGAAACGGGCCTGGCAGCGGCCATTCAACGGGCCGCCGCCCAGGGTGTGCCGGTGGTGGGCATTTGTGGGGGCTATCAAATGTTGGGCCGATCGCTGGTCGATCGCACGGGCATTGCGGGGGCCGCGGGCGAGATGGCGGGGTTGGGACTGTTGCCGGTGGAGACGGATTATTTTCCACAAAAAACCGTGCGCCAAGTGACGGCCCATTGGCCCAGCCAGGCCGGTGCAACCTCACAGCATGACATTCCGCAGCTCGATCGCTGGCAAGCCTATGAAATTCACATGGGTCAAACCCGCCCGATCGCCCCTTGCGATCCACTGTTGACTCTGGAGCCGATCGGACAGCCGCCAGAACCAGAAGGGGCCCGATCGGCCCAAGGCTGCGTTTGGGGAACCTATGTCCATGGTCTGTTTGAGTCGGCAGCGGTGCGCCAAACCCTGACCCGCTTGGCCGGCATCACCACCCATCGCCCCAACCCCCAATCCTGGCAACAACATCGGCAACAGTTGTACGATCGAATGGCCGACCTTTTGGAAACATCCTTAACCCTGGATCGGCTGTGCGACTACCTGGAGGTTTGAGCCGATGGTGTTCGATCGACCGATGGTTTCTCAGTGGCAACTCGCGATCACCAACGTGATCACCAGGGGTTTAGGGGCGATCGGGCTGTTGGCCCTTGTGACCTTGGGCACGCCCACCGCCCAGGCCCAAAGTCCCGGACTGTTGGACTGTCTGCGCCGCGCGGGGAATGATCCCTATGCTCTGGCCCGCTGCCGCAACCCCAACGCCCAGGCTCCCAACCTCGAAGAACCGATTACGCCCTCGCCCGGCAGCGGCAACTCCGGCGGGCCGCCGCCCAGCCAACCCAATTCCGCCAGCGGCCCCAGCAGCAACCCCAATCGTGGCAGTGGCTCCTCCGCCACCAGCACCGGTGTTCCGGCCAGTCGCTACAACTCCGCCAATCGATCAAGGATCACGATCGACTGCATGAGCGCCTACAGCGACCAACCCAGCGCCCTCCTAACTGAATGTGGTGCTTGGGCCCCCAGACGCAACACTCCCACCCCTTCCGCAACGCCCCAATTCCCTACCTCTCCCAACCAAGGGCCACCCGCGCAAACCATTCGCTAGTTGAGATTCACTGAGATTCACTGAAACTCACTGAGATTCGCTGGCTCAGATTGGCTGTTAGTCCAGGTCTGCGGTCGGTTTGGGAGCTGCCGATTCCGCAACCTTGCCCGATCGCGGACGGGTCGCCTTGGGGCGGGGACGGGTCAAAATTCCCTGGCTTGGGCTAAACAACAGGGCCATCAAAAACAACCCAAAAATCACCAGGGCGATCGCCGCGCCCGAGGGCAAATCCCAATAGAAACTGCTGTACATGCCCCCGATCGCGGCCAACACCCCTAAGCCAGCACCCACCAACATCATCATGTGCAACTCTTTGACCAACAAATAGGCCGTGATGGCCGGGCCCACCAACATTGCGATCGCCATAATCACCCCCACCACCTTCAAGCTCGTCACGATCGCTAAAGTCACTCCGGCCATCAGGCTGTAGTGAATCCAAGTGGTGGGTAATCCGGCCGCTTCGGCCCCCAAGGGGTCAAAGGTATAAAACAGTAATTCTTTATAGTGAAGCTTAATTAAAACTAATAAAATCACCGCTACAATCACTCCATGGAGCAAGTCTCCTTGGGTGACGTTCAAAATATCGCCAAAGAGAAATCCTTCCAAATCAAGCTGCGTTTTTAGCAGTGAAATCAGGGCAATTCCTAAGCCAAAAAAGGTGGAGAAGGTTAGGGTCATGGCCGCATCAACCCGCACCCGCGATTGCTGTCGAATCCAGGCAATGACGAAGGTGCTGCACATGCCGGAAATGAACGCCCCGATCGATAAATCAATGCGCAACGCATTGGCGATCGCCAAACCAGGCATTACCGCATGGGCAATTACGTCACCCAGCAGAGACATCCGCAGCACAATGAGATAACTGCCCACCACGGGACAAATTACGCCCACGATCATCCCGATCGCGATCGCATGGCGCACAAATTCATACTGCAAAGGATCAAGCAACCAGTCCAAAATTAGCCCTCAGCATTTGGTTGAATCAAATTTAGACCTCCAATCAGGATAGTCTCACGGGACTTGCTAACAGGCTAAAACCGATTCAAAGGGACTGTGGCGATCGGCAGTTTGCATATTTTCGCCATAGGCTCGCCGGATATTATCCAGGGTCATCACGGCCTGGGGCCGATCATTCGCCAGGAGCGATCGATTCAGCAATAGCAGCCGATCGTATCGTTCCAGGGAGCTGCCCCACTCGTGAGAGCAAACTAACACCAAATGGCCTTGGCCGCGGAGTTCAGCAAACAGATTCAACAGCACTAGTTCCGTTTGCTTGTCCACACCGGTAAAAGGTTCATCGAATAGAAAAAATTCTGCCTTTTGGGCCAGGGCCCGAGCCAAAAAAACCCGTTGCTGTTGCCCGCCAGAAAGGGAGCCGATCGGGCGATCACGCAAATCCCAAATATTCACCTGCTCCATGGCCGATCGAGCCGCGGCCCGGGCTGCTGGGCCGGGCGATCGCCACCATCCTGCCACCTTGGCAAAGGCCATCATCACCACCCGTTGCACCGTAATCGGATAGTCCCAGTCGATTTGTGACCGTTGGGGCACGTAGGCCACGCGATGGCGCAGTCGCCGCAAGGGCACACCCCGAAAGGTAATCACGCCCGATTCGATCGGCACGAGGCCCAACAGGGCCTTGATCAGGGTGCTTTTGCCCGCGCCGTTGGGGCCAATCAGCCCCACCAATTCACCGGGCGCGAGGTCAAGCGAAACATCGTCCAGAACCGAGAGTCCGCGATAGCGAACACACAGCGATCGAACTTGCAGCATGGAGGCGATGGGTTCCAACCTAGGAAGGCCAACAAAACCGCCAGCCACCACCGCGCCTCAACAGCGCCGCACAATGGTGGTGGCTCACGAAGATGTTAAAGATTAGTTTGAGAATGGTTCTCAAAAAAAATTCTAACACCCCCCTGAGTCCCCGTCGCCCCCGGAATTGCCAAGCTCGATCGATCCCTGGGCGATCGCTTGACCCTGCTGAATTGTCGTCGAATTGCTGCTGAATTACCGCTGATTGGCCCCGATCGCGCCTTCTGCCGTCCCTGGGTTGGTTACCTGAGTTGGGCAATCGGAAGACCGCCAAATCGCCTAAACTGAATCTTTACTGGATTTTCTGCGCTGGGTTCTGTATGGCATCACTGCGCATTCTTCGCAGGTATTAGCCCTCATCCATTGCGTTAGCTTTCACGCATTTGCATTTTTTGCATTTCTATTGAGCAGCAAGCCTATGTCGGTATTGGTGGCGATCGGTGTATTGGCGTTGCTGGTGTTCGTTCACGAATTAGGACACTTCGCAGCGGCTCGGTTACAGGGCATTTACGCCAACAAGTTTTCCTTGGGGTTTGGGCCCGTCCTCTGGAAATATCAGGGGCCGCAAACGGAATACGCCATTCGTGCCATTCCCCTCGGGGGCTTTGTGGGCTTCCCGGATGACGACGAAGACAGCTCCATTCCTGCCGATGACCCCAACTTGATGCGCAATCGCCCGATCGCTGATCGAGCCATTGTGATTGCGGCCGGCGTGGTGGCTAATTTGATTTTCGCCTATGGGGTTTTGGCGGCTCAATATGGCTTCATGGGCGTGCCCGATGGCTTTCGCTATGAAGCAGGGGTGATTGTGCCCCAAGTGCTGGCTCCTGACAATCCGGCCGGGCGAGCCGGGCTGAAGGCGGGAGACATTGTGCAGGCGATCGATGGGCAAACCCTCAGCGCCGAACAAGAAAGCGTGAAGGTGTTGATGGAGCAGATCAAGGCGAGTCCCGATCGCCCCTTGATCTTGGAAGTGCAACGGGGAGCCGATCGCCTCACCCTCCGGGTCACCCCCGAGCTGGACGAAGCGGGCCAAGGGCGCATCGGCGTGCAACTGGCCCCCAACGGCCGACCGGTTTATCGCCCCGCCCACAACCCGATCGAAGTGTTGACCCTGGCGGCCGATCGGTTCCAAAACATGGTGACCCAAACCGCTGGCGGCTTCTTGACCCTGGCGGCCAACTTCCGGGAAACCGCACCCCAAGTGTCTGGCCCCGTCAAAATCATTGAGTGGGGAGCCAACATCGCCCAATCCGATGCCGGGAACCTCTTTCCCTTCATGGCGCTGATCAGCATTAACCTCGCCGTCATCAACATCCTGCCCCTGCCGGCCTTGGATGGTGGGCAACTCTTTTTCCTGGCGATCGAGGCCCTGCGCGGCGGTCGGCCCTTGCCCCAGGAATTTCAAGAAAACGTCATGCAAACGGGTTTGGTGCTGCTGTTGGGCTTGGGCATTTTGTTAATTGTGCGCGACACCACCCAACTGGAATGGGTGCAACGGCTGCTGCAACAACAATAGGCTAATAGGCTCGCCCATCAGCTTGCCAATCCAATCAGCTCGCCTGGGCCAAATCAGCCAACCCAGCCCAAGGATGGGGTCCAGTCGGGCCCCAAAAGCCAAAGGCTAACAACTCAGAAGCGAAAGCTCAGAAGTGAAAACAAAACGGGGCCAACCATCGTCGGCCCCGTTTCGTATGAGTTGGGCATTGCTACCCGAAGAAAGGCTTAGTACAGCTCTTCTTCCTTATGGGTTTCGATCGTGCAGTCTGAAGTGGGGTAAGCAGCACAGGTCAGCACATAGCCCGCTTCGATTTGATCGTCATCCAAGAAAGACTGATCCGATTGATCCACCGAACCGGCAGTTACCTTACCAGCACAGGTCGAACAAGCGCCCGCACGGCAGGAGTAGGGCAGATCGAGGTTTGCCTCTTCAGCCGCATCGAGAATGAACTGATCGTCGGCGCAGTTGATGACCTTTTCGCCGTCGGGAGTAATGAGCGTTACCTTGAAGGTCGCCATGGTTGTGACTCTCTCTCTCGCGTAAAAACAGGGGCGGTATGGGGCTAACGCAACGGATTAACCGGGTCAATGGCACAGCTTGCACGGGGTTGCCAACTTGCGACCATGGGATTTTGACTGCTGACACAACAGTCGCGATCGGGAGTCTCAGTCAACGCGATCGGCGGGATGCCCACTGAACCCTTAGTTACGTTTGAGGCCACCGACAACTGAAGCCATGGGGTTAAGACATGGTTCACTTCCGGCGTAGCCAACCTCGCCTTCTGATGTTACGAGAAATTTTTATTGCTACTACGGATGAGCACAGAGATCCGAGAACGTTATTCTTAATCGTTTTTCCAGATTCGATTCTAATTACTTATACTTATTGGATATTTTTGCGAGAATCGGCAGAGTTTTTGTGGGTTCTTGGCTTAGTCTAAAGTCTTGAAACCAATATTTTCAAGGCTTTCCAGGCTTATTGTTCTGAGACTGCTTCGATTTATAACCCTAGCTAAAGCTTTGTTTTAAAATAAGAAATTTTTATAAAAACACCCCGAATTGTCGGTTTTCCGGCCCTTCCGCCACCCGAAATCAGCGCTAGGAGACCGGGGCAAAAGGCTAAGATCGGGGGGCTATGTTGGTGATCTGTAGTCATGCTATTGGGTAATCCGGTGCGCGTCGGCCTGGTGGGCACGGGCTTTGTGGCAAAGTTGCGGGCAGAGGCCCTGTTGCCGGATGCACAGGGAGATTGGTTGGCGGCCAAGCTGGTGGCGGTGGCGGGTCGCACACCGGAGAAGGTGGCGGATTTTGCGGCAACTTACGGGGCGATCGCCCTGGACTCTTGGCGGGAGCTGGTCAGCCACTCGGATGTGGACTTGGTGATGGTTTGCAACACCAACGCCGAGCGGGGGGCGATCGTGCGGGCAGCCCTAGAGGCCGATCGCCATGTGGTGACGGAATATCCCCTGGCGCTGGATCCCAACGAGGCGGCGGAATTGGTGGAATTGGCCCGATCGCGCGATCGGCTGTTGCATGTGGAGCACATTGAGCTGTTGGGCGGCGTGCATCAATCCCTGCGGACTTGGCTGCCCAAAGTGGGCGAGGTGATCTCCGCTCGCTACAGCACCATCGCGCCGCAAATTCCCACCCCAGGCAAATGGACTTATAACCGATCGCTGTTTGGATTTCCGCTGGTGGGGGCCCTATCTCGGCTCCATCGTCTGGTGGATGTGTTTGAAAACGTCCGCCAGGTGGGAGCTGTGGCTCGCTACTGGCCAGCGGAGGTGGAGGATTATCACGCCTGTTGGTGCGAAGCGAGGCTGATTTTTAGCAGCGGCCCGATCGCCACGGTCACCTATGGCAAGGGCGATCGATTTCACGGTTCCCAGCGGCTGTTGGAAGTGCGCGGCAGTCAGGGCACGTTGATTTATGAGGGCGATCAGGGGCAACTAATCCAAGGCGATCAGGTGACACCGCTGGAGGTGGGCGGTCGGCGGGGGTTGTTTGCCCGCGACACCCACGCGGTCTTGGCCTACCTGCTGAATGGCACGCCGCTGTATGTGCGCCCGGAAGAGAGTTTATACACCCTGCGGGTGGCGGATGCGGCGGCACGATCGGCCAATACGGGCCGCCCGATCGACCTGCTCTAGAACTTGCTTGAAGCGAGTTCGACGAAACCGGCGACTATCAGCAATGGTCTATGTCCTCTTGTCCTGAATCTTCTCGTCCTGAATCTTCTCGTCCTGCATTTGTTAGTCCTGAATCTGTGAGTTCTGAGCCTTTTAGCCCTGAATCCTCTAATCCTGGCTCCTGTGGCCCCGATCCAGACCAGCCCTATCCCATGCCAGGTCAAGGGCGCTTGGTTTATTTGAAGCCTTTAATTAAAAATCCTCAGATCATCGTGGGCGACTACACCTACTACGATGACCCCGCTGGGCCGGAACGCTTTGAAGCCAATGTGCTCTACCACTTTGACTTCATTGGCGACAAACTGCGGATCGGCAAATTTTGTTCGATCGCCGCCGAGTGCAAATTCATCATGAACGGTGGCAACCACCGCACCGATTGGTTCACGAACTATCCCTTTCCCGTGTTTGGCAACGGTTGGGAAACCGCCATGCCCGACGACTGGCCCCACAAGGGCGACACGGTGATCGGCAATGACGTGTGGTTGGGCTATGGGGTGACGATTATGCCGGGGGTGCAAATTGGGGATGGGGCGATCGTGGCGACGGGGGCAGTGGTGACCCGATCAGTTGATCCTTACACGATCGTGGGTGGCAATCCGGCCCAACCCATTCGGAAGCGGTTTGATGAGGAGACGATCGCCGCGTTGCTAGAAATTCGCTGGTGGGATTGGGAGATTGCCAAAATCACCCGCAATTTGCCCGCCATCTGTGGTGGCGATTTGGCAGCGCTGCGATCGGCCCAATAGCACTAGCCCAATAGCACTAGCCCAATAGCACTAGCCCAATAGCACCAGCCCAATAACCACCCTCGATCGGCTCATGGCCATGGTTATCATGGGGCGATCGCCCACACTGAAAACCAGAAGCTGAAAACCAGAAACCCCTAAAAAACCTCAAGGGAGTGCGTCTTTCAGGGCCGTGCGAGCCGCCAGGTGGTTGCGCGTTGAACTCAGAATTTCGGCTTCCCGTTGCAGGCGCACCGCCGTATCTTGCATTTCCAACAGGGCCTGTTGTTCCGCCGCCACGCCATAGAGCTTGGCCGCAACCCAGTAGGACAGTTCCGTGGGCAGGGTGGGGATTTCGTCCGGTAGCTCAATTTCCCGATCGGACAATTTGGCCGACAACCGCACCACGTCCTTCAGCAGGGTTTCCACTTCCCCGGCTAACCCATACAGATCATCGCTGGGTGGATCATCTTGAATCCATTCCACCAAACCAACGCGGTAGGGCTTTTCGCGCACATATTCCAACAGCCGAAAGCGCTGTTGGCCGAGGGTCAACATCTTCAGCCGGCCATCGGGTAACCGTTGATAGCGCAGGACTTCCGCACAACAACCAATGGTGGCAATTTCGCCGCTTTGCTCATCGGACATCAACACCCCAAACCGTCGATCGGTTTCCAGGATGGTGTTCATCATGATCCGATAGCGATATTCAAAAATGTGCAGCGGCAGAGGTTGTCCTGGAAACAACACAAGGTCGTTAAGGGGGAACAACGGCAGTTCACGGACGGCGATCGAGGACGGAGAACCCATCGGCAAAAAGCTGGGAGAGTGAACAAAGCCGCCGCAAACCGCAATGGCGGGCGGATGCTGGCAGCCCCTAGTCTATCGCACTGGGCGGGTACTGGACGGTTTCGCCCCTAGGCCTTGGCTCGTTGATAGTGCCAGATCAACACAGCCAATGCATTGGTGGTGATGTGGGCAATGGTGGGAACCAGCAAATTGCTCGTCCACCAAGCACTGCCGCAGAGAATGCCCCCGGTGATGCCGGCCCAAGCGGCGTAGGGCCAGTGTTTGCGTCCTGCCAAATGCAGCCAACCAAAGCAAAGGCTAGATCCCAACAGGGCCAGCCAGTCAGCGCCCAAGCCGGGAAACATCACCCCCCGAAAGAACAGTTCTTCGCTGGCTCCGGGCAACAGGCCCACCCAAAGTGCATCCCAAGGCAAGAGGGAAGGCATCAACCAGTTGAGATAGGCCTGGGCGCTGCGACGATATCCGGGCCAAACTAGGGCGATCGCACCGCTGAGGCCGGTGATGGCGAGGCCCAGCCCCAGCCCGATCGCCACCCCAGTCCAAGACCAAATCACAGGCCAGCGCTGCACTTGGCCCAACCAGAGCCACAGTTGCGCCCCTCCCCAAAAGGCCAGGGCCGTGATAGCGATCGTCATCAAAAGCTGCGATCGCTCTAGGGGTTCTAGATCCAAATCCTCAAAATCATTCACAGGGCTTGACGGGGCGGAGCAGGGATGGAGCGAGGGCAGGGGTGCATGAAAAATGGCTCTGAAGGGCGAATCAACAGTGATGGGTGGCGATGGGTGGTGCTTAATCCCCAGGCGAATCAACCATTGGCAATAACGGCATGATTGGATTCGATCGCAAGGCATCGGGCCAGAGGCCAGCCCGGCGGGCCGTGAGCCAACCGATCGCCTCTAAGTATGATCGCACCCGTGTGGCTCGCAAATTCAGCGCTTCGGGGGGGACTTGCATCGCCGTGGCGTTGTCGTCCACCGCGAGGATATCGGCCCCGGCGGCGGCCCAATGCAAAACGGCCGCGCCGCCACAGGCACTCGTGGGCGTAATCACCACATCGATCGAGTTGCGGGTGATGTCTAGGGGCTGCCATTGGGCCCAATCGCGCAGGAATTGGGGCGATCGCCACAGGCCAGCCAGCACGCAGGGCAGGAAAGTATGGCCCAATTCTTCAGCGGCCGATCGCGGGGCTAAGTCTGCCGCTGGGGGGCCGCTGACCAAGGCCGGCGCATGGGCACAGGGCACGGCAAATTCTCGCACCACCAAATGGCTGATCACCGCTTCGGCTCCGGCGATCGGATCCACGCCCCGGCCTTGACGATAGGCGGTGGTTAGGGGGGTGTCTTCGTCGGGAAAACGGGCCACCACGGCGATCGCCTCGGCTCCGGCTTCGATCGCCCGTTCCGCTGCCCTCAGCAGGCTGGCGGGTTGGGCAATGGTTCCCCAAGAGGCCCCGGAAGCGGAAATTTTGAGAGCCACTCCCAGGGGGCGATCGGTCACAATTGCCGCCATCACATCAATGCCCAAGGTGGCCCGGGCCGCGTCGGCCGCTTGCAGTTGTCGCCGCTGCAATTCCGGCTCAATGGCTCGATCCAAAATCAGAGCGATCCGGTTTTGGCGCACCGGCCGCAGCCCCCAGTCACCCGCCGCGAGGCGATCGAGCGCATAGCCTTCCACATAAAGGGTGTTGGGCAATGGCCAATAGAGCATGGCCCCGTTCAACACATTGGGATGGGTGATTAAACAATCCACCGCCGAGGCCATGGCCCGCGCCACCGGTAGCCCATCGCCTGCGTAACCCCCGATCGTTGCACCAATGCCGGTGGGAATCAGCAAGACCGCCGTAAATGGGCGAGTTCGGTCAACGATCGCAGATTGCATCGGGCACAGCTTGCATCAGACGTAGGACATGGAACAACAACGGCTTGGCCCCCGGTCTTGCGCATCGGCCGGGTTTGATCCGGATATTTGCGGAATACAGCCGGGAGCCAAACAAGCGCTT
Source organism: Limnothrix sp. FACHB-881 (assembly GCF_014698135.1). Taxonomy (NCBI): domain Bacteria; kingdom Bacillati; phylum Cyanobacteriota; class Cyanophyceae; order Pseudanabaenales; family Pseudanabaenaceae; genus Limnothrix; species Limnothrix sp. FACHB-881. The sequence continues at coordinate 76,267 of NZ_JACJSN010000002.1, forward strand.
CCGGTCTGAAGTTTAAGGTCTGGAGTTTAAGGCCTGCGGTGCGCCATTAAACGTTCGACTCGATCGGTTCGCTGGTCACCAGGCCCGTGGTCACAATCGCCTCCACATTGGCCAAATCATCCTCCACCTGGGTCACAGCCCACCGCAACGGCTCACCCCGTTTGTGCAATTCCGTTTCGATCGCCTGGGGCAGCGCCATCGGCGACTCGTTCAAGTCAATCTCAAACTCAATGAAATGGGTGGTCATAGAATTATCCAAATTGATGAGGAATCAGCAGCGGCCAAGGCGGCCACCTAGGGCATGTGAAGGAGGGGCTTGGATTGATTGGCGCAAGGAATTTTGACCAGCAATCTCGGTCAAAAATCTTGGCCAGCAGTCCCAACAGTTGCTATCTATCCTAGGCAGCTCTTGGCCCGCCTGGGTCAACTGAGATCAACCTCGGTCAACCTAGGCTGACTTGCTGGCGGCATACATGGACTCGCGCACCTGCACCATGGCATCCACCAACCGATCCATCTCGTCTTGGGTATGGAGCGCGTTGGCCGTGATCCGCACCCGAGGCTTGGCAATGAACCAAATCGGAGAAACCCAAATGCCATGCTCAGCCATCAGTTGGCGGGCAAAATATTTCGGGTTCATGTCCGGTGGCAGCAACACAGGCAACACATTGGTTTCGCCCATCACTTCAAAGTTGGCGGCCGTCAACCGCGATCGCAAGTAGCGAGTGTTGTCTTGCAGGCGCTTCACCAGTTCTGGATGTTGGCGCACTTGGCGAATACTCTCCAGGGCGGCGGCGGTCATTGGCGGCGGCAGGGAAATGGTTCCGATCGAGGTGGGCGACACATTCATCAGTGGCTTGAATTCCGCCACATGGGTGCTGATGGCCGCACCGGCCGAAGCCGCAAACTTTGAGAAGGTGGTCATGATCAGGGGCACAACACCTTTGGCGATCGCATCGCTGGGCAAAATCCCAAAATGCTCATAGATGCCGCGGCCCGTGGGCCCCAGAGCACCGCTGGCGTGGGCTTCGTCCATCAACAGCACGGAGCCGGGATAGCGACTGAGCACCTCGATCATTTCCGGCAGAGGAGCCACATCCCCATCCATCGAAAACACCGCATCCGACACCACAAAAATGCGATCGCCTGGCCGCGCATGGCGTTCCAGTTTGCGAGCCAAATCTTGCGCATCGCAGTGGCGGTAAGCCTTCACCCGCACATGGGGGCTATAGCTAAAGGTTTTGCCCGATCGCGTCCGAGCGTGGGCCAGGGCCGAGATGATGCAGCCGTGGTTCAACACGTCCGACATGATCAGGGTTTCGCGATCGTGGGTGAAGCCCGGTACCTGAATGGCCAAATGGCAGAACCCATCAATCACGGCCTGCATGGCCATCCAGGCATTCATGAACAGTTGCGTGTGAGGCAAATGCTTGAAGCTGGAAATTTCATCTTCCAGTTGGCGGTGCAGATCAATCCGACCACTTAACACCGAGCAGGAACTATTCGAGGTGCCGTATTGCAAAATTGAGTCGATGGCAGCCTGGCGCACGGCCGGGTTCATCGTTAACCCCAGTACGTCATTCGTACAAAAGGTCAGCACCTCGAAGCGTTCCCCCGTTGTCGCCTCCTCAATTTCGACCCAGTTGCCCTGCTTCTGGTGGCAAATATATTCATCTGGATCGAGATCGCTCTCATACCAGCGCTGGACGTACTCTTTGACGACTTCCACAGGTTTCTCCTCGCCTCAAATTGCTGGTTGCGATCGATCCTTATCCGACCCAGGGTGCGATCGCGTCGTTGCAGTCACTGCCGCAGATTTCCCGCCAAAACAGCTTAGGAGGGGTTAGGAGTCGGGGGGTAATGATCCGAGTCTCCTTCCCAGTCACTGGGCAGGGTGTGGGATTGCGATGGTTTCGGTGTATTGCGATTTGTTGCGCTCGCAAATTGCTCTTAACTGTATCTCAGTTCGCGCCTGCTCTTGCAAGGGGCAATGGATTGGTCATGCAACTGGGCCCCTATTCAGACCCCGCGCGATCGCGTGCAACCCCCTGGGGAACAATTCTAAAGATTTGTATTCCGTAACTCTTGATACAGAAATTGGCAGGAATTTTTTATTTGCGCTACTCTCAGGAATAGGACAACGGCCTGAAACCGACCTTGATTTCTGGCCCAGTAGAGCCAGTAACCAAGGCCCGATCGGGCCAGGGATTGCCGCCCACTCGGCGCAATGCCTGCATCGCCCTCCAACAGTCCGGGAGTTAATCAACGGTTGTTGTCGCTATAACCCTCAATCAGTTTTTCCTCGGAGGTTGCTCCCATGTCTAGTCTCGACCGCGCTCGTGCCCTGATGACCCAACGTCACCATTCCGTTAAGCACCGTCATCAATCCCTGCTAGGCCGCGCTAGCGTCACCATGGGTCTGACCGCCGATGCGGCCAACCGCCTGACCCACATTCAAGGCAAGTTGGTTAGCGATAGCTATGATCGCAGCCCAGCCACCATGAGCTAGGCAAGCATCACGGGGCCAGGCGATCGATCAAGCAATCGAGCAATCGATTCAGTTGATTGCCTGATTGCCCAGTTGATCACCCAGTTAATTGCCCAGTCCTGATCCAGACCCAACCCACCGGCCCCCTGCTCCACAACAGGGGCCACTGAGGGAACTGCCGGGTCAAACACAAAACCAAACCCAAAATCAGCAGCGGGGCCGGATGTTTAAATCTGGCCCCGCTGCGCTTGGGGGCTTGGCTCAGAAACCAGCTTGGGGACGGTGTCCTTGGGTGATGATCGAAAGCGATCGATCAAATCAGCGAAATCGATTGGGCGGTCGCTGAGGCGTGTAGAATGCTCTATTGGGACGCTTGGCTTGGTATATCCAGCGATCGTTGGGATTGATTGAGATTGATTGTTTTCTCAATTAACCCCAAAATTCGGATGCCTAGTGGCGTGGTGTTGCGCTGTAGATCGCTTGCTCAAGCGGATTCTTCGGGTGATTTCACGCGGGCCATCTAGAAAACCTTGGACAGCGGGCTTGGGTTTAGTAACTGCCCGATCGGGTAGCCTGCTTGCCCCTTACGGTCGTGACCCCTCGCCGATCGCTGCCACGAGACTTGTCCCAGTCTTCTTCTAATATTCCTTGAGACCTTAGCAAGACTTTAGAGATTGAGGTTCACCATGCGATACAAAGCTTTGATCGCCGCGCTTCTGGCCCTGTGCCTGAGTGTGCTAACGGCGGCCTGCGGCGATGCCTCAATGGCCAGCGATCGCCCCCTGACCTACGAAGAAATTCGGAACACCGGTCTGGCGAATAACTGCCCTGATGTCGATACCGTCACGCGCGGTTCGATCGCCCTTGAAGCAGGTAAAAATTACAGCATTCAAGCCCTGTGCTTACAGCCCCTTAATTACTACGTAAAAGAAGAAGGCCTTAACAAGCGCAGAGAAGCAGAATTTGTGGAAGGCCGTTTGCTGACCCGCAAAACCAGCTCCCTCGACCAAATTCAAGGCTCCCTGGCCGTGAACAGCGATGGCTCGCTGACCTTCACCGAAGAAGATGGCTTTGACTTCCAACCTTCAACCGTGCTGCTGCCCGGTGGCGAAGAAGTGCCCTTCCTGTTCACGATCAAGCAACTGGTGGCCACCAGCCAAGCCGGTCAAGCTGCCATCACCTCTTCCACCGACCTGAAGGGTCAATTCCGCGTTCCCTCCTACCGTGGCTCCACCTTCTTGGATCCGAAGGGTCGTGGTTTGGCCAGCGGCTATGACAATGCCGTGGCGCTGCCCGCTGATGCTGACAGCGACGAACTGGTGAAAGAAAACGTCAAGAAATACGACATCGGCACGGGCAACATCTCGCTGCAAGTGTCGAAGGTGGACGCTGACACCAACGAAATTGCCGGCACTTTCGTTAGCTACCAACCCTCGGATACCGACATGGGTTCCAAGAAGCCGAGCGACATGAAGATTGTCGGTCGCTTCTATGCCCGTGTGGACAGCGATGCCTAGGCCATAAACAAGGGACAAGGGGGACATGCAGGGCCAGCGCTGGGCAGGGGAAACTGAATTCCCATGACAAGGCGGCCCTCTCGTCATGCCCCCTAGGTTCTTTGCCTAAAAACCTTTGCTTGGGAGCCATGCCTAATCGGCGTGGCTTCCTTGTTTTTGCACGTTGTTTTTGGTGGAGATGGCTCCACTGCTTGAGGTTCCTGAGTTGGCTGAAGTCCCTGAGCTTATTGAAGGGGATGCTGAAGCGGAAGTGGAATTAGCGGAAGTGGCTGAGCTTAAGGAGTGGGCTTCGGGGGCAAAAAAGGGCGTGTATTGCTGGTGTTCGACCCGGAAGACGTTGGCATAGAGGTTGGCGGCGATTTGCTTGCCGGTTTGGGTTAGCTCCAACAGGCCGAGGGCTGGCTCAATGTACCGGTAAACCACATTCCAATAGAAGCTGGGATATTTGGCGCGCAAGTCATCGGGGCTGTGGTAGCCCAATTGTTGATTGGTGCCAATTTCCTCGAATTCGTAATAGAGGGCGGGAATTTTTTGTAAATAGCGCGGGTCGGAGAGTTGGCCGATCAAGTCGGCGGCTCGCACCAGGCCGGGATAGCCTACGGTGTCGGCGTGGTCGTTGTCTTGGGGAACGGGGAAGCGGGTGAGTTCAATGTTGTCTTGCACGGCCTGGGTGTCGATGAGGCGGTGCTTTTTGAAGCGGTCTTTGATGAAACGTTTGCCCCGATCGACGTGGTAGGGAGCCATGCTGGCATCGGTGGCTCCGGTGGGGAGGGCGATGGTTTCGTCGTCAATGCCGGTGGCGTAGATCCGCTGCTGGGGGCGATCGCGGTGACAAACACCGCGTACATAGCCAATGTCGTGACACAGCAGCGAGACATGAAAGAGCAGCCAATCTTCACAGGTCACGCCGCCTTGGCGAATATGCTTGCCTTTCAAAATTTCTTGGCCCACCAGGGTGACGTACATGGTGTGCTCAACGTTGTGGTAGAGCGCGTCACTGTTGGCGATGTTTTCTAGGGCCATGTTGGCAACCCACCCGAGAATTTCCGCATAGTCCGGTTTCATACCGCCGTAGGTTTGGCGGTAACCGTCTGCTAGTTCTCGGGTGAGTTCGTCCACGATCGACTTTGTGGGGTTGAGCACGATCGCTACCTCCGCATGAGTCGGCTGAGTTGAGAGGGCAAGGCACTCAAGGGGTTCAAGGCAGTTGCTGAGAAATCGACTGGTGCGAAGTTAACTGGCGCAAAATTAACCTGCATGATGTTTCTATCCTAGCGAGTGGCCGGCGGGATACGGTGACAGGGGCTGGGATGGGTGGTGATGACGGCGGGGGCCCGGGGCGATCGTATCTTGGTTGTTGCTGCGATCGAACTCGCGATCGTTGGTGACCCGTGCCCCACGCCTCAATTCACACATCCGCTCAACTACACCCGCACTTCCCTATGGCGATCGATGAGTTTTCTAGCTCCATGCCTCATCAGCCTTCATCTTTCCCATCACAGCCCGATCGGGATCAGTTTGCCCAGGCGGCGATCGCCCAAATTCCCAAAATTTTGACCCTGTGCGATCGCAACCCCCATAGCCCCACCTATGGTTGCTTCGATCGCAACTACTGGCAATACAAAATCGTTGACTTTCCCAGCGGCATGAGCCAGGAATTTGTGCTGCCCCTGGCGTTGGTTTGGGCCTTGCCTTTGCCGAACAATCCTTTTTATCAGCAGCCTAACCTTCGGCGCTGGGTTGAGGCAGGCATTCGCTACGGGGCCCAAAGCTCTCATCCAGACGGCTCCTGTGATGATTATTTTCCCTTTGAGCGGGCCGGAGGGGCGGCGGCCTTTTCTTTGCTGGCCTGCATTGATGCCTGTGAGCTAATTGGGCTGGATGATCCGCAAATTTGGCAATTTTTGAGTCGGCGGGCCGATTGGTTAGCCCATCACCAAGAAAGCGGCCGGCTCACCAATCACCAGGCCTTGATTGTGCTGTGTTTGGAGTTGCTGGGGCAGCGACTCCAGACCGATCGATGGCAACGGGCCAAGGTCGATCGCCTCAATCAGGTTTTGTCTTGGCAGAGCACCGAAGGCTGGTTTCAAGAATATGAAGGGTGCGATCCGGGCTACCACACCCTCACCATTTCCTGTTTGGCGCGGTTGCTAACTTTGCAGGGCGACAAGGCGGATCCAAGATTGCAGCCCGCCTTAGCCCAAGCGGTGGAGTTGGTGCAGTGGTTTGTGCATCCCGATGGCTCTTTTGGAGGGGAATATACGAGCCGAAATACCTATAATTTCTTTCCCCATGGCTTTGAATTGGTGGGGCGGTGGATGCCCTCGGCCCTGGCGATTAATGACCAAGTTTTGCAAGGACTCGCACGGGGATTAGGAGCCTGTTACGCGGATGACCACATTGTGGGTCATCACACTTGGAATTATTTATTAGCTTGGCGGGATTTTGTGCCCGATCGCCCGTCCATTCCAGATCCCACGCCCCTACGAGTTTGGCTACCAGAAGCCAGAATTTTGATCGATCGTCGCCAAAACCATGAAGGTCACTGGTTGACCTTACTGTTAGCCCTCAACAAAGGCGGCACTTTCAAAATTTTCCGAAACCAGCACCTATTGGCATCCGATACGCAGTTTTCACTACAAGTGCAACAGGGCAAAAAACTGAAAAATGCTGTGGGTCATCTGGTGGATCAATATGATCTGCAAGTGGAACCCGATCACATTGGCATTTGTGGGCAACTGGGCTGGGCAAAACAAACCCTCATGACCCCTAGCAAATTAATGATTTTGCGGTTGGTGATGTTGAGTGTGGGGCGATTTTTTCCGAACCTGATTCGGCGCATTTTGCAGCAGATTTTGATCGTGGGCAAGCGATCGACCCCCTATCGTTTTATTCGTCGTTTGGAATGGGTGGGGCAAGGCTGGCGGGTGCAAGATGAGTTGCTGGCTCCCGATTGGCAACCCGTGCAAGAAGTGGAAATCGGTACTGATCAAACTTCGATTTATGTGGTGATGAGCCGCACTTACCAAGCGGGTCAGCTCCAAAAAAGCTGGGATTTGACGAATCAGGTTCAGCATCTCCAGCCCGGTGAACCCCTGAAGGTCGATCGCCTGTTTTCCTAAAGCCGCCAACCTATCCCCATCATTCTTCCCGCCTGAGATTTTCTATGAAGCGTTGGGTTTCAATTGCCGTTAGCTTGCTGATTTTGATTGTGATTTACACCCGCATCGACTTTGCCGGGTTGGTGCAAGTGTTTCAGCAATGCGATCCGGTATGGATGGCCATCAGCTTGGGCATGGTTGTGCCCTTAACCTTGCTGACGGCCTGGCGGTTGCAGCAGTTAATGCCCCGGGTCAGGCCCCAGGGGGCTATGCCGCGCGGGATTCCGTTGCCCAACCCAGCAAGCTCGGAGGATTCAGACCGGGCAGCATCCCCGGCGATCGAGTCGGCGGCGGTTTCCGCTGCAACCTTGAGCTTTGGAGAAGCCAATCGGCTGATTTTGGCGGCCAGTGTGCTGAATATGGTGCTGCCGTCCAAAATGGGCGACCTGGCCAAGTCCTATTTCATGCGCGATCGGGGACATTTGGATGGTTCCCTGGCCTTTTCGTTGGTGGTGTTTGAAAAGGCTTGCGATATGTTGTCGTTGCTGGTGTGGTGCGGGTTTGGCCTGCTGCTCTATCCCAGCAAGGATCCCCTGTTTTGGATCATGACGTTGGCCACGATCGGGGGGCTGGTGGCCGGGGTGGCACTGTTGAGTTGGCCCGCCTTTGCGCGATCGGTCTTTGCCGCCAGTCAGCGAATCGCCCCCGGCAAGATGCGCCGCAAGCTCGATCGACTCAGCGACTCCTGGCAACTGATGCACAACTACTTTTGGAGCGATCGCCGCCAACTCGCGATTGTCACCCTCACCTCGATCGTGATTTGGTTTCTGCATCTTTTGCAAATCTGGTTTTTCATCTTGGCCCTGCGTGCCTTTGCGCCCTTCCTGGCTAACTTAGCCCTCTCGCCGCTGGCCATTCTGGCCGGCCTGTTGCCCTTAACCTTCGCGGGCGTGGGCACTCGGGACGCAGCCCTCATTTTGTTTTACCAACCCTACTTTGCCGCCCCGATCGGGGCCGCCCTTGGGCTGTTGTGTACCTCCCGCTACCTGCTCCCCGCGATCGGAGGGCTACCGTTTTTGGGGCAATACCTACTTCAGCTCAAGCGCTGGCAGCAGCCCACAGCCGGCCCCGACCAATAAACTTTTCTCGGTTCGCCAGGGATTCCGCAAACCCATTTGCCATCCCATCCTTGCCATCTCGCCCACAAGGAGGTTGATCAGTAGGGGGTTTACCAACAGGGGGTTACCAACAGGGATTTACCAATAAGGGTTACCAACCCAGCAAATCTCGCATAGGAGCCATGCAAAGTTTGCGAATCCGATCACTAGAGGATACCAACCGCCAAAACCGAGATCCATCGGGCATTTTCGCGGACTGACCTCGCCCATTGACCAATTTGCTAGCCTTTATTCAGGGATCTCACAGCCAGCAGCCAACATCGATTTTTGTTAAAGGTTTTGACCTTTTCTAAAGGAAACATTAAGGATTTCTGACGAAATTCTAGACAATTACCGTTTTTGATCGGGGCGATTTCAGTTCCTGATTCTTCGGACTAAGTTTTTATACCTAACCTTTGCAAAAAAGCACAAAACTCAGTAAATCCCCACACCACAAAACCTTGAGTTCCCAACAGCCCAGAAATCTACCTCCATCACCCTCAGCCTTTAGCAACATGGGAGTTTCTTTAATCCTTCGTTGCTCATGCCGAACATCCCTGAAGAAACTTAACAACTTGTAATGACCAAACCCCTTTCTGCGTTGTATAAAGAAATAGCCGAGAGGTGTTTAACAAGCAAACGTTAGTCAACGCGCTACTGCTAGGGATTTTTTTCGGTTCTCATAAAACTTGAAAAGTCTCTCAGATTTTGAGCCATGACTGCGGTTAATTTAACCGGCAGATTTGCCATGGCTACCTATTGAGATCCCCAATTTAAGCAAAGCGTTGCTGAACTAAGCCGGAGCTGAAAAACCTTCTCGCACTGCGCTAGCAGGTGAAGGCAGCGAACTGAGTTGTCTACAGCGCAAAACCACAACCAACCTCGACAAACACCTATTCCTTAGGAGATCGATTCCATGTTCGACGCATTTGCGAAGGTTGTTTCTCAAGCCGACGCTCGTGGTGCTTATCTGAGCAACGAGCAACTGGATGCTCTGAGCGCCCTCGTTGCTAGCGGCAACAAGCGTCTCGACGTTGTTAACCGCTTGACCAGCAACGCTTCGACTATCGTCGCCAACGCTGCTCGCGCTCTGTTCGCTGAGCAACCCCAACTGATCGCTCCCGGTGGTAACGCTTACACCAACCGTCGCATGGCTGCTTGCTTGCGCGACATGGAAATCATCCTGCGTTATGTGACCTACGCAACCTTGGCTGGCGATGCTAGCGTTCTGGATGATCGTTGCCTGAACGGTCTGCGCGAAACCTACGTTGCTCTGGGCGTGCCCGGCGCTTCGGTTTCTGCTGGCGTTGCCAAGATGAAGGATGCTGCGATCGCGATCGCTAACGATCCTGCTGGTATCACCCCCGGCGATTGCTCTTCGTTGATTGCTGAAGTGGCTGGCTACTTCGATCGCGCTGCTGGTGCAGTTGCCTAATCGAAGCTGCCGTGAAGTCACTTAGGATTTCAATCTTCTTTTGACTTCAATCTCGTCTCGATTTATCGGAAAACAGGGTTTAAAGCCCCGCCCTTCAGGGCGTTTTAGTCGATGAATGGCCGCTAGGCTAGCGGTTTCAGTCTGCGGAACAACTGTAAGACCAAACATCCTTCGAGGTGGAGGCAGGTGGTGTGAAGCAGAAACCCAAACTGTGAAGTTTGGGAATCCCTGTCCGCTTGCGGTAGGGAAGATGTCAACAACGCTAACTTTAGAGACACCTAACACGGGACTATGAAGACTCCGATCACCGAAGCTATCGCAGCTGCTGATTCGCAAGGTCGTTTCCTGAGCAACGCTGAACTGCAATCGGCTCGCGGTCGCTTCGAGCGCGCTCAAGCCAGCATGGAAGCTGCTCGCGCCCTGACCACCAAGGCTGACAGCCTGGTGAGCGCTGCTGTGCAAGCTGTGTACGGCAAGTTCCCCTACACGACCCAAATGAACGGCGCTAACTACGCCTCGACCCAAACCGGCAAGGACAAGTGCGCTCGTGACGTGGGCTACTACCTGCGCATGATCACCTACTGCTTGGTTGCTGGTGGCACCGGCCCCATGGATGACTACCTCATCGCTGGTTTGGCTGAAATCAACAGCACCTTCGAACTGTCCCCCAGCTGGTACGTTGAAGCTCTCAAGAGCATCAAGGCTAACCACGGTCTGAGCGGTCAAGCTGCTAACGAAGCAAACACCTACATCGACTACGCTATCCAAGCCCTGAGCTAGTTGATGCAATCCCGGAAGAGTGTCCGAGCCGGTTGTGGCTGGTTTGCCCAGCAACGGTAACCTGGTTCAATTGGTTGGCTCCTCTTCCGGGAGCTTTTTTGTAAGCCGTGCTTGCTGTGATTTTTGGGAGATTTGTTCATGGCCGTTACTGTTGCTGCTTCGCGCCTGGGGACGGCAGCCTATGCAGATGCTGCACCCGTTGAGCTGCGGGCCTATGCTTCGGCAGATGATGTTGAACTGGTGATCCGGGCGGTTTACCGTCAGGTACTGGGCAACGATTATGTGATGCAGTCCCAGCGCTTGATTAGCTCTGAGTCGCTGCTGCGTAATCGTTCGATCACGGTTCAGGAATTTGTCCGCTCTGTAGCGAAGTCCGATCTATACAAAGAGAAGTTTTTGTATAACAACTTCCAAACTCGGACGATCGAGTTGAATCTGAAGCATCTGTTGGGTCGCGCACCCTACGATGAGTCGGAAGTGATTGAACACCTCGATCGCTACCAAAATGAAGGCTTTGATGCTGACATCGATTCCTACATCGATTCCGCAGAATATCAAAACGCTTTTGGCGAAAATATTGTTCCCTACTACCGCGGTTTCGCGACCCAAACGGGTCAGAAGACCGTGGGCTTTACGCGTATGTTCCACCTGTACCGGGGCTATGCCAATAGCGATCGGGCACAGATTGAAGGAATCAGCCCGCGTCTAGCCACGGAGTTGGGACGCAATTCTGCTTCGGCCGTTGTGGGTCCCTCGGGCAGCAACATTGGCTGGGCCTTCCGTAATTCGCAAGACCTGGGCCAAGGCAGCCTCACCCCCACCTCTTTTGGCCAAAGCCAAAGCGATCGCCTGTATCGCGTGGAAGCAACGGGCCTGTTGGGCGCTGGCTATCCGGCCGTGCGTCGTAGCAGCCGCACCTTCACGGTTCCCTACTCGCGGTTGTCGGATCAAATGCAAAAGATCCAACGTCAAGGCGGCAAAATCGCCAGCGTTACCCCTGTTTAGGGTCTTGGCTTGAAATAAATGGAATGATGACTCAGCCCCATTGGAAGGTTGTGTTGCTTGGTCACCCTGCCCTGTACCCAGCTCGATCGGCTTGGATTGTCGGATGGCAACGGCTGCTGACTGGGCTGATGCAGCACAGCGGTGACACGCCGCAACAGGGCCAAACCATGAATGGCTGGGACTTGTTTGCTTGCTCCTGTTTGCTTGTAGTGGTTGCGATTGACGAGGTGCAATGATCATGATTCATTCATGCGTTGTACCTCGTTTTCTATCGTCTTGAAAAAGACAGTATTCCACAGTTAAACTGCGACATTTAACTGCGAAGTTTTTTAACAGTTTGAGGGAGAGTTTATGCTCGGTCAAGCGCTTGCGGGTTCGTCGGCCAACACCACTGCTGGGGCCCGTGTGTTCCGTTATGAAGTGACGGGTTTGGCTCAAAATGACCAAACCGATCGCCAGTCCTATTCTGTGCGCAATAGCGGCAGTATCTTCATTAACGTTCCCTATAGCCGCATGAACCAAGAAATGCAACGGATTCTGCGGTTGGGCGGCAAAATCGTCAACATCACTCCTGTGGTTGTGGGCGACGAAGGCGCGGCTGAATAGTTACGGTTCCATCCCCAGATTCTTGGATCGATTCTCGAATCTGTAGGGGTTAGTTCCGGTGGGAATTAGCCCAAGGATCAGGCTCCGTGACTTGCTTGCCAGTTTCGTGCCTCTTCGGCATTCCTTTCAATCGCTAAGATCCATCACTAAGATCCGTCTCGCCAGCGGGAGTCCAGCTTCAAGATCTGAAGTAGCTCCCGCTTTTTGCATAACGAACCGCATTCCCTAGGCAGCTCCTAACCAACCGGCGAGGAGTTGTTCTTGCAGCGGGCTGATGTCTTTGAGAGGGGCAACTTCATAGCGACTGGGCTTGGGATCAGCCAGTTCTACGGTGGTGGATTGGAGTTGATCCTGATGGAAATAGGTGATAGTGAGTCGATCGCCCGGTTGATAGTCTCGGAGGCGATCGGGCAATTGTCCCGCTGCTAACCGAATGCCATCCAGAGCCAGGATTTCATCACCAGGATCGATGCCCGCGTGATGGGCGGGGGATTGAGCTTCGGTGAATTTCACCATTTCGCGGCCCTGCTCGGTGGCCAAACGCAAACCCAAGTGGGGAACTGCGCGATCGACAATTCCCCTTAGCTCTAAGCCAAAGGGTTGCAGATAGGTTTGGAGTGGCAATTCTTCGGTGGTGTGCAAATAGCGATGGAAGAAATCACTCAGGTTTTCTTCAGCCACTTCAGCAATAATGGACTCCAATTGTTGAGCGGTAAAGCCCACTTCTGGTTGGCCAAATGCTTGCCACAGGCGTTGCAAAACATCATCGAGCGATCGAGCATTGTCAAACTTAGCCCGAATTTTTAAATCCAATAGCAAGGAAACCATTTCTCCCTTCAGGTAATAGGAGATTTGGTTATTGCCACTGTGGGCTTCAGCCCGATAAAGCTTAATCCAAGCATCAAAGCTCGATTCGGCCAAAGGCTGAACTAACCGTCCCGGTGTATTCAGATAGCGAGTAATTTCCTTGCTCAATTGTGTTAGGAAATCTGCTCGTCCATAAATACCCGCACGGCAGGGAATTTGCAAATCATAGTAGCTGGTGGTTCCTTCGCAAAACCACAGAGACGGCGTGTAGTTTTCTGCATCATAATCAAAGGTTTCTAGCTCTTTGGGCCGGATCCGCTTCACGTTCCAAAGATGGAAAAACTCATGGGCCACCAGTTGCATGAACTGATGGCGTTTTTCCGTTTGCTGGAATCCATAGCGGTTATAAATCAGCGAGCAGGAGTTTTTATGCTCTAGTCCGCCATAGCCCTGACCGGTGAGATGCAAAATAAATAGGTAGCGATCGTAGGGCAGGCCGCCAAATAGGTTAGCTTCAACTTTGATGATTTTTTCAAAGTCCTCAAGGATCGATTGGGGTTCCAGGTTGCCATTACCCCAAATCGCTAATTCATGGGATTTACCCAGCACTTCAAAGCGATGCAGTTGATGGGTTCCAATTTCAAAGGGACTATCAACCAGTTGATCGAAATCGGCCGCTTGAAAGGTTTTGTGGGTTCCTTGATCGTTGACCAAGGGCAGAGCAGTGGCCACTTGCCAGTCCGATCGGGGCAGGGCAATAGTCACTTGCAACGGAATTTCCAACCCCCCAACGGGATAGAGGAACGTGGCTGCCCCGTTGAAGTAGGCATGGGTGCGATCGAGATGGTTCGTGCGCACGGTCAATTCGTTAGCAAACAGCCGATAGCGAATGGTGACCGTTTCTAACTGCCCGATCGCCACTTGCCAGTGATTTTTAGCCAGCTTTCGCCACAGCAGTTGCTGTTGGTTTGCCCCCCAAGCACTGAAGTCTTGCAGATGCCGTTCATACTCCCGAATCAGATAGGAACCGGGAGTCCAAACGGGAAACTTGAGATCTAAGGTGGTGCTTTGCCAACCCTCCAACACCAGTTCAATTTCAAAAAGGTGGGTTTGTGGCTCGGGCATGGCCACTTGATAAGTTAACCGTGGCAACTGGGCTGCTCGACGATCGGGCGGGGTGGCAATTGCTTGGGTCATGGGTTGGAGAAAGAGAAAACGTCATCAACAGAATGCAATCACAACAGAGGAAATGGTCAGCAACAAACTGACCATGCCATCTGACCATGCCGCTCAATAGCCTCTCACTAACCTTGGCTTGCCAGTTGTCGTAACTGTGGCAAAAAGGGCAAGTGCATAATTTTTTCGTGCGGATCGATCTTCACCCAACCTTTTTCTTGTAGCTTCGCCATAATTTTGGCGGTCTCTTCGAGGGTAATGTCACTGACTTCTGCCAAATCCTTGATCGGGATATTCAGAATGTCGCGTCCCCGATCGGCCGGTTGTCCGTAGTCATCGGCCAAAGAAGCCAAGGTGTTTGCTAATTTGACGGCGCTCGGTTTTCGGCGCAACTGCAAGCGGGTGTTGGCATTCCGAACCCGACGCACCATGAGTTGCAGCAGTCGGTGGTGTAGCTGGGAATCTTTAAACAGGGTTTGGACAAATCGTTGAGCGGAGATGCTAAATAGTTCCACTTCGCTCAGGGCCAACACATCGGTCGATCGAGGCGATTCGTCCAAGATGGCCATTTCTCCAAAAAAGTCACCCTGACCCAAAATGGCCAAGGTCATGTCTTTGTCACCCGAGAGCCGACGGACTTTCACCCATCCGGAGGCAATGAAATAGACCGCATTTCCCCAAGAGTCTTCCATTAAAACGGCGCGTCCTGCGGGGTAATCATGCTCGACTGCGGCCGCCAACAGCCAATCGAGCGTTTCTTGACTGGCCGCATTGAACAATGGAAAAAGCTCTGTAAAGGTTTCAGTTTGCATTGCCGGAGAGTTAGTTGGCATGGTTCTTTGAGCCTAGCAAGATTCTGTCCTAGATGGCAGATGAAACACCCAGAGTCTTGACGAATTGCGGTTGGGTTTCGGCGGTTCGGGACGGGGCGATCGCCCCATTCTCCTACGCTCAGTTATGGGTCTTAATGGTGACTCTAAATGCCTGACCCCATGACTTCGCTCAATGGCTGGCCGCAACGGGCCGCCGTCAACCATCGGTTGAATTTAGCTGAATTTAGCGCCCCATGGCCATCTTCTGGTCACGGATTGAATGGTCTGGTTGAATGGTCTGGTTGAATCATCTTCGATGACGTTCTGAAGCAACATTCCGGCCAGCCCGAATTAACCCTAGTTGCTTATGGTTAATTCCCGTTGATCATCCCCTCCTTAGGATCTTCGTCGGCTGATGGGGAAAATCCTCCCAAAACCAAACGAAATTCCGGCCCTTTAGGCTCAGCGCCGATCCACAATTCCCAGAACATCTTGGGGTTGACCATGCTTGCGCGATCGCCCCCATCGTGATGCACTAAAGGGTGTCGTTGCGTTCTGTAAAGAAATCTGTTCTGTGAAGATTTCTGTATTTCATACCCCGGAGTTAACCCCCCAATTTTCGGGGAGCGAGTCGCCGACGACCCCAGCGCCGGACTGTGCGATCGCCATTGATGTGTTGCGAGCCACGACCACGATCGCCACAGCGCTGGCCGCCGGAGCGGAATCGGTTCAGGCCTTTTGCACCCTTGAAGAATTGATGACCACCAGCGAGGCTTGGCCGGCCGATCGTCGCATTCGGATTGGCGAGCGGGGCGGCAAAACCGTGGAAGGCTGTGATTTGGGCAACTCTCCCCTAGACTGTACCCCCGATCGGGTGGCGGGCAAACGCCTGTTCATGAGCACCACCAACGGCACTCGGGCCCTGCAAACCATCCAAAACGCCCCGGTTGTTTTGGCGGCGGCCCTGGTGAATCGACGGGCGATCGTGGACTTTGTGTTGGCCCAACAACCCGCCACCCTCTGGATGACCGCTTCCGGCTGGGAAGGCAGCTTTTCCCTGGAAGATACGGTCTGCGCTGGTGCGATTATTTCTGCCCTGTTGGAAAAACTAGGTCAGGACTCAGATTGGTTCGGCAACGATGAGGCCGTGGCGGCGTTGGCGCTCTATGACCAATGGCGCGATCGACTGCTGCAACTGTTTCACCAGGCAAGCCACGGCCAACGCTTGCTGCGGCTGGGTTTGCTGGAGGATTTGGAATATTGCGCCAGTCAGGATCGCCTAGATGTGGTGCCCATCCAAACGGCCCCGGCAGTGTTGACCCGCGCTTAGCTTGCATTCAATTGGCACTTAATTGGCATTTAATTTGGCGTTGAATTCGTGCTGAATTCGTGCTGAGTTCTTGCTAAGTTTTTGCTCAACTTGCATCATTCGCACTGAGTGAGCCAAACCTGAGCCAAAACCTAAGCCAAAACCAACGCCCAGTCAGCTATCGGCCCCGGCTGATGGCTGGCTGCACCATGGACAGGGCTAATTCACTAAAGATCTCATCCACATTGCTGCCACTTTTGGCGGAAGTCCAATAGAGCGAGTAGGTCACGCCGGCCAGGAGGGTTTCCACCTGAAGCTGTAGATGGTGTTTATGGGACTCGTCCATCAAATCGACTTTGTTGATGGCCAGAATCACGACACTGGTGGGCGAGACCGATCGCACTAAATTGGCATGGTCGCGCAGATGACTAACCGTGTCGGGGCGGGTGGCATCGGCCACGACGATCGCCCCAGAGGATCCTTGAAGATAGCTGGGGGCAATCCGCTGAAACTTGGTTTGGCCCTCCACATCCCAAATCAGCAACTGCAATTCCATCGGCTCCGGCCGCTCAGAGGCCCGATCGAGGGACAGATCTGGCAGCGGCACGGGCACAATCTTCCGCGAGATTTTTACCCCAATGGTGGACAAGTAGCGATCGCTAAATTGCCGATCCACAAATCGACGAATCAGGCTGGTTTTGCCAACTGCATAATCACCGACCAAACAAATTTTTTTTGAAAGGGTTTGCATGGCTTTAGGGGGTTGGCAAACGCACCGGCGACTGGGCCGATTGTAGAAGACAGGATGGAAACTGGCCGAAATTCAACGGCAAAACTCCCGATTTTCGGGCCCCCTGGCGATCGCGGATGGGCAACTCAGGACATGATTCAAAGCAAGGGAATTGCTCAGGAGCCTTGTTCCAGCGGGTTAATGATGCAGATCAAGCTGGTCGAACATAGCAGGCAAATCCAGCAAACCGAAGCGATGGCTCATTCATGGGCAAGCCAGGGAGGAACATCGTGAATCGAGTCGTGAATCGATTGGCTTCACGATGGATGGGGAATGGATCAGGAATTTAAGGCGCTGGGATTGCTTCAAAGCGCACGCAACGACTCATCCATTCCCCATCGCCTTGGGTCACATCCGGCGGGGGCCCAACCTGGGCACTGGGCACTAGCCGCTGGGCCGAAATGCCTCGGCTAATGAGGGCCGATCGCACCAATTGCGCTCGCTGCAAGGCCAGGGCCGACGCATTCGGTTCGGTGGGGGCGCTGTGGCCCACCACGCGCAGGTTCAGATCCGGATAACTTTGCAGGAATTGGCGAATGGGGTCGATTTTGCCGGCAATATCGACATCAACGAATCGATCGGCTCCTAACTCAAAGTACAACCGAACGGTCAGACTCGGAATCACAATTTGCAACGAATTGACGACACGGTTGGTGCCGGGAACCCGCTCAAAGGCCGCCGCGATCGCGCTGGCTTCGGCTCGGCTGCGGGCGGAGCCGGTGACGGTGACCGTTCCGCCGGATTGCGCATCGATGCTGTAGCTAGCGTTGACCACGTTGCCATCCCGGTTCAAGGTTTTGGCAATCCGCTGCACCTCGGCAGCCGCCAGAATGGGATCCGTGGGCAACTGCACGGCAATGATTTGATTTTTGGGGGGTGTGGCTTGCTGAAACCGTTTTGGGTCGATCGCCCGATAGGTGTCGGTGGCTGTGCGTTCCGCCTGGAATCGCAGCCAAGGATAGGGAACCTTGCCCCGCAATCGCAACTGATCGCCTTGTAAATCAACGGATAGGTTATACACCGCCAATTGGGGAGAGGTATTCAGGGCCCCTTGCACGGCCGCCAACAGGCCTCGGTTGCGCTGGTTTTGATAGTTCCACCAAATCCAGGGGGCCGCGATCGCCGCGCTCAGCACCAAAATTAGCCCCGTCAGGGCCCAAGGAAACCCACCCCGCCGATTTAGGTTCAGGTACGAACGCCGTTGGATGGGGCGCACCAAACCGGTCACGGCCGTGTGAACGGGGGCCGGCAGGGTGCGGGAGTCGCCATCAAAGGATTGCAGGGGGCGATCGTACCGTTCCACCAACCGCTCCAGGGTCGATCGCAACTGACGGTAGAAGCCCTTGGACGGTTGACCTTTCACAATCACCGCCAAATAGCAGTAACCGGCCACCTCCATGGCAATTTGCGAATCGTTGTACTGAATTTCGTGCAATTCGGACACGTTGCCATCTTGCACCATGCAATCATTCACGAAGCTACGAATGGCCGTGAGCATTCCCGCCAGCATGTCCCCTTCGAGGGGATCTTGGTCAGTGGATTGACATTCGCTCATCACCAGACCCGAGGCCTTGTGGATCAAAAAAGCAGCCTGTACCCGATAGGGCATGGCTTCCCGCAAAATCAGCTCCGCTTCGGAGACCCCTTGCATTTTGGCTCGCATCTTGCGGCCCACCCCTTCCATGCTCAGGGTGTTATGCACCTTTTCGTTGATGGAGTCGATCGCGTCTTTCATGTACTTGGCGATCGTGTTGCCAATGACGGGATAAAGCGCATCCACCATGGCATCCCGTTCTAGGGCAATTTGCTCTTTGATTGAAGCCCCCATCATGGGCCCAAGGGCTTGAATCATCGAGTCCGCATCAAGCTGGTACTGCTCCCGCATGGCGGAGGCGGTTTCGGGCGCAATGGCATGGGCGATCGCCAGGGCCAAATCAGCGGGAGCATCTTGCATTCGCTGGACGATCGCCGCATCCAGCACAGGGGCGATCGCCTCGGCCATGGCTTGTCGATCCTGAAGCGATCGCTCATAAATCAGGCGATCGATCGTGGGCAACAGGGCTTGGCAAATTTCTTCGCGGGCATCCAGCACCCGCCGTTCAATCAACCGCGCAATCAGGGGCGATAGGTGCGCCACCAGTTGATCGGCATTTTGCAGCAGGGACTCAATCGCATCCACCTGCTGCTGAACCCGTTGCATTTTGCCGCGCAGGGCTTCCACCCGATCTTCCACGCGGACAAAGTTGTCACCAATCAGCAGCGATTGTAATTGCTCCCAGGCATCTTCCCCTGAGCTGCCGTTGCCTTCGGAGGGTGCGCCGTTGCCGTTGGCCCCGTTCCCTGCTTTGGTGGTTGTATCTTGCCCCGATCGCCCCGTTGCGGGCGAAGGCGGGGTCAACAAATCCGGATCGGCCCCAAATGGATTGATCGGTAACTCATCACGATCTGCTGGGTTTTCTGCCAGGTTTCCTGCCAGGTTTTCTGCCAAATCGGCTGTTAAGTCGGCGGCCAAATCGGCTTCTACCAAGGTCGAGCGAGATCCTGTTAAGTCGGATCCCGCTCGGCCTTGCAGTGTTTCATCAGGAACTGCGAGACGGCTCGCCACCGAACCTTGGGGTTGCGGGGCGATCGAACTGGGTGGCCGCTCCGTGGGCGACTGAGACGATCGGCCCAACTGACTCAGCAGATCTAGCCAATCCTCCACCGGCTCCGACTCGGAATGATTGCGATCGGGCATAGGGCCAGCACTCCAACCAACTCAATCCAACAGTGACAACGGGTTCCATCCAGTCTAGGAAATCTTCCTGAGAAAAACCCACCGTTGGCCCAATGCCCGATCGGCCAGGATTGGCGAACCGGCCCGCATGATTGTTGCGCCCCAGTCCGGTTAACCGTTGACTAACCCTCTGATTAACCCTCCGGCGACACCAACTCCACCGACAGGGCACTTGGCGGATCGATCGCCGCTTGCAACGCCGGAACCACATCCTGACCCTTCAGGCGCATTCCCAGCTCAAACATCAACTCCGCCAAAGTCTCGCGCTCCACTTTGTTATCGCGCAAGGACGAGAACCGCGTATCCAGCTCCTCAAAAATTTGAGTACGCAGGGTGCGAATGTCCTCTTGCAGCTTGTCGCGGCTTTCGTTCAAACGGCCATCAATCGCCGTGGTTTTTTCCTCAAAGGCTCGATCCAACTCCTCAAAGATGGCCTGAACCCGCCGACCCAGGCGATCGTTCTGTTGCTGCAAGTCCGTGGTTTCCTCTTGCATCTTGGTGGTGAACCCCTTCAACCGCTTATCCAGCGCCTCCAGGGACGCTTGCAATTGGGTTGAGAGGGAAACCTTCACCTCCTCAATCCGATCCTGCAAATCCTGATGCAACAGATTGAGTTCCGACTCCATTTGCGCAAAGCGATTTTCATAGTCGCGAAGCTGGGAGCCGACCAAGATGTCGCGGATTTGATCAATGTTGCCTAACCGTTCCCGAATGTCTTGGCGATCCATGGCTTGCCTCGCTGTTGCTGATACCTAAAAACAAACGACAGAGCTTGTCAGAAAAAGAGGGTGGGTGTGGTTCGGCAGGAGCGCGCTGCAAAAGCCGATCTGTGATGGCACAGGGTGCAATGGCACAGAAATAGCACCGAACGGCCTGATTGTATCTCGATCGCCCCCTAGGGTCGGCCTCGAATCCGTGAACCACAGATTCAAAACCACCGGTTCAAAATTTGATCTGGATTTGATCTGGATTTGATCTGGATTTGATCTGGGCTGCTGCATAGGCTCAGACCGCACTTCAGACAGCACTAAGGCGAATCAAGGGGCGATCGACTGAACCGGCTTAAACACTCAGCTTCAGGGCCGCCACGGGCACATCATCCCAAGAATCCACGGTGCGCATGGTCACCACCCAACCCTCCTGGCGCTGTTCATCGGTCAGATTTTCTTGGAAAGACTCATAGCAGGCCTGGGCCTGTTCTTCGCTGGTAGAAGCAATGCAAGCATGGGAAATGCCTGCGGGATCCATTTGTTCGTTTACCCAGATGGTCATGACGACTGATTCTCAATGGCTGCAAGGAGTGGCAATGGATAGATTGCAATCTCCGTCTCCAGTCTATCCATTCCCACCCAGCGCCCTGGGAAATGTGTCGGGTCGGCAATGCGAGGGTTAGGGCGATCGGGGCGCTGCCCCAGAAAATCAGCCGAAAATCTACTATCCGGAAATTTTGACAAAAATTTGAGTTGGGGACTAGAAAAATAACGAACGTTCGATTTAAAATAAATCCGAGTTCAGAACCCCAACCCTCAACTCATCAACTGGCAGCCTGCGACCCCATGTCGAGGGTTCGAGTCCTGAAGATGCAAATTAAATGCAAATCTTTTGGTCTTGAATCTTTCGGCTGAGGATTCGTCCCAAGTTGCCACCATTTCGGTTACAAAATTCAGTCATCCAAGCCTGAAAACAATGACCAACCATTCTTGATCGCCGTTTCTGAAAACAACCCCCAAGAGAATTGCTCTAGGGAACTAATCGAGAGTATTCCTCAATAAGTTGCTAGTGATTTCACTGATGAACTCCTTGATTCAGCATTGCTCAGGCATCGATTCGGCATGAATACGACACTCATTAGGCATCGATCGACCCCTGATCATGCATTACACAATGTCGATTTCAATGCCAATTTCAGTGCCAATTCTGCGCAGGTGAGGTAGTGTGGCCGCACAAAAACCGATTAAAAACACTTGCGTATTGAGCCAATGCCCAAAATTGTTGATCACGAGAGCTATCGCCAAGAACTCCTGAGTCGTTGCTTTGCTTTGTTTGCCGAACGGGGCTACCACGCACTCACGATTCGGGAAATTGCCAAGGGACTCGGTGTTTCTACCGGAACCCTTTACCACTATTTCGAGAGCAAAGAAGACCTTTTCATCCAACTCATGGACTACCTGAGCTTGGAGGATACGGGAGAGCAAGTGCTCAGTCAGTTGAGCCATCCGCTGACCCTGGCCGAACGAATTGTGGTGGTGATGAATTGCGTGATTGACAACGAGGAATATTTTCGCCAGCAGGATCTGTTAATTGCGGAGTTTTGCCGCCACCAGGGGGAAGTGGTGCGCAAAAATCCCTTGATTCAGGGGGCCCACGATCGCTATGTTCAGGCGCTGGCGGACTTTTTGGGAATTCACGATCGTCCGGTTTTGGAGTGTTTTTTGGCTTGGGTGAGTGGCTTGCTGTACCGCCGAATGCTTTTGGGTGAGCAGTTGGACTTGGCGGAACAGGCAGTTTTGATGTCCAAGATGCTAGCGGGCTATTGGGAGCAAACCAATCGTGATTGTAAAGTTCAGGAATTTCAACACGCTGGCTCTGGCGGCTAGCGCGGCGGCGGCAAGCATTGCCCTGGGGGCGATCGGGCTGTCGCAGTGGAACCGGGCCACGGCAGAGCAGCAGGCCCAAAGCTCAACCCCGGGCCCGGTGGTGCGATCGGGCGTGACGGCCCTGGGGCGGCTGGAGCCGGAGTCGGAGGTGGTGCGGTTGGCAGCTCCCTTGGCGCTGGATGGCGATCGGGTCAGTGAGTTGCGTGTGCGGGAGGGCGATCAGGTGCGGGCGGGGCAAGTGGTGGCCTTGTTGGCTTCGGAAACCGTGTTGGCCGCCGAATATAACGAAGCGAACCGCCAAGTGCAGGTGGCTGAGGCTCGCTTGGCCCAAGTGAAGGCCGGAGCCAAAACCGGCGACATCAACAGCCAGCGGGCCACCGTGAACCGAGTGCAAGCAGAATGGCAAGGGAACACCGACGCTCAACGAGCCCAGCTCAGCCGGTTGCGGGCCCAGTGGCAAGGGCAGTTGGCCCAACAGTCGGCCGCCGTTCGCCGTTTGGAAGCGGAGTTAGCCAATGCCCAATCGGAATATCGGCGCTACGAGGCGCTTTATCAGGAAGGGGCGGAATCTGCCTCCCGGTACGATGCCAAGCGGCTGTCGGTGGAAACTTTGTTTCGGCAGCTTCAGGAAGCCCGGGCGGAACTGAACCGGCTCGATCGCACCGGTCGCCAGGAAGTGCAAGAGGCCACGGCGGTGCTGAGTCGGGTTGAGCGGGCGGGCCAACAACAATGGCAAGAGGCCAAGTCCACCCTCAGCAGTGTGGCGGAAGTGCGGACAGTGGATGTGCGCACGGCCTTGGCGGAAGTGGCGGCGGCCCGGGCCGCGCGCGATCGGGCGGCGGCGGCCTTGGAACGGGCTTATCTGCGGGCCCCCAGCGATGGGCAAATTTTGAAGATCCATGCCCGGGCGGGCGAAAAGATTGGTGATGACGGTCTGCTTGATCTGGCTCAGACCGATCGAATGGTGGCCGTGGCGGAGGTTTACCAAACCGATGTGGGGTTGGTGCGCGTTGGCCAACCAGCAACCGTTGTGGGCCAAGCGATTCAGGGCAGCTTGCGCGGCACGGTGGCCCAAGTGGGACTGCAAGTGTTGCGACAAAACGTGTTTAGCAATCAGCCGGGCGAAAACCTCGATCGACGGGTAGTGGAAGTGCGCATTTTGCTCGATCCGGCCAGCACGGCCCGCGTGCGATCGTTCACCAATTTACAAGTGGAAGTGAGCATCGAAACCGGCACGGGCGACACTCGCTAACTCGCTAATTGGCGGTCATTTGATTAATGGTCATTTGATTGTTACTGAATCAATTCTTTTGTCAGCGCGCTTGCTAGCGTTGCAACCGATCCCATGCCCAAAAAAACTCCCCTTTCTTGGCTATTATTGGTACGCCAAAAAAGCCGCCTCGTTGTAGCCATTGCTGGCATTGCCTTTGCTGATATTTTGATGTTCATGCAGTTGGGGTTCCAAAGTGGCCTATACGACGCAGCCATCAAGCCTCACCTCAACCTGGATGCGGATTTAGTCCTCATTAATCCCCAGTTTCGGACACTTTTTTCTGTTAAAAGCTTCCAACGCGAACGGCTCTATCAAGCTCGCGCACTGCCCGAAGTGAAAGAGGTGAGTTCTATTTATATCAACACCGGCCAATGGCGCAATCCAGAAACCCGTGAAAGTCGCGCCATTTTGGTTTGGGGAGTCGAACCTGGAAAGCCCAGTTTCAAGCTGCCGGAAGTGGAACAGCAACTTACCGAAATCACCCTGCTGAAGACCGTTTTGTTTGACCAAGCGGGACGACCGGAATATGGCATGGTGGCCGATTGGTTAGCCCGGTCGCCCCAGGGTTTAGAAGTGGAGTTGAGCGATCGGCTCTTGAACGTCAGCGGTACTTTCACCTTGGGGGCATCGTTTGCGGCGGATGGCAACACGATCGTCAGTGATTCCACCTTTTTACATTTGTTTCCCGATCGCTCCGCCAGCAACATTGAAGTGGGGTTAATTCAACTGCAACCGGGTAGCGATCCGGTGGTGATGCAACGCAAACTGTCCGCCTTTTTGCCCAAGGATGTGCGAGTTTTAACCGTTGAAGAATTTGCCAACGTTGAAAAGCAATATTGGGCCGAAGGAACCGGTATTGGTTTCATTTTTGGTCTCGGGGTCATCATGGGCTTCATTGTGGGCATCGTGATCGTTTATCAGATTCTCTATTCCGATGTGTCCGATCACTTGTCGGAATTTGCCACCATGAAAGCCATGGGCTACAGCAACGTTTTTCTGGTGCGCGTCCTGATTACTGAAGCCTTAATTTTGGCAGTAATTGGCTTTTTACCCAGCATGGTTTTGGCAATGGGTTTATATCAAATTACCTATTCCGCTACCCTTTTGCCGATTTTCATGCAGCTCGATCGCGCCATCACCGTTTTTGTGTTGACCGTTGCCATGTGCAGCGCCTCCAGCGTGATTGCCATGCAAAAGCTTTATCAAGCGGATCCAGCGGATATTTTCTAAGGATTTTTGCCCACTCAGGATTTTTGCCCACTTTTGGAGAGATCAATCTAGCAGAGGGTTAGGTTATGGATCAGGTCATGGATCAGGTTACGAATCAAGTCCTTGGGCAACCATCTAGCCAAGCTAATGCCATTACGATTCAGGATTTGAATCACTATTTTGGCAATGGCGATCTCAAAAAACAGGTGCTTTATGACATTAATTTGACCATTCAAGCGGGTGAAATTGTGTTGCTGACGGGGCCATCTGGCTCTGGGAAAACCACCCTATTGACCCTGTTGGGAGGGTTGCGATCGGCCCATGAAGGGAGCTTGAAAATTTTGGGTCAAGAAATGTGTGGAGCTAGCAAAGAACAGCTTCTAAGAACTCGCTGCAACATTGGCTATATTTTTCAGGCCCATAATCTTTTGAGCTTTCTAACAGCTCGCCAAAATGTCCGCTTGTCCTTGGAATTACATGACCATTACACCGATGCAGAGTGCGATCGGCTGGTGGATGAAATGTTGACGGCGGTGGGCTTGGGAGAGCGATTGGACTATTATCCCGAGCAGCTTTCAGGGGGACAAAAACAGCGGGTGGCGATCGCCCGGGCCCTGGTGAGTTCTCCCAAAATTGTTTTGGCCGATGAGCCAACGGCCGCGCTCGATCGCAAGTCGGGGCGGGATGTGGTGGAAATTTTGCAACGCTTGGCCAAGGAGCGAGATTGCACCATTTTGTTGGTTACTCACGATAACCGAATTTTGGATATTGCCGATCGACTGCTGTATATGGAAGATGGGCGATTGGTGAAGGATAAGACTGAATAAACTCGCAAGGGATCAAACTTGGCGATCGTGCTCTAGGTTGTGCAAAATTTGACGAAAATCCGCTGCGATTTTTCCTTGGTTTTCAAGGGTCAAAACCGGCACATGGATAAACAGAGCCTTGGCTAATTGACGATGGAGCAACAGCCATTGCAAGACTCGGTAATAGAGCGCATTGCAAACAAAATTTCCTGCATCAAAGCTAATTTCAGAACACTCAGTGCCCGCCAACAGTTGCGGCAAATGAAAACCCGTTGCTAACCGACTGCCCCCTTGGCTAGCTTGGGCTTCGAGGGAGAGGTGCGATCGCCCCTCAGCCATGCCACACAACAGGATTTTCCGAGGACGATGTTGCTCGATCGCCCCAATCACCCGCTGAGGAGCCAGATCAAAATCAACGGGTAATTGCCGCAAGCAAATCGCCTGCGGGGGCAGTTGCCATTGTTCGATCAGCAAAGCCAGCAAATCATCGGAGGCGTTGGATTTCTGATGGGGTAACCAAGTTTGAAAGGAGGTGATCAGCCAGGGAGATTGCGCCATTTCAAACCTATAATTTCAGTGGTTTCGATCTTTTGAATGATTTGGATGATTGAAATCGCTTTCGATCGCCCGTCATCAAAATCACAGTTTCAGTCAATACAATTGCAGCAATTGCAGGGGTTTGGTGTCCTATGACAACGATTGCCGTGGTCGATTACGATATGGGCAACTTGCATTCCGCCTGCAAGGGGCTAACCCAGGCGGGAGTTGAGCCGATCGTGACTGACTCGGCAACGGTGATCGATCGCGCCGATGCGATCGTCCTGCCGGGAGTCGGGTCTTTCGATCCGGCGGTGCAGCAACTGCGCGATCGGGGATTGGAAGCGCCCATTCGCCAGGCGATCGCCCAAGGAAAACCCTTCTTGGGCATTTGTTTGGGTTTGCAAATGCTGTTTGAAACCAGCAGCGAGGGCCGGGAACCGGGTCTGGGCATCGTGCCCGGCTCCGTGCGGGCTTTTCAGCCAGAACCAGGAATCACCATCCCCCACATGGGTTGGAATCAATTGACCCTCACCCAACCCACATCCCTGCTTTGGCAAGGGTTGGAGCCGCTGCCCTGGGCCTATTTTGTCCATTCCTACTATGTGGATCCGGCGGATCCAGGGGCGATCGCCGCCACGACCACCCACGGCAGCCAAACGGTGACGGCCGCCATTCACTGCGAAGCGCTCGGTTCCGGTCGGCCCAATGTGATGGCGGTGCAGTTTCACCCGGAAAAGTCAGCGGCGGCGGGCCTGCGGATCTTGGCGAACTTTGCCACCACGGTTCGATCGATGGTTCCCTGCTAGGGTTAATCGACCGGTTTGGCAACGCTTAAAAATGCCTAAAAACGCTTAAAGCTGAACAGAGCGCAGGTGCGATCGGGGATCGGTCGATCGCGCCGCCCGCACCTGTTCATAGGCGGCCCGCTCGGCCGCCGTGGGTGAACTGGGCAAAGTCACCGCCACCCGCACCAACAAATCCCCTCGTTTGCCGCTGGGTTCAACCCAACCCTTGCCCCGCAACCGCAGGGTTTGACCTGACTTGATGCCCGCTGGCACATTCATGGTCACCAACCCATCGGGGGTGGGCACATCGGCCTTGGTTCCCAACACCGCCTCATCTGGGGCGATCGGGATTTCGCAAACCAAGGTATCGCCCTCAAATTGAAAAAAGTTGTGGCTATTGAGACTGACCTTCAGGTACAGATCTCCCCGTTGACGGCTGTAGGGGTCGTATTGCCCCTTGCCCTTGAGGCGAATTTTGCTGCCCGGTTTGGCCCCGGGAGGAATGCGCACGGTGATGGTTTCGGCTCCCAGGCTCAGGCGCTTTTGCGTGCCATTAAACGCTTCGCCAAAGGACAGGGCCAAAGTGGCTTCCCGATCGCCCGCGGCCGATTGGGGGCCAAAGCCGCCCACATCCCCAAAGCCGGAGAAGCCACCCCCAAAATTGCTGCTGTTGTAATTGCCGCTGTAGTTGCTGCCTGTGCCGCTGCGATAGTTGTAGCTGCTCGATCGCGTCCCGGCGGCCCCTGGCCCGCCAAACCGTCCCAGCAGCTCATTAATAAATTCATCAAAGCTGCCGTAGCGGCCAAACTCAAAATCATCAAACCCGGCTCCCCCGGCCCCGGTTCCTCCCCAGGCTTGACCGGCGCGATCGGCCTGTTGCCAATATTGACCAAAGCGATCGTACTTTTGGCGCTTGTCCGCATCGGACAGGACTTCATAGGCCTCGTTCACTTCCTTGAACCGCGCCTCCGCCTGTTTGTCGCCCGGGTTCAAGTCCGGGTGGTATTTGCGCGCCAACCGTCGATAGGTTTTCTTGATTTCCTCGGCACTGGCGGTTTTGGTCAGACCCAGCACCGCATAGTAATCCTTAAAATCTGTCGCGGCCATGCGCTATCACCTTATTTTGCTGCGGTCGATCGGGATGGATTTAGCCTAACGAAGTCTAGCGCTGGCTGGAGATCGGGTGCGATCGCGCTGATTGGTGCAATTCCCGAACCTAACCAGATTTTGACCGCTGATTTGGATCCTGATCCTCAGCGGTTTCCGCCCCCTTTCCGGCCATGGGAAAGGGGTTGGGAAAACCAAGATTGATCGACCATTTCCGGAGCAAGCTTCGGGAGCAAGCCTAGGGATAGAACGCCAACTGGGGCAACCCGATCGTTTCATCCAAGCCCAACATCAGGTTCATGCACTGCACCGCCTGACCCGATTGGCCCTTCATCAGGTTATCGATCGCCGACAACACAATCACCCGATCGGTGCGTGGATCCACCTCCACACCCAAATAGCAAAGGTTGGTTCCTAGGGCCCACTTGGTTTGGGGATAGACCCCACTGGGCAACACCTTCACCCAAGGACTGTTGCGATAGAAGGCGTTGTAGATGGTCAGCAGGTCTTCGCGCACCAGGCCCGGATCGCGGAGGGTGGCATAGACGGTGGACAAAATGCCGCGCGGCATCGGTATCAGGTGGGGCGTGAATTGAATCCGCACTTCATGGCCTGCCAAATCCGTGCAAATTTGCTCAATTTCCGGCGTGTGGCGATGGCGACCGACCCCGTAGGCAGAAAAGGAACCGCCCGCTTCTGCCAACAACATGTTGGTTTTGGCCTGGCGACCGCCGCCGGACGTGCCGGACTTGGCATCAATGATCGCCGTTTCCGGAATGATAATCCCCTGTTTCAGCAGGGGCAGCAGGGCCAACAGGCTGGCCGTGGGATAGCAGCCGGGACAACCAATCAGGTTCGCCTCCGCGATCGCCTCGCGATTCAGTTCCGGCAGCCCATAGACCGCCATGGCCGCCACTTCCTGATCGCTGCGACTCTTGCCATACCAGTCTTCATAGGTGTTCAGATCCCGGAACCGGTAATCCGCCGACAGATCCAGCACCTTGCAGCCCCGATCGACCAGTTGAGGGGCCAAGTCACAGGCAATCCCGTTGGGCAGCCCCAAAAACACCACCCGACAGCGCCGGGCAATCTCATCCAGGTCGATCGACTCCACCTTCAGGGAAATGCGGTGGGCCAGGTGAGGATAAACTTGCCCATAGCTTTGGCCGGCACTGCTTTCGCCGCCCAAATAGGTCAGTTCCACATGGGGATGATCTAACAGAATTCTGACCAGTTGCACGCCGCCGTAGCCCGATGCGCCAACGATGCCAACTGGAATCTTGTCTGTATTACTCATAATCCGGCTTCTGATTCCCTTTGCTTGTGTGGGTGCCTGTGTCTGTGGACGGGCGCGGTGCTGCTGGGTGCGGGCCAGCCGGCGGGTGCGCGCGGCTTGTTGCCATGCATTCTAGTACCGTTTGCCGGTGTTCCTGCGTTCGGTTGCAGGGGGTCTCACCCCTAGGGGATACAGGGCGATCGCACAGGATCAGAAAAGCCGCAATTCACCGCCGGGTGAAACTGCTACAGGAGATACAATGGAGACCATAAGTTAAGAACTGTAACTGTTTATTAGCGTCCGTCCTAGCCTCTAGCCGACAGACGCGCTGTTCGCCTTTGGTTGCTGCCGCAATGACCCACCACACTGTCCCCCAGTCTGTTCCCGCGTTTGTGTTTGACACGATTCCCGCCATCCTGGCAGACCTGAAGGCCGGGCGGCCCGTGGTGATTGTGGATGACGAAAACCGCGAAAACGAAGGGGACATCATCTACGCCGCTGAAAAGGTGACGGCGGACGCGGTGAACTTCATGGCCACGGAGGCGCGGGGGCTAATTTGTCTGGCCATGACGGGCGATCGGCTCGATGCGTTGGAGTTGCCCTTGATGGTGACCAACAACACGGACAGCAACCAAACGGCCTTCACCGTCAGCATTGATGCCTCGCCGGCCTTGGGGGTGAGCACGGGCATTTCAGCGGAAGACCGCGCCAAAACAATCCAAGTGGCGATCGACCCCCGAACCCGGCCGGAAGATCTGCGGCGACCGGGGCACATTTTCCCCCTGAGATCGCGTGAAGGGGGGGTGCTGAAGCGGGCAGGGCACACGGAGGCGGCCGTGGACTTGGCTCGCCTGGCGGGGCTTTATCCAGCGGGCGTGATTTGCGAAATTCAAAATCCCGATGGTTCCATGGCCCGGTTGCCGCAACTGATTGACTATGCCCAGCACTACGACCTGAAAATCGCCACAATCGCGGACTTAATTAGCTATCGGCTGCAACATGAGCGGTTTGTGATCCGGGAAACGGTCACCAAACTGCCCACGGAGTTTGGCCTGTTTGAGATCTATGGCTATCGCAACGAAATTGACGGTTCCGACCATGTGGCGATCGTCAAGGGCGACCCGGCCACCTTCCACGATCGCCCGGTGTTGGTGCGGGTGCATTCGGAATGTCTAACGGGGGATGCGCTGGGATCCTTGCGCTGTGACTGTCGAGCGCAACTGATCGCGGCCCTGAAAATGATTGAGCAGGCCGATGAAGGGGTGGTGGTTTACCTGCGCCAGGAAGGTCGCGGCATTGGCCTGATTAATAAGCTCAAGGCCTATTCCTTGCAGGATTTGGGCTTTGACACGGTGGAAGCCAATGAAAAGCTCGGTTTTCCAGCGGATTTGCGTGATTACGGCGTGGGCGCACAAATTTTGAACGATTTGGGCATTAGTCAAGTGCGGCTGATTACCAATAACCCGCGCAAAATTGCCGGTGTTCGTGGCTATGGGTTGGAAGTGGTCGATCGCGTGCCCTTGTTGATTGAGGCCAACTCCTTCAACACGCGCTATCTGACCACCAAGGCGGCCAAACTGGGGCATCTGCTGCTGCAAACCTATCTGGTGACGATCGCCCTCCATTGGACTGATCACCCCACCACTAGCGAAGCCTACGAACGGTTAGCCCAGTTGCGACAGTTGGTGAGCGATCGGGATTTGCGATTGCGGGAAGAGGCGCGGCCGGTGGCGGTGGCCCTGTTTGGCAATCCGGCGCTGATTGTGCATTTGGGCTTTGACCAATCCAATTTGGCCATGGCCGGTTGGTATCGCGAACCGGGCCATCCTTACCTGGAGGCGATCGCCCAACTCCTGGATCAGTTGGCAGACTGGCAAGCGGTGCAGCGGCTGGAATTTTTGGTCAGTGAAGGGGGCGACCCCATGGCCGGGCTACAGGTGAAGCTCGATCGCCTGACCTACAAGCTGTCGAGCGGGCATCGACCATCCACCATTTGCCAAGATGTGGAAAGCCAGCAGATTTATAGCTTCCTGCGCTAGCGACCTGCGTTAGGGCCGTCGGGGCGATCGTCCTGCGCTAAAGTGCCTTTGTTGCAAACTGCGGGCCGCCGATCGGGAAATGTCCCCTAGCTAGCGGTTCTCCGGCGGTTTGGCAACGATTTTTCAGGGCAGGACAGCGCGTGCAACAGGAACCGGGCCATCACCCCCCTCAGGCCATTCAGGCATTTTGGGCACAAGTTTGGAGCGTTCTTTTTCAGCCGATCGCCCATGGGCGCGATCGACGGCTCTGGTTTTGGGGCGGCCTTTGCGGAGCCGTGGCCCTGGCCTATGGCGGGTTGGCCCTGCAACAGGCCCTGGCGGGCCCCTATGTGATCCAAGATGATGCCCGACAGCATGTGTTTTGGATGCGACGCTTTTGGGATCCAGAAGCCTTTCCCCAAGATCTGATTGCCGACTATTTCCAGTCCGTGGCCCCGGCGGGTTACCAATGGCTCTATGGCTTGGTGGCCAAGCTGGGGCTAGATCCTTTGCTGTTTAACAAATTTGTGCCCTTGGGGTTAAGTCTGCTGGCGGCGGTGGGAGCCTATGGCTTGGCGGTGACCCTCTGGCCGATTCCATTGGCGGCGGGGTTGAGTGGGCTGCTGGCGGTGCAGGCCCTGTGGCTGCGGGATGATTTGGTTTCCGGCACACCAGCGGCCTTTGCGGGGCCCCTGTTGCTGTGGGGGTTGTGGGCGATCGCCCGTCGGTGGTTAGGGGTGACGGTGGGGGCGATCGGGCTGCTGGCTTTGTTTTATCCGCAAGTGGCCCTGGTGCTGGGCGGCGCGTTAGGACTGCAATTGCTGCGATCGGGGCGATCGGTTGCTTGGCGCTGGCGGGCGGCCTGGGAACGCCCGGAGGTGCGGGTGGCCTTGGCGGGCTTGGGGGCGCTGGTGGTGACCATGGTTCCCTACCTGCTGCGCGATTCTCCCTTTGGGCCGGTGCTGTCCGTGGACGTGGCGCGAGCGATGCCCACCTTGGCCGATAAGGGTTGGTCTGCCTTTTTCACGCGGGATCCTTGGAACTATTGGGCCTGTGGCCAACGCAGTGGCTTTTTGCCCACCGAATGGTGTCGGATCATGGCCTTCCATTCGGTGCTGGTGTTGCCTTTGGGCGTTTGGTTTGGCCTGTTGTGGCCCCTGCTGTGGTGGCAGCGCGATCGCTTCCCCCTGGTGCGATCGGCCCAAGAAGCCTTGCCCCTGTTGGGCGATCTGTTGCTGTCCTCCGCGATCGGGTTCGGGGCGGCCCATGGGTTGCTCTTTAAATTGCACCTGCCCAATCGGTATGGGGAGCATTCGGTGCGGCTGGTGGCGGCGCTGGTGGCGGGTTTGGCGATCGCGGCGGTGCTGGAGCGGGCGGTGCAACGGCTGCGGCGGGGTGGCTCCCGGGCGATCGGGGCCGGGCTGGGGGCGGGCCTGTTGGTACTGTGGTTTGTGGCCTATCCAGCGGCTCTGACGGCTCAAAATTACGCCTTTCCGGTCACCAACTACGTGCCAGGCAATGCTCCGGGGCTTTACGCTTTTTTGCAACAACAACCGCGTGATACCTTGGTCGCTTCCTTGGCCCGTGAGGGGGATAATCTGCCCGCCTTTGCGGGGCGATCGATCTACGTGGGTGGCCAAGGCTATCTGCTGCCCTATCATCTGGGGTTTTATCAAGAACTGGTGCGGCGGCTCGATCGACTCGTGAGCGCCCAATTTGCCCCCAGTTGGGCCCCCATTCGCCGGTTTTTGGCGGAAACGGGCGTGGATTTTTGGTTAGTGGAGCGATCGAGCTTTCAGCGGGACTTTTTGGATAGTCGTCGGTTTCGCCAATTCAACATTGGTGCAGCCCCATTAGCCCAGCTTGATCGGGGCGAACAACCGGTTTTACCTAGCGCGATCGACCGTTGCGCCCAGTGGCAAGCGGGCGATTTGGCACTGTTGGAGGCGAAATGCTTAATGGCTGGCTCCGCGCCCTAGACCCAACCAGCCCCAGGGGCGATCGCGCGGGCCGCTGGGCCTTGGCGCTCAGTTTGGCCGTGGCGATCGGTTGTGCCCTGCCCGCCCTCTTTCAGGCCTTCAGCGGCCCCTACGTGGTGCAAGACGATGCTCGCCAACATGTGTTTTGGATGCAACGGTGGCTCCATCCCGATCGCTTCCCCAATGACCTGATGGCGGACTATTTCCAATCCGTGGCTCCCTGGGGATATCAAGGCCTCTATCGGTTGGGCAGCATCCTCGGCTTAGATCCGATGGTTTTCAATAAATTGCTGCCGATCGGCCTAGGAACCCTGACCACATTCTTGTGTTTTCAAGTGGTTTGGCAACTGTTGCCCGTGCCCTTGGCAGCCTTCAGCGCCTGCGTATTTTTAAATCAAAATTTATGGATTGCCGATGATCTCGTTTCCGGTGTACCCGTTGCCTTTATTTATCCCCTTTTCTTTTTATTTCTAAAGGGTTGGTTAGGGCGATCACCCTGGCAACTCTTCAGCGCCATCGGGCTTTTAGCCGGCTTCTATCCCCATGGCGTTTTATTAGGATCTTCTCTGATTGGTCTAGATTTAATTTGGCAAACTTGGCTAATTGCTCAGCGATCACTGTTCCAGGTGCGATCGCTACTGAAAACCCTATGGAATCAGCGTCAATTAGAACTCAGTTTGTTGATATTTTCAGGCTTAGTTCTATTGCCCTTCCTCGGAAAATCAAGTCAATACGGCCCGGTGCTAACTGCCGCTGAAGCCAAAACCTTTTGGGCCCAATTTTTCCAGGTGGAACCGGCTTGGGCCTATTGGCTCAAGCATCGACGCACGGGTCTGATTCCAATCGATTGGTGGGAAATTGACTTCGCCTTCCCGCAAATTATTTTGACCTTACTCTTTCCGATTTTGTGGTGGCAGCGCGATCGGTTTCCACTGGCCCAGGCCACGCGATCGAGCTTGGTCTTTGTGCCGCAGTTATTAATCGTTTCTGGTGCTTGGTTTACCGTTGCCCATCTCTTGCTCTTTCGGCTGCATTTGCCCAACCGCTACTCAGAACATTCCCTGCGCATTGTTGTAGCCATTTTGGGTGCGATCGCCCTGAGCTGGCTAGTGCAAAAGGCTTGGCAATGGGCAAAATCACGCCCGCCCAATGCAAAATTGAGCAATTCAAAAGCCAAAGGCTTAGTGTTGCTAATCACCGGTTTTTTGCTGATTTATCCCTTCACCTTTCCTGGTTTTCCCGCCACGCAATACGAAATTGGCAACCATCCCCAACTCTATGAATTTTTTCAGAACCAACCGGTTACCATTCGAATTGCTTCCACCACCCGTGAAACGGATAACTTGCCCAGTTTTGCCCAACGCTCCATTGTGGTCGGCCCCGGGTTCACCATGCGCTACCATCGTCGTTATGCCACAGAGCTATTGCAGCGGGCAACGGATTTAATTGTGGGTCAATATACCCCGAACCCCGATCGCCTACGGGAGATTTTGAACCGCTATTCAGTGGATTTTTGGTTGCTCGATCGGGCAGATTTTGACCCCAATCAGCTCCAAAAAATGGGCTGGGTGCGTTGGTTCCGCGCCAGCCCCCAAGAACCCCTAGCGATCGCCCATCGCCAAGCGATCGAACAATTACGGCGGGGCGAAGTGCCCGTGATGCAAACGCTGCTCGATCGTTGTCAGCAATTCACCGATCAATCGTTGGTTGTTCTGAATGGCAATTGCTTAAGATCGTCCCTTTAATCCCATGCATTCAGCCTGTCTGATCACGGCTTACTGATGAATTTCATTCATTCATTTGATTCACGCCCTTTATTCCATTGCAGATCAACTTCCCCAAAGATGATTAACCAAACAATTAGCCAAAAAATTCTGACAAGTTTGCAAAAGGGATTTCAAACCGGGTTCCAAAGTCCTCGCCAAGCTCCCCGCTGGACAATCTCCTTACCCCTCTTGGGTTTGATTTTGTTAAGTGGCGCGATCGCCCTCTATGGCATTAACTGGGGATTGCCAGACTGGAAAGGTTGGGCCGCCGATGAGCTAACGCCAGAACGGGTTTTAGAGGCGATCGATCAAAAATTTGCTAACGGTTGGCACTATAAATATCCACCCTTTCACTATTACTTACTGACCCTGCTCTATTCGCCCCTGTTGGTTCTGAAACAACTGGGCTGGGTTTCCTTTGAAGACCTGAAAACCTATAGCCTTTTGTTCTATCTCAATCGGCTACTTTGCGTGGTCATGGGCATGGGAACCATGGTCTTGATGGTGCGGTTGGGAGAAATGATTTTTGATCGCAAAACGGGCTGGCTAGCGGCCTTATCCATGGCCCTCACGCCCCTTTATGTCTACTATGCCAAAATTGCCAACTTAGATATTCCCGTTTTGTTTTGGTCGATCACCTTTTTAATTGTCTATGTGGAAATTCTGAACCATCATCGCTTTCGCGACTACATCATCGGCGCAGTTTTAGCCGCGATCGCCGTTTGTACCAAAGATCAGTTCTATGGATTTTGCATCCTCACGCCGTTCTTTGTGATTTGGCACTATTGGCAAAAACAACGGCTGAGCAATCCTCAATTCACCCTTTGGCAAGCGGTGCGCGATCGACGGGTGGGCTATGGCCTTGGTGCAGGGGTTGGAGCATTTTTAATTCTGCAAAATGCCCTCTTTAATTTCCAAGGGTTTATCGATCGATTCAACTTAATTCTGTACGGAGGAGCCAGCATTCGCCCTCGCTACGAAGAAAGTTTGCAAGGGCAGTGGGAAATGTTGGGCCAAAGTTTCGGGCATTTGCAATTTTCCTTTGGCTGGCCCCTTTGGTGGCTGGCTTGGGTCGGAATAGCGCTCTATGGCTGGCGATTGGTTCGATCGCTCCGAGGCCATTCCCAACCAAACCGCACCTCTCCTCATCCCACCGATCGGCAATGGTTGCCGCTCTATCTTTGGGTTCCCGGTATTTCCTATTACCTGTTTTATATCGCGCCTATTTTGTATAACGATGTGCGCTATTTAATGCCCTTAATGCCCCTCTTTGCCTTCTTCGCAGGTTCTGCCATGGCCCAGTTGAGCGATCGCCTGAAACCCTGGTTTTTTCCCGGTGCTTTCATCACCACCCTCGCCTTGATGTACAGCCTGGGTTATAGCTGGACAGTCAACAGTTTAATGACCCATGATTCGCGCTATTTTGTTGAAGAATGGATGCGATCACAAATTCCCGCAAATCAATTAATTCTGGAAGTGGGCATTGAGAAATATTTGCCCCGTACCACAGGATTCCAAGCCAAATTGCTTGAAGAACCGGATTTGGGCCAGGTGAGCGCCCTCAAACCCCAATGGATTATTGTCAGCAGTGGCTATGACCAACGCCGCTTTTTGCAAAATTCTCCAGGTCACCAATTTTTTGAGCAGTTACAATCGGGAAAGTTGGGCTACGAACTGGCGCTGCAATACCAAACCAAGCCCAAGTGGTATTGGTTCGATCGCCCCACGGTGACCTATCGACTGTTGGATGACATGAAAATTTATTCCAACTTCGACAAAATCGACCCTGAAATCACAATTTATCGATCGAATAAATCGACTGAATAAACCGCCAACTTTTAATCATGATGCCCTTCCTCGCCCTGCCCCGCGCTTCCCGTCGCCCTCGGATCTTCGCGTCCCTCCTGGCTCGTTCTGGGGTGGTGGGCTGGGGGTGCTTGGCCTGCTTGCTGATCGGCTGTGACAATGGGAACCGCAGCGACGCAGCAGTCACCACCGAAGCTCCGGCAGCCCCAGCGACCCAACCTGTGGCCTTAAACAGCGAGACCCCATCGGCTCCGGGAGCGGGCCAGTCGCCCACCGTGGATCGGGTGGCGGCGGTGGATGCGAATCGCGAAATCGCCAATGGTCGCCTGGGGCGGGTGCGGCTCGGCATGACCCTTGCCGAAGCCAAGCGGCTGATGGGGCCCAATGTGCGCTGGGAAAATGTGCCGAATCTGCTGGTGGACTTTGGCGGCATTGCGGCCAAGTCGGGATCGCAAACGCTGTTTTATATCATTTACGAAGCAGCAGGCGGAGCACCACGCGATCGCGACCCGATTTCCATGCTGATGACGGAGAACGCCGCCTACAAAACCGCCGAAGGAATTGGCCCCGGCAGCTCGATCGCCCAAGCCGAAGCGGTCTATGGCAAAGCCACCCTCAGTTTCAATTGGGACGATGAAGCGCGGGAATATGTCACATTTGCCAGCCAGCCGGTGGGTCTGATTTTTCGCACCCAAGGTCAGCCCAATGACTTCGATGGCAACTATCCCACCACCCAAGGCCAAAGCAACAGTTTTTACAGCACACAACGCTATCACCCCACCGCAGCCATCAAAGCCGTGTGGGTCGCTTCGCCCTAGGGTTCCGCGCTGGCCGCCAACTCCGAAAACCGCTTTGCTCCAGCCGCCCGCAAACGTTCCGCCCCCTCGGGCCAATCCATCAACCATGCCTGATCGAGATGGGTGAAGTCGGGGCCATAGTCACCGATTCGGTTGGGGTCGGCTCCGGCCGCCAACAAGCGGCCGATCGCGCCGGCCTGTCGCCAAGCCACGGCAAACCCAAGAGGCGTTTCTGAATCATCCGTGACGGCGTTGGGGTCGGCTCCCCGTCGCAACAGCAAATCGATCATCGGCAAGTCCCCTTCAACAACAACATTGAGCAGGGGCGTGCAGCCAAAGTTACCGGGCGGGCCATCCACGGGCGCGCCCCGATCGAGCAGCCAAGTCACCATCGATCGGTTGTGCCAAATGGCGTAGTCCAGCAACATGGCTTCGTTGGACTGGTAAAGCTCGGGATGTTTGCCCAACAACAATCGCAGCCGCCGCCGATTGCCGCGTTGAATGTAGCTATGTGCTCGACGAATAAGACCACGACCCATGGGCGATCGACCTGCTTTAAAAAGGGCAAAAGGCAAAAGGCAAAAGGGGAAAAGGCGAAAGGGGAAAAGGCGAAAGGGAAAAGAGCACAAAATGAATTTGCTCTTGTGTCATCGCTTACTTTTGCCCTTTTACTTTTTACTTTTTACTTGAAGTAATAATTGCTCCGATGATTTTCATAATTTCTGCTGCTTCAGATTGAAGAGTCATGATGCGATTTTCAGGAAGAATGTCTGTGGCGCTGAGTAATTTCAGCCAGTAGTGGGTTTCGCGAGCTTCTTTGAGAGCGATCGAGTTTTTGCTAATGAAATCCGCCTTACTCTGTCCTGCCTGCGCTTCTTCCAAATTAGCACCAATAGAAGTTCCAGAGCGAAGCAGTTGCTTGCTCAGTGTCCTACTTACTCCTGGCTTTTCATCCAGAAACTGACAGACTTTCACAATCCGCACCGCAAACTCAAATGCCCTCTCCCGAATATCTTTCATAGCAAAAGGTAAAAAGTAAAAGGTGAAAGTAATAGTAGATGCTTTGTCTTAATAACTAAACATCATCAAGCATAGTTTCCCTCTCGTTTCTCTCCTCTTCACTTTTTATTTTTGCCTTTTTACTTTTTACTTAACTCCCGGTAAGCATTAAGGGCGGCTTCTTTGACTGGCTCGGGGACGATCGGGAAGGTGCTGAGAATGTGGGTAAATTCTGCTTCGGTTAAGTCATACAGGTGGGCAATGATGCCATCGAGTTCGGCTCGCAATTTCGCGCGTTCTACCTCATCCGTCACCCCCACTATCTCTTCACTTTTACCTTTCGCCTTTTGCCTTTTTACTTCTTCCAGCAGGTCGTCAAATTCGGGTGTGGTGCAGATGAGTTTGGCGGCGCGTTCTACGATTTCGGTGAACCAACGATCGCCTTCTTGCAGGCGAGGAACCGGAAGTTGGTATATATAGAACATATTAATATTGGCTGATACCATTGAGCGTAGATAAGCATCCAAAACGAACGAATTAGCAATACTCAATACTGACAACATATCGCTTTTTGAAAGATTAGATTGGTACAGCGATAGAACAGAATTACCACAAAAAATATTACGTGGCATTAATCCAACGATTAAGGTTCGGATATCAGTATTTCGAGCAATTGCTCTCAGCCCTAAACGATAGCCTTGATAATCCAAATTTTGACCGTTATCAACCCCATTTTTTCCCACTAGCGCCTTGCGTCCTTCTCGCTCATCCACCCAGTAGCGCGGTTCAGCAAACTGATGGGTGAACTGGTGGATCATCTTACCTTCATAGAGGGGAAGCCGTCCCAGCCCTGGTTCAGGCTTGAATAAATAACTATCATCAGTCATGTGAAATTCGCGTTTTAGAGTTAAGTTCCACTTATTCTCAATCTTTTCGCCTAGGAGAGGAAATCGCAGCATTTTTTTGGCAATATCGATATCAATTGCCTGCTTAAACTCCATCACCGACAACGAATCGGGGGAGAGTTTGCGAATTAAATCTACGTCTAAAATAATGTCATTGGGAGTAGGAAATTCTGCCAGCTCTGCCACATCATGACGCATAAACCGTACAGGAAAGGCTTGAGTTACTCCACCTTTCCCAAAGCTCAAAATTACAAATTTAAATCGACTATCCACGCCTTCAAAAATGGCCTTGCGGTTCTCAAAGCAAAATAGACTCGTTACTTCTGTTTGCGAAAAAAGCATCTCTCGCAGTTGTTTTGTACCTAAGTCAGTATAGATACCACTAGGGATGACAATTCCACATTCACCACCATTTCGCAGAAGGTTATAGCACCGTTCAACGAAAAGCTTATAGAGATTAATATCAGTAGTTTTGGATTTTTTTCCATCAATATAAGATGTTTGATTTCTGTATTCGTCACTATTACGAAAGTATAGGTTGACGTGGGGAAATTGACTCTGATACTCATTCCAGGCTTGGGCAACTTCTGGATCTTGTAAAAGCCTCTTCTGCTCCTTTTCAAATGCCTTGATATCCATTTTCTTTTTGGTTACAAGGTCACTGTGATTAGCGAAAAATTCCTTAGCATTCGGTTTGAAAATTTCCCACGGCGGATTCGCAATAATCGCATCAAACCCACCCCGCGCAAACACCCGATCAAAATGGTAGCCCCAGTGAAACGGCTCCAGCGCATCGATATCCGCAATCGTCAACAGCCGCTTTTGGGGTTTACCCACCAACTGAGCCTGCTCATACTTAATCCCCAACCGCTGGCTAAACTCATCCAACAACAATTGATTCAGCTTCGCTTGAGATTCCCGATTAAGCTTGTCGATGTGGTCGCGCAATTGCAACAGGCGAGTTTCCTGCGGTAATTCCGAATCCGCCTGTTGGAAAGCATGTTTTTTGTAGAGCGCAATACTGCGGTTTTTGTCCTCCAAAATTCGCTGATACTCCGAAGCCGCCAACCCTTGCAGCAAATTGCCCTGCACCGCCGTCGGCCCCAACAAGTTAATTTGCGTCGGGTCAACCCCGCCGCCCCTTTGCCCTTTACCTTTTTCCTTTTGACTTAAGCGATCGAACCCTTCCCCATCCACTCGAATCAAACCAATCAGCGAATTGCCCGCCATAATATTGAAATCAATATTCGGCAACGGTTCCAAATCATTAACCGTTTTTGCCGAAGAAACCAACGCCAAAAATAGCCGCAACTTCGCAATTTCCGTCGCCTCCTCCATGATGTCCACACCATAGAGATTGTCCGTAATAATCCGTTTTTTGATGTAGTAGTCAAGGGATGGATGCTTGGCAGCTTCCTGCAACCATTGAGTAATGCTTGCCCTCACCCCCAGCCCCTCTCCCAAGGAGGGAGAGGGGGGTAAGAATTCAGCGCGAATCTGTGATAGAACTGTGGATAAATCTTGTTCTACAGAGTTGCTGCTAACACGAACAAATCGTAATCCCAAGGACTCAAGTAACTGTTGACGCTGTTGATCCGCTTCTTGCTGATTTTGATGCACACCACCGTCAACTTCTACCACTAAGCGCTCTTGAGCACAGAAAAAATCAACAATAAAAGCGCCTATTGGTTGCTGACGTTTAAACTTACGTCCATCTAATTTACGTCCGCGTAATGCCTGCCATAAGATGGCTTCACTGGCTGTAGGTTCTTTACGAAATTGGCGAGCAACTTCCCTCATCCGTTGTCTCAATACTGAGGAAATTTCCCAGTACATTTCCGCCTCTTGTCCCCCTTCTCCCTCCTTGGGAGAAGGGGCTAGGGGATGAGGGTTAGTTTCCGCCATGAGACCCTCACCCCCAGCCCCTCTCCCAGGACGGGAGAGGGGAGCCGGAGCGCCCTTGGCACGAACCTCTTGTCCCCCTTCTCCCCCCTTGGGAGAAGGGGCCAGGGGATGAGGGTCTTCTAATAACAACTTAGCCCTTGTAACGACCCGTTGATAAATCCCAATCAACGTTTTCATCGCCGCCACCAAAAAGGCCCCCGATCCACAGGCCGGATCGAGCAGCGTCAGAGTTGGCAAAATTTCATTTAGTAGGCGATCGCATTGGGTAGCATCTAATGTTTCAAGGAGCGATGAAAGACCCTCACCCCCAACCCCTCTCCCAGGGTGGGAGAGGGGAGCCGGAGCGCCGACGGCAATCGATTCTTGTCCCCCTTCTCCCGTTTTGGGAGAAGGGGCTAGGGGATGAGGGCTTTCTGATGGGGCAAGGCGATCGAGCACCAATTTGTTGATCGTGCGATCGCAAAGATACTCGGTGATTTCCGGCCGGGTGTAGTACGCCCCAAATTCTTTTTGGTTAATGTATTTCTCGAAAATATAGCCCAACACATCGGGGTTAATTTCCAGCGGGTCTTTTTCGGGGCGATCGTCCAAATGCCAAGAATAGCGAGAAAACAGATCGAAAACCTGCGAAAAGGCACGATCATCAATCTGAATTTGAGCATATTTCTGCTCAATGGTATGGCGTAAAAACAAGCCCCCATTCAGATAACAAATCTTGCCTAACCGTTTCTGAATCTCTGGATCACGTAGATATTCTGGCTCCGCAAACCCAACAAAAAACAACTCCTTGAGAAACTCATAAAAATTTCTCCCTTCCCGCTGGCAAAGTTGCAGTTTATGTTGCAAATACAGCGCATCTTGATTATCTAGGAAGTAGCGCCGCTGCAAGAAATAGATGAACATTAACCGATTCAGCAAAACCGACGCATACCAACGGCGATCGCCCTCCGAATCGATTCCCTCGATCGCTAAACAAAACGTCTGGTGCAACCCCTCAAAATCCTGAAAGAATTGCTTCGTCACCCGCTCAACATCAAACCCCTGCTTCACCTTTTGGGCAACATCCACATGGGTCAGATTGCCTTCTTCCTTGAAATCGACAATCAGCGCCTCTAGCTTTTGCAGCAAGGTTTCCGGGTTTTGGCTCACCTTATAAGAATGCGATCGCACTGCCCTTGTCGATGTCACCGTCTCTGCACTTTTACCTTTTCCCTTTTTACTTTTGCCTTGCTTAATTTCTGGCTTCAGCCACAACCATTCCTGCTGCGTTTTGCTCTCATCCCCAAACACCAACAGGTGGGATTTACTATAGTCCGTTAATTGTCGATCGAGCTTGACCCGAATTGGACGCGCCGGAATTTCTGGCGTAATGCACTTAAAGACCGTAAAGCCGCGCTTTTGGGCAAGGGAAACCACCTCAAAATATTCGCCATCCACCTCAAAGGGAAGCATGACGCGATCGACCGTATCCCAGCCCAGTTCTTCAATGAACAGAGACTCAAAATCAAACGTTTGGAGATACTTTTGAGCGCGTTGGCGATGGAGCGGCATAGCCTTGTAACTCAGGTCGGGTTTAAATCAACCGGAAAGTCAGGATCAAACAGTTGCTCGGAGCTGTAGGGACAATCTTCAGGTAGATCTGCGTAATCTAAAGGGGTCTCCTTAACCACCAAGTCTAGCCCAGAAAAGATTAGAGGGCATCTTTGTTTTATTCGGATTCTACAGATTCTTCGGGTGCTTCTAGCCACATATCATGATTTAACATTGGCTCGATCGAGCGATCGTAGGGCCATTCTGCCGGGAAAGAAGTTTTTGGATATTCCTTCCGCGTATTTTTCAGAGCAATTTGCCAAGCCTTATCAAAGCTGAGTTCCCATCGACCACTGAGGCTAGGAACAGCATCCAGCAAAACTTCTAGCTCTCCTCGCTGCGTTCGAATTGTTCGCTCCCATCCGTTATAGTCATGGGGCAAGTTGACATATAACCGCTTCAACAGATGTTCTAATAAAACAATCAGGCGGCTAATCAGCTCCTTTTTTTGCGAAATTCCCAATGCTTCTACCTCTTCAATCAAATGTTCAAGATCGAGGTGATCGAAGTCCCTCGCCCTCAGTTTGGCAACCGTATCTTCTGCCCACAGCAAAATATCTTGGTCGTAGAGAAGGTTGAGATTTTGAGTTGGGAACATTGGTGAATCTCCTTGAGAATATCCAACAATTTAATGCTCTTCAGCCTACCGGTCTTACTCTAAGCTAACCCCTAAATAATCCCATCGAGCAGATAATCCGTGCCCCGTCTCGACGTTCATCTAGATTGATGACACAGAGCGCGTCATGCTCTCGCAGGAATATCACCAGTTTTGCCAACTGCTCATCACTAATTCCCGCCTTGAGTTCTCGATTCAGACGCGCGATCGCATTTTGCTTCAAGGGATATTGGTTAATTTCCTCGATCGCTCGTTCCAGACTTTCCCATTCTGTCCCCGTTGCCAGGATGGGTGCTGTTTCGCGGACATGCTGGGTATAGGCCATCAGGCGATCGTAAGTCCGAGATGCCGCGCTGCGCTTATTGCCCAGCGTTCCCGCCACAGTCTTGGTCTGCTCAGCAATCAGCTCCGATCCGCGTGTTACTAAATCATGGTGCTGAGGATGACGAGGCAAAGACGGCGTATCAATGCTGCACCGAGCCATCCGTAAAATTCGCATTTGCGACTGCGTGACGCTGTTGCCGTCTTTGTCCACCCACGCCAGCGCATCAGTACCGCTATCGGTGCGGAGGTAAAGCAAAACGCCCTCTGGGTCGGCTCCCGTTGGTTCATGCTCACGGGTGGCATAGGCCACGTCGGGCAGTTTTTCAATCATGCCCTTGAGCGCCGGGTTTGCCTCGATCGCACTTTGCCAAATCTGCAACGCCTCCGAGGTTAAATCCACCTCCCCTTCATCAACTTCATCCAACACGCCCGATCGCTCATTGTAGAGATTGAGCAGCATCTCCTGCGCTTTTTCATCCTCAAAAAACGCCTCATCCGTGCCCACAACTTCTTGGTTTTGATTGAGGCGATCGCGCAGCCGTCCCCGCAAGTTAATCAGCCGCTCCACGCCCTCCGCAGGCAAAAACGAATAGCAAAGAATCTCTTCCGCCTGTTGCCCAATCCGATCGACCCGACCCGCCCGCTGAATCAGCCGAATAATCGCCCAAGGCAAATCGTAATTCAGAATGATGGCGCAATCTTGCAGGTTCTGCCCCTCACTCAACACATCTGTTGCTACCAATACCCGCAATTGCTCAGTTTCTGGAATCTCTTTTTGATTACTAATCGGACTAAATCGCCAAGCCAGAGCCGTCGGGTCAGCCGATTGTCCCGTTGCCAAGCC
The DNA here is from genome assembly GCF_014698135.1 of Limnothrix sp. FACHB-881. NCBI lineage: Bacteria > Bacillati > Cyanobacteriota > Cyanophyceae > Pseudanabaenales > Pseudanabaenaceae > Limnothrix > Limnothrix sp. FACHB-881. The sequence goes on from NZ_JACJSN010000002.1 coordinate 121,168, forward strand.
CACTTGCTGAATGCCCAAATCTGCGAGCGCCCTTGCCAAATATCGTGCCGTATCCGCAAACTGCGTGAAAATCAGCACTTTTTCAGTCGGATGTTGTTGCTGTAATAACGCCACCAGCGCCTTTAGCTTGCCATCCAACGCTGGGTTCCAATTCCCCGCCAGTTGCAAAATTCCGATCAAAGCGGTGGCATCTTGCTGCAGGTTTTGCCGCAACTGGGGACGAAACAGATCAGCACGAATCCACTTAAATCGACGGGAATATTGCTCTCGATATAAACGATAAATCTCTGCGGCTCGTTGAGTAAAGTTCTGCTGTGGATCAATATCTTCTTCATCCAAAGTGTCAGACAGATCCTCAGCGGTTTCCCAGTCCTGACTCAAGGGCAAATCTTCATCATCACCCACTTCATCCAGTAGTGCAGCATCCTGAGCACCAATGGGTAGGGGAAGATCGTGATTAATTGCATGGAGATACACATAATTTCGCAAAATATGCCGCTCTAACGACTGAATAAAAGCAGCCCCACTACTCTCCAATCGCTTAAACAAATTCGTGCGACAGAATCCCATTAATCGCTGACCCGCATGGGAAAGATTCGCCAATAGTTTTTGTTCTTCATCCGTGGCTCGTTTTTTGGGTTTAGGGTCTTGATAAATACCCAGCCCATACCGAGGCAAACTTAGGTCATTAATCACATCCACCACGCGATCGCTATACAACCTTGCGTAGGGATCACGCTGCGGTTGGTCGATCATAAATCGCACTGTCCGAGGACGACGGATTGGTAAATACGATCGCCGCCCATCGGCAAATTCCAGATAGAATCGTTCGCCATCCTGTTTGGCATAGGTATTTTTGATGAAACTGCGCGTCCGCCGCACCATATAGCGACTCATCAACTGTTGCCAATCTTCGGGTTCTGGACTCTGCTCAAAGGCCAACAGCGATCGTACTGGACTGGTGCTATGTTTGCGGCGAAACTGCATCTCACCGCCAATACTGCGAATATAGGCTTCCGGCTTAATTCCTAAATCCGCATCGGGTCGTAGGAATAACTGTAACTGCGCTGACAAGTCTAGATAGGTTTTGTTATAGGGCGTTGCTGTCAGCAAAATACAGCGACTACCACTCTGTTCGATATAGTCTTTAATGGCTTGATAACGCCTGCCATCCTTATTTCGCAGGTTGTGGCTTTCATCAATCAAAACCAACCGAAACCGTGCCGGAATATTGGGCAGTTCTTGAATCGCACGGCTAATTGGAACTACCTTGCCCCTTAAGCCATAACGATCAATATAACCCTGCCACATTCTTTCTAGATTCTTCGGGCAGATAATCAGCGTACTCGTGCCATAGTCTTCTTCACAAAGATGGGCGATCGCGGTTCCTACTAAGGTTTTACCCAGCCCTACTACATCGCCAATAATCACCCCATTTCGTTTGCTGACATGGTGTGCCGCAATTTGGACTGCCGCTTCTTGAAATGGCAGCAGTCCAAAACTGGCCGGAGCGCGGTATTGACTCAACCCATCCCGCGCCTCTTGGGACAGGTGATAGGCCATTTTTAGATAGACAAAATAGGGTTTGAGCGATCGTCCCGCCCAACTTTCGTCGATAATTTCCGCTAACTGCTCCGTAATATCGACACAAAAGCGATCATCCCAACGATCAACAAACCACCGCTCCAACTTACTCGTATCATCGCGATCAACCACTTCCACATTTAGCTCACCCTGAGATCTCAGCCCCGATAAAGTCAGGTTGCTACTGCCCACGTAGCTGATAATGGGCGTGGCGCGATCGTGGCGATAAATTAAATACAGCTTGGCATGGAGAGCATTTCGTAAAAATAGCTTGACCTGTAGTTTTCCAGTTAATAACTGTCGCCGTAATCGCTGTAAACCCTCCTCATCAGCCGCACTGGGCGCACCGTAGGTCAACTGCTGCCGAAACTCTTGCGCCATAAAGGTTTGTAGTCGAATTGTCTGCCCTTGGTCAATTCGCTCTGGCTCTACTCCGATCGCTAATGCTCGCCGTAGCTCTTCTTTCGGCAAACGGTACATCCCCACCAGCAATCGACAAGTTTTCCCTTCCCCTCCCTCAAATTGCTCAATATCAGAATCAATTTGTCGCCATCCCCGCAAGTTGAAATAACCCACACAAAAATCAGCACGGTAGGCTTGCTTCAGATAATGCTGCAACTCAGGTAGGATCGGTTGCTCGATATTGTCATAAATACTAGACATCGATTTTATACAAAGCAGTCTATTAGATTGCTAGGATTGAAATTACGCAACAGATGATCAAACTACAAAGCTCATTCTGGCCGCTGTTGGTTGGCTGAACCGATTAGTAGACATCATTTCGAAGCCCGGTATACGCTTTAGCTACCATAACTGACATGGCGTTCCTTAAACCCTATCTAAGAGAAATTATAAGGAGTCACACTGCCCCCAGCCACTTGCCAGCCCGTTTCGCCCCTGCGCCACACCCGCATATAGCGGAAATCTCCCGCAAAAGCATTTCCTAGATACGATCCACTCAAGAAAATATGCGCCGATGCAAGCGCAACATCTTCGCTCAAAACTCGGATTTCTAGCGCCTTAGACACCAACTCATGAAACTGAGTGCCCCCCGTTCGATGCAACTCCAAATCCATCGCCTTAGTTGCTAGCTCACCAATTGACCCAGAAAAGAGCAAATCATCAGCAATGAGCACGTCCAATTCAGACAGATTAGACGTGCTCATTGCGGCACGCAGTCGCGCTTCACACGCGCGAATTTCGGTTGCGATCACTGAATTCATAGCGGCTGATGACGTTTTGATGATGCTTCATTATGACTCATCATTCTATTCACCAGCCGCCACCGATTTTCCAAGGTGTTGATCGTAACTATTATGGTTGTCGATCGCCCTAACACGCCATCAACCGATCGCAACCTAAGCACTCCCAAATACAGGATTTCAAGCCCGTATCAACTAAGCCTCACTCCCACTAATAAACGGGTTCTTCCTCATAATTACCCGGCGGACTATAGCGACAAACCAAAACTGCACTACCGCCTCCCATCGCGACACCACAGCCCACTTGCGTCGTGTTCCGCCAAACCACTTGGGTATAGTGCCCCACATCGGCCCAGTTGCCCGTGGTACTGACATCCGGGAAAATTCCGGGCTGAAAATATTGCTTTTCGCTACCCCAAAGATCAACCAATTTCGCAGCGCTATCGGCTCCCACCGTGCCCTTGGCGAGGTTCTCGCCTTCCCCGTGGGGATCGGTTGAGTGATCGAATTGGCCAGTGCTGGCTAACTGGTTAGCCCAGGCTTGGGCATGGGCCGCCAATGTGGGCGACCAAGTGAGGTCGGGCACGCCAACTTCCTTTCGATATTTGTTGTGGGCTGCCAGAATTTCTTGCTCCAAGGCCTTGGCTTGCTTGGCTTGGCCAGAAGTAATCGCGCGGCCAATATCGCGAGTCTTGGCAACAGCGAGATCCGGCAGACCACTAGCCGCGATCGCCCCAGCCAGCACAACGGAACCCAGTACCCAAGGCGATCGGCTCCCCCCAAACTTACCCAACACTGACTTGAACATAGATCACCTCTTAAGGATTTCAAGCATGAGCATGATGGAGCCGATCGCCCCTAGCCAATCGTGCCAAATAGCCCCTATCTTCTTCGCTGCTTTTTCTGGTTTCTTACAGCGATTTTAGCTATCATTCCTCGCCACAAAATACTGAACATCACGCTCAACGATCGCCTTGATCGGCTGATGGAAAGGAATCACCTCAGAGGTGCTCAGTTCAGTTTTTCAATCTGCTTCTGAGCAACTCGGTTGACTAACCTTAATTGAGGCGATTTTGTGACCGCAGTTAGCGGCAGGTGCGTCCTACAAACGGCCTGCTGTCATTATTTTTAACTCTAGAAATTTGGTCTGGGGTGATCGCTTAACGATCCCTTCATACCCAAAATCGAGGGTTAACAAGGGGTTGAGACCCCCTGGCTGGGATGGGAACGATCGCTATTGCGGTTGCGGATCGCGCCAGAGAATTAGCCGATCGCTCATCGGTTGTAACTGCGTGCCGGGGTAATAGAACTGCAAAATTCGGCTGGCATTCCAACCGAGCTGAGCCAGCTTTTGCGATCCCGCTTGGCTCAGGCCCGCGCCGTGACCCCAGCCGCCACCCACAAAGGCATAGCCCCGCAACGGTTGCGTGCCACCCCCGATCGGCTCCAGGTAAAACAATGTGCTGCGCGGAGCCATGAAGGCGCTGCGAACCGCGTCTTTTTCGAGCACCAGGGGGCCGCGATCGGTTGCGACGGTCAGCTTGCGCACCCGGCCGCCGGGCGATCGCTCCGTCACGGTCAGGCTTTGGACGGTTTTCAGGTTGGCGCAATCACTGTTTTGGGCCCGACAATAGCGCTGCAAGCCTTGGGCAATTTCCGGCAGGGTGCTGCTGCGTCGCCAGCGGAAGTCGCGCCAGCCCAGCTCGTTCCAGCCCTGGGCGATCGCTAGGAATTGCCGCAGGTTGCGCTCATCGGACAGGGGCCGCGCCGCCAAGTCCCAAATCGGTTGATGGGCATCGACCACGGGCCGCAGGTAGGGGCGATCGGGCCCGTCCCACACATCCGTGAAGTGGGCTGTTACGCCGCCGGAGGTAGAAAAGTAGAGCGCGTCGATCAGCTCGTTTTGATAGGTGAGCACCTGACCATTGGTGGCGGCGATCGCCCGATCGACCCGGGCCGTGGCCGCTTTCAGGCCGCGATAGACCTGGCAATGGGTATCGGCACAGAGTTGGTAGCCATCGATCGCGAACCGCCGCAAATTCCGCAGGGCATAGGTGCGCGCCAAAATCGCCTGGGCTTGCAGGGCGGATTCCGGTGCACCGGCCCCAATTTCGTAGGGAACCACGCCGCGCAGATAGGTTTCCGTGGGTACGGCATTGACGATTGTGTAGCTGCCATAGGCGTTGCGCTGGAGCTTCAGGGAACCAGCAAATCGATCGCGCCCCACCTCGATCGCCCCTTTGCCCGCCGAAATCTCTAAACGCTCACTGGCAAAGGATTGCCCCCCGATCGCCCCGCTCACCAACAGGTTGCGATCGCGCCGCTGACTAAACAAACTGGGCTGGCCACCGGTTGTGGCGGGCGGGTTGGCCCGAACACTATCCAGCAACAACCGCCGCAACAGGGGCTGGTGATAAATTTCCCGCTTAGCCCACACCTGCCAGCGCTCCGACGGTTGGGCCAACTCCACCTGAATCCCGCGCGATCGCCATTGGGTCGCGGCCGCCTCCGCCGTTTCAAAGCTGCGGTAAGTACCCAGCACCACCCGCTCATCAACAACGGGTTCCGGCAAGGGTTGGGTAACGGGTTGCAACACCAAGCGATCGCCCGTCAAGGTTTGGGTGCGATCGAGCGAATCCACCTTTACTGTTAGGCGATCGCCCGGTTGCGCCTTCAGTTCCAAGGTTCCCGACTGTTCCCCAAACCGCTGCACAATCCCAATTTGCAGCACCGGATTGGTCGCCGCGATCGCTTCCGGAGCCATCACCCACAGCAGCGCTCCCACCCAAAAAACTTGCCGCATTGTTCCCCTCAAAAACGAACCCATACTAAGTGATTTTACTGATCTCCATTTGCCACGGGTCAAGGGATCAGCAGGCTGCACCCACCCCCCGCAGTCAGGATAATTTGACGTATTGCAACTCGAAATCAATATGACTATGATAAAGACAACTCGATTGCGCCCCTCCGTTTCCCCAGCCCCTGTCTTAAAGTCGTTTCATCAAGTTGGGTAATTCACCATGGCTGTTTCTGCTCCCATCATTAATATCGGCATTCCCGAAGCCGATCGCGCCAACATCGCCGCCGGCCTCTCCCGCGTCCTGGCCGACACCTACACCCTTTATCTGAAAACCCACAACTTCCACTGGAACGTCACGGGCCCGATGTTCAACACGCTGCACCTGATGTTCGAGGGACAGTACACCGAACTCGCCCTCGCGGTGGATTTGATTGCGGAACGGATTCGATCGCTTGGCTTCCCGGCTCCCGGCAGCTACAGCGAATATGCCAAGCTAACCTCCATTCCCGAGGCCGAGGGCGTTCCTAGCGCCGAGGTGATGATTGCCCAGTTGGTGGAAGGCCAAGAGGCCGTCGTGCGCACGGCACGGGCGGTGTTCCCCCTGGCCGATGCGGCGAACGATGAACCCACGGCCGATCTGTTGACCCAGCGCTTGCAAATTCACGAAAAGAACGCTTGGATGTTGCGGAGTTTGTTGCAATAGGTTCAGCCTTTCGCCCCTCCCGATCGCGCTAAGGGCGATCGACCATCACGCGAGAACCCCGATCCTCCCAGCACTGGATCAGGGTTTTTCGCGTTAGTTTTGAACTAATTCATCTTGATCCACCAGGGCGATCGTCCCTTCTCTGTCCCTCAGGAGATCCCCACCATGCTCCAAAGTCTCGAAATCGAAAACTTCCGCCAGTTTTCCCACTTCACCATCCCCAAACTGGGCCGCATCAACCTGCTCACCGGCAAAAATAATAGCGGCAAAACCTCAGTCCTAGAAGCAATTTACTTGCTCATGACCCAGGAGCATCCCGCCCAGTCCATCGTTAACTTACACATCAATCGTGGCGAAGTTTCTCCTCTTGGTAACTCTGGAGAATATGTAAATTCTAGAGAATACATTGCAGAGATCACTCATCTATTTAATAATCGAAATGTGAACAATGGAGAAGTTGTAAGAATTTTAGGTTTACACCAAGAAGGAACGAAAGAAAGCATTTCTATTCAAATTGATACCAGTCAAAAGGGAGGCTTAAAACTTCATAGTCTTTCCGACATTCGCAAAGAAACTTGGCCAAAACTTCTTCTAGAAAAACAAGATCAAAACTTCGGTTCGCTGTCATATTCAGTTGATATATCTCCAGACTTCAAAATTCCTTTTGATCGATCTCTCTATTCTCAAGATTCTTCTCCATATGATCAAGATCTTGAATTTTTAGTATCAACTGATTTGAATTCTGAAAAAGTTGCAAAACTTTTTGATGAAATTGTTCTAACACCAGAAGAAGATCTGGTTATAGAGGCAATTCAGATTATTGAGCCAAGAATCAGAAGAATCGCACCTGATCACGGTAAATTTGAAAGAGTTAATCTGAGTTCTAGGCAAGGATTTCTAATTCAGTTTCGTGATGAAAACAACAGAAATCCTATGGGAAGTATGGGAGACGGAATTTGGCGACTACTTGGCATTGCGTTAACGATGGTTAATGCAAAAGGGCAAGTTCTATTAATTGATGAAATTGACACTGGCTTTCACTACAGTGTCATGGTTGATCTCTGGAAATTTATCTGGAAAAGTGCCAAAAAGCTAGATATCCAAGTTTTTGCAACAACCCATAGCCGCGATTGCTGGGAAGCTCTGGGAGAACTGATCGAAGCTGAAGAAATTTACGATGATGAAATCATGATTCATCGAATTGATGCGAAGCGCGATCATAGCACCAGCTACGACACAGATAAAATTGTCATCGCTGCTGAAGATAAGGTTGAGGTTCGATAAAGATGAGTTCAACGAGTCATCGATCGCGAGTTCTGTTCGTTGAAGGCAGTAGCGATAAAACAATTATCAAGGAAATTCTCAATATTTACTTACCGCACTGGAAAATCACTAGAAAACGATCAGGATCATCACAGCCACAAATTGATATTCAAGATCTTCAAGGAATTAAAAATATAACGCCAGACAAAATATTTAACCAGCTAGCTGATCCTAATGTGCCTGCTTTGGGAATTGTGATTGATGCTGATAGTAGTGCTTCAGATCAGTGGCAAGAAATCTGTCAAACTTGCCAATCTGTTGAGCAATTGCGTTCTATTTCATTCCCTAACCAAATTCCTGAAAATGGATTTATTTGCTCAGTTAGTGATGATCAAAAATTTGGTATCTGGATGATGCCAGACAACCGATCGCCTGGAATGCTGGAAACTTTGCTATCTCAGCTTATTCCCAGCGATCGTGAAAACTTATGGATACATTTACAGGAATCCGTTGCTCAGGCAAAACGCCTGGGTGCGCCATTTCGTAATCACCATTTAGATAAAGCGCGCATTTATACGTGGCTAGCTTGGCATCATAAACCTGGTGTATGGCCTGACACTGCACAGCGAGATGTTTTTAATTTTGATCATCCCCAGGTTCATGCCTTTGTGGACTGGCTAAAGACACTCTATGACTTATGAGCCGGTAATCTGTAGGGCGGGCTTGCACCCCAAAATTGATTCAACCAATTGATTCACAGGATGGATTGGCGCTGTGGCTGACCGGATGCGGATTTGTGTGACGATCGGGACTCGACCGGAAGCGATCAAGATGGCTCCGGTGGCGCGGGCGTTTTTGCAGGACGATCGCTTCGAGACCCAAATTCTGCTGACGGGCCAACATAAGGAAATGGTCGAGCAGGTGATGCGGCTATTTGAGTTGCAGGGCGATCGGGACTTGGCAATTATGCAGCCCGGCCAAACCCTGACGGATATTACCTGTCGCAGCTTGACCGGTTTGGGGGAGCTGTTCGCGGAAATTCAGCCCCACTTGGTGTTGGTGCAGGGCGACACGACGACGGCCTTTGCGGCGGCCCTGGCGGCGTTTTATCAACAAATTCCCGTGGGGCATGTGGAGGCGGGTTTGCGGACAGACAATCTCTACAGTCCGTTTCCTGAGGAGGCGAATCGGCGGCTGATTTCCCAGGTGACGCAGTTGCACTTTGCGCCGACGGATTTGGCGGTGGTGAATTTGCAGAAGTCGGGGGTGATGGGCGAGGTTCACCAAACGGGCAACACGGTGATTGATGCGCTGTTGGCGGTGGCGGCGAAAAATCCGCCTTGCCCGATCGCCCCGTTGGCTGGAACTGCAACGGCCGGGCGATCGCTCGATTGGTCGGCGGGGCCGGTGATTTTGGCAACGGTGCATCGCCGGGAAAATTGGGGTGATCCGTTGACTGAGATTGCCGATGGGTTCCTGGGGCTGCTCGATCGCTTCCCGGATCTGTCGCTGGTGTTGCCGCTGCACCGCAACCCGACCGTGCGCGAACCGCTGATCGGCAAGCTGGGGCCCCACGATCGCGTGTTTTTGACGGAGCCGCTGGACTATTCGGCGCTGATTGGGGCCATGCAGCGATCGACCCTGATCCTCACGGACTCCGGCGGGTTGCAAGAGGAAGCCCCGAGTTTGGGCAAGCCGGTGCTGGTGTTGCGCGACACGACGGAACGGCCCGAGGCGATCGCGGCGGGCACGGCCAAACTGATCGGCACGGCCACGGCGGACATTGTGCGGGAAGCGAGCCTTTTACTGAGCGATCGGGCTGCCTACGAGGCCATGGCCCACGCGGCTAATCCCTTTGGGGATGGTCAGGCGGCGGCACGAATTGTCCAAGCAGTAGCCGCTTGGTTGGCGCAACGATCGAGTTAGGTAGCGGACGACGCTGAGCAGTTCCATCGCTCTGGGGCGGTTAGCGACCCCAGAGCGAGCGCACCACTGAAAATCACGGCAGATGGGAGCAAGCCAAATGACTGCCACGATGGTTTGCTCCCATTTTGCTTACGGAAGACCAGGTATGAATTAACACAGTTGTTTACGTTCTCCTGAGCCTAGCGTTGTCAGTTGCGTATTTTTTTTAACCAGTGAAAGAGACTCAGTAAACCTTGGTTAAGCACTAATTTTCTGGTGATGAAGCTGGGTAATTTTTTTGACCTCTAAAACTGGTTTTTCAATAGTTATTAAGATTTCCCGATCGCGCTGTGGGATCGGTCATTTTAATCGCGATATTTAGAGTATCCTCAAAAGCCCACAGTTCCTTGATCCCCGAGATCAGTCCTGAATTTTGCAGAATTTTGCAGCGGTCAGGGCGGGTGGTACTGTTGATGACCGTTTGCCTCGGTTGCATCAGGAGCCTGGTTTCAAAGGCCGTTTCTCAGATCCTTGAGCGAATGGTTATGATTTGATCCCCGCGCTCCCGCACCGATCGCCCCTTGAGGATCAGCCTCAGATGCAGCACTGTGACTCCTAGTCCAGATCATGGGTTTGTTCATGATGAAATCCATGGGTTTTGGGTTGTGCAGATGTCGAGTTTTGGGTTGAGCCGTCGCTGTGTGTGGGGCATTTGGGATGGTTAATTTTCTTAAAAAAAGTCATAAAGACCATGGCTAATGCTGTGAATTTATCGGATGCAACCCTGATGGAAATTTACGCAGATGCGATGACTTCAGGGGTCATTACAGAGGATCAATGCGAGCGGCTCCATGAGGCGCTGGTGGACAGTGACTTGACGGAGCATGAGCAACAGGCGTTGAATCGAATTTTCCATTCGGTTTGGCGAGGATGGCTCCGTTATGGCGATCGCCCCTGAGCGCGCCCCCCGATCGACTCATGCAGCGCCGTTGTTGGGCAATCCATTTCGATCGCCCACCCAACGGTTAATGGGATGGATGATCCAATGGTTCACTCGATCGCGCCCTCGGTGGGTGGCGATCGGGTTGAGTTGGTTGTTGGGATGCCTGTTGGGATTGGGTTGGCTGTTGGGGTCAATTGACCTAGCCCGATCGCAGTCGTTGCCGGAGTTGCGCCAACAGCAACAGCAATTGGAGCAGCAACGGCAAACCGTCAAGGAACAGCGGCAAACCGTCCAGCAACAGCAACAGGCGACCCAGGAACAGATGAAAACCCTGGAGCAGTCGCTCGATCGCACCGAGGCGGAGTCGGATCGCACCCAAAGCCGTTTGGACGGGGCGGTGGATCAGTTGGCGATTTTGGAGCGCGATTTAGCCCTTGCGGAACAGAACTACCAGCGCAAGCGGTTGGCGATCGTGGCGCGGCTGCGGTTTTTGCAACAACAATCGCCTCAGTGGGGATTGGCGGCGCTGTTGCAAAGCAAGTCGATCGAACAGTTCTTTGATCATCAACACCGGCTGCAAGCGGTCTATGGAGCCGATCGCCGACAACTGAAGGAACTCGATCGGGCGGCGGATCAGCTCAGTTTGCAGCGCAGTCAGTGGCAAGAACGCCGCCGGGAATTAGCCAGCCTCAGCCAAGATCTGAGCCTAGAAGAGTTGGAATTGCGCCGCCGCACCCAAGCGGAGCAGGCTCGGGCGGCCGCCTTGCGGGCCGACCAAGCCCGTTTGCAAACGGAACAGGCCCAGCTCGATCGGGACTCGGCCAACCTCACGCGCTTGATTCAGCAGCGCATTACCGAACAGCAACAGGCCGAGGCGATCGCCCGTTTAAATCGCATGGCCGCCTTTCGAGTGCCGGGCCAGTTTGGGAGCCTGAATGCCGGTGAACCCAAAATTTTGAAGTTACCGGGCGGCATTTTGGCCACGCCCGTGGACGCGCTGATCACCAGTGGGTTTGGCTGGCGGGTGCATCCCATTTTGGGCTACGGCCGACAGCACAATGGGATTGATTTTGGAGCAGCCCATGGAACCACGGTGCGATCGGCCCATGGCGGAACCGTGGTGGTGGCCGGCTCGTTTGGGGGCTATGGCAACACGGTGGTGATCGATCGGGGCGATGGCCTATCCACCCTCTATGGTCACAACAGCGAACTGTATGTGCGGGTGGGGCAAACGGTGCAGAAGGGCGAGGCGATCGCCGCCGTTGGTTCCACGGGGCTGTCCACGGGGCCCCACTTGCATTTTGAAGTGCGAGAAAATGGCGACCCGGTGGATCCAGTCCCCTACCTGCGATAGAGCTATTGATTAACGCTGTTGATTAACACTCTTGATTAACGCCGTTGATTAACCCGGATCGAGAGCTGGGGCCGCAGCCCGATCGGCTCTGTTCAGCTCGCCCCCAGGGCCGCGAGGCGATCGAGCAACGGTTGGGCCGCCGTTTCCAGATCCTGACCAAAGGACAACACTCCATCCTCATGACCCGCCATCACCAAAATGCGGCATTCCGGTAAGGGGCTTTCGGTAAACAGCCGCGCCATTTCCCGCGCCATGGCCGGTGTGCCGTAGGGAACCGTTGCCCGAGTGGTGGGCAGGCGATCACGCTCTTGATTCCAGAGGGCGGGACAGTGACCGTGAATAATCGCCCGAATGTTTGGATCCAGTTGGTAAATGGCCGCATGGGTCAGGGATTCCGAAGAGGCGCAGATCGGCCCCCAGCAGTGAAGCCAGTTGCGATCGATCTCCCAGCGATCGACCAGGGTGTAATGCTCGGGGCCGGTGCGGGTGAGGTGGCCCGTCTGCGTACCGGAGATCAAAAATCGATCGATCCCCAGACGAATGCTGAGGTTGCCGTAGCCAATGCCGTTGGGATACACCCCGATCGCCCCACACTGAAACAGTCGATCGCGCCAGGTGATCAACGCCTGCAACGCCACAGGATCAAGGGCGATCGGGGGAGCCTGCTGCCAATCGCAGGCAAATTTAATTACGCCCTCATCCATGGTTTTGGGCCCCCTGTTCGGGAAACAGACCCAGCAAGCCCGCTTCGGAGGCCGCGCAAAGGCCGCGCTCGGTAATCAACCCCGTGACCAGCCGGGCCGGGGTCACATCAAACCCATAGTTCGCCGCCGGAGAGGCTTCTGGGCAAATCAGCACAGAGGCGATCGCTCCCGATTCCGTGCGGCCATCCATATATTTCACTTCCCGATCGCTCCGCTGTTCGATCGGAATTTCCCGCACCCCGTCCCGCAATGTCCAGTCGATCGTGGAAGACGGCAGCGCCACATAAAACGGCAGATCATTATCTTTGGCGGCCAAGGCCTTCAGGTAAGTGCCGATTTTGTTGGCCACATCGCCACAGCGTGTGGTGCGATCGCTCCCCACAATCACCAAATCCACCAAACCATGCTGCATCAGGTGGCCGCCCGTGTTGTCCGCAATCAGGGTATGGGGCACGCCATGTTGGCCCAACTCCCAAGCAGTTAGCTTTGCGCCTTGGTTGCGTGGGCGAGTTTCATCCACCCACACATGGAGCGGAATTCCCTGATCAAAGGCTTGATAGATGGGAGCGGTGGCGGTTCCCCAGTCCACACAGGCCAGCCAGCCCGCATTGCAGTGCGTCAACACATTTACAGGGCGGCCGGTGCGGGCATAGATGTCTGCAATCAGGCGTTGGCCGTGGTGACCAATTTGGGCGCATTGCTGCACATCAGCCTCGATGATTTCGGCGGCCCGCAGCCACAGTCGATCGAACGCGGCCGCCCCGGACTGACAATCGGCCACTGCTGCCAACTGCTGAGCGATCGCCCAGTGGAGATTGACGGCCGTGGGCCGCGTTTTCAGTAGCCGTTGGGCCGCCTCCGCGATCGCCCCCTGAAAGTCCGCAGTCGATCGCGCCGCCATGCCCGCCAGGGCCATCCCCACCGCCGCCGTGGCTCCAATCAGCGGCGCACCGCGCACCACCATCTCCTCAATGGCCCAAGCCGCCGTTTCCAAATCCGGCAGCGGTTGCCAAACCAGTTGATGGGGCAATTGCCGTTGGTCAATCACCGCCACCGCTTCCGGGCGATCGGGATCAAACCGAATGGTTCGGGTCGCAACACCAGCAATTTTCATGAACCACCACCACAATCCAAAGGGCGATCGTCATCTTGGCATTGAGGGTCGGCCTTGCTCAAGCCAAGGGCGAATTCACAGCCGGGAGAACCCGTCGGCAACTATTTCACCTCCGGATGCGGAAACAGCGTCGTGGCAGGCTGAAATTGGTTGATTTGGTGAATTAACTGGTGCAACCGACCCAAATCCCGTTGGTTAAACGTCATCACCAAGCGCGGCAACCCCACCGTAGGGCTGTTGCGTTCTGCGGGCAGGGCGGCGGATTTTTCGATCGCCCCACTGACCAAAATGTCACTGAAGGTTTCGTTCAGTTTTGCCAACCACTCATCCGACAGTTCCGTTCGCAATCGCAACACCAGCCGATCGCCCACATAGCGACTGGAATGATAAATCCGATAGAAGTCGGCGATATAGTCACAGGCGGCGGCCGGGCGATCGGTCATGAAATACAAATTCAAATCTTCGGGGCTGATCAGGCCACGGTGCAGCAGGTGGTCACGGTGGTAGGCTTCCCAGGTTTGCCAATAGTCTCCACCGGGGCGATCGAGCAGCACAATGGGAGCCGGGCCAAACTTGCCCGTTTGCGACAGCGTGAGGCACTCAAACGCCTCATCCTGTGTGCCAAAGCCCCCGGGAAACAGCGCCACCGCATCGCTTTCGCGCAAGAAGAACAGTTTGCGCGTAAAGAAATACTTGAAGTTCACCAGTTTAGGATCCCCGTCAATGTGGGGATTGGAGGTTTGCTCAAAGGGCAATTGGATATTGAGGCCAAAGGATTTTTCCCGGCCGGCCCCCTCATTGGCCGCTTGCATAATGCCTGGGCCGGCTCCCGTGATGGCCATGAAGCCCCGGGCCGTGATGCAACGGGCAAAGGTCAAGGCCGCCTCATATTCCGGCTCTTGTTCGGGTGTGCGGGCCGAGCCAAAGATGGCCACCTTCCGCACATGGCGATAGGGATAGAACACCTCGATCGCCCGTTGCATGTCGATCAGCGCACCGTTTAGGATTTTCCAATCCAGGCGATCGGCGTGGCTGTCGGCCAATTCCAAAACAGTTTCAAGGGCTAATTGCACCAGGCCGCTGTTGGGAAGGGTTTCCAGGCGATCGAGCAAATCCACCATCTGATGGCGTAACCGTTCTCCACTGTTTCGACGGTCTACGGATAATGACGAAAAGGCCACAGTCCCTCCCTGGCTTGCTTGGGCCAGCGCAATCTGTACTTTTCTTCAATATCTCACTTTACGATCCCCAGCGATCCCCCCTTAAATTGCCGTTAACGTTGCTTCCGCGCCCAGGAGTCACAATCGCCCCAAACAGCCTCCAAGAAATCGAAAACAGGGCAAAACAAGGCAAAACAGAACAAAGCAGCCCAAAACAAAAGAACCTGGCAAGGCCAGGCTCTTCAAATTGATGAATTTCAGTTCAGTTTCAGGGACTTTAAAAACGTCTTTTGAAGGTTTTTAAAACGTTTGCAGCACCCTGAGTGAACGCTCAACCGCTCGCAATGGGAGCGATCGAATGGGGCTGGTTCAATGGCTGATCAGGCATCTTGAGTCGGTCTGAATTCGTTCAAATTCATCTGAATTTGTTGGAATTTACCTGAATTCATTGGCATCAAGCTGACCTGATCCAGAACTCGCCCCTTGGCTTTGCTCTAATCGACGTACTTGGCAAGTGTGCCGGCCAACGTGGTCTTCGGCACTGCGCCCACAACCATATCCACGCGATCGCCACCCTTGAAAATCATGAGGGTAGGAATGCTGCGGATACCGTACTGGCTTGCAATGCCAGGATTTTCATCGGTGTTCAGCTTCACAACCTTCACTTTTTTGTCAAATTCTTGGGCGATTTCATCAACCACCGGCGCTACCATCCGACAAGGCCCGCACCAGGGTGCCCAGAAATCTACCAATACTGGGACTGTGCTTTGGAGCACTTCTGCCTCGAAGTTTGCGTCGGTAACTGCCGTTGCTGCCGCCATGCTGACCTATCCTCTAAACCGTTACTAAATCAGTCTTTTGACTCAGACCAATCTTGACATCTTTCCTCGGCCAAAACATGGAAAATTTCCCAAAGCCAAGGTTAGTTCCTGAACCGCCGTTCCCCTGCCTAGACAAGTCCTTGAGGGATTTGGCACGCCATGCTTGATACGAGGCAAATCCAGATTACCACAAGCAAAACTCCAGCTCTGACGATTTGACCGATCGCTCAGAAACTTTACGAGATCGGGTACGAGATCGCGGCAGATCAAGGGAAATCACAGCGAAACCACCGGGGATCCGGGCTGTTTCGGGGTTGCGCTGGGGCGATCGCTGGCGGTGGCTCAGTTAGGGCGCGATCGGGTCGGAGAACCTAGGGATTGCTCCGATCCCGATCGGGCGATCGGCCTTGTTGTTGGCTCACTAGTTTTGCCTATGGCCCATATCAGCCACCTGCATTAGCTACCTGCATGAGACACCACAGCGAGACCAACCGCTAGCCGGCCTTGAGTTAGTCGGACTTCTTGCCCTTGCCCTTCTTGGCCGCGCCCTTTTTACCGGCTGTTTCGGTGTCGTCGGTGTCGTCGGTGTCAGTGTCGGCGGCGCTCTCAGCGGTCACATCGACCGTGGCTTCAGCGGCGGGGGTTTCCTCTGCCTCAGTTGCTTCTGACTCTTCCGCCTGGCTCAGGGAACCGGGTTCCAGCAGCTCAAAGCTGTTGTTTTCCTTCAACCAAGTCAGCACCTTGCCCCGGTAAAGGTCTTCGTAAACCACGGATTCCAACCGAGCGCGATCGACCTTTTGGCCAGAAAGGGCCGCCTTCAGCTCCTTCGCGCGGGTTTGCACTTCCTCATCGCTGACCTCGATCGACTCTTTGCGACCCACAGCCCGCAGCACCAAATCCGTCTTCACTTGCCGAACGGCATCCGGGCGCGCCGTTTGCTGCATGTTGGCCATCAGTTCATCGTTCATGAACTTGCGCACATCAATGCCCTGGCTTTGCAGTTGGTACATGGACTGGTTCACAATCCCGCGCACCTCTTGCTGCACCAGGCTTTCGGGCAAATCCACATCCACATTGTCAATCAAGGCGGCAATTAGGGCAGCTTCCTTGTTTTGTTCGGTTTGCTCGTCGGCTTCCTGTTGGTACTGGGACTCAAACTCAGCCCGCAGATCCGCCAGGGTTTCGTATTTGCTGATCGACTTGATGAATTCGTCGGTCAGCTCGGGCAGTTCGCGCTCTTTGATGTCATGCAGGGTGATCTCAAAGGTGACTTCGCGATCTTGCAGGTCTTCGCGGCCGTAATCCGCCGGGAAGCGCACGGTGATTGACTTGCTCTCGCCGGCATTCATGCCCACGATCCCATCCACAAAGCCGGGGATGAATTTTTTCTGATCCAAGTCCACTTGGAAATCCGTCGCTTCCAGACCGGAGAGATCCTCCGGATCGGTTTTGCCTTCTTCGGGGGTAAGGGTCCCTTTGTAGTCAATCACCACAGCATCGCCCAACTGGGCCGGGCGACCTTCCACGGGAATCAAGTCGGCGGAGGATTCCCGTTGCTGTTCCAGGATCCGATCGACCCGGCTGGGATCGGGATCAACGCGCTCGGCCTGAACGGTCAAGCCGCTGTAGGGGGGCAGGTCAATGTCGGGAACCACATCCAGCTTGACCGCAAAGGTCAGGGTTTGGCCCGGCTCAAACTTCGAGAACAATTCCTCTTCGGAGGAGGTGATTTGGGCCTGGCCGGCAGGTTCGATTTTTTCTTGCTTGATGGCGGCTTTCACGCCCGCTTCCACCAACTCATCCAGACTGGCGGCCTTGAGGGCGGCGGGGCCAATTTGCTGAATCAACACGGCGCGGGGCACTTTGCCCTTGCGGAACCCAGGAAGTTTGACGGCTTTGGCGTACTTACTGAGGGTGTCTTCGTAGACCTTGGCCGACAGTTCAGCGGGCACTTCGATCGTGAGGCTAACCTGACTGGCGGACAGTTTTTCCTGGGTGACTTTCATGGATGATCCAACAACTGACAAAACGAAACGGACTCAACGAAACTTGCAACACAAGCTGGCCATAGCCAGACCTATAACCGAGCGACGTGCGGCGCTGGCATAGTGCTGCGGCATCGTGCTGAAGCGAGGTGCGACGTTGACGGGCAAGCTACGCCAGATGAACCGCAATAGACTATCCTAGCTGAAATGCGCCCCTCTGCATGGGCGATCGAGTTGGCTAGTTTTTGGCGTTCCTGGGGAGAGAAGACCTTGGCTGGATATCGCGTCGCCATTTTGGGCGCTACGGGCGCTGTGGGTACGGAGCTGCTGCAATTGCTGGAAGAACGGCAGTTCCCGATCGCAGAACTGAAGTTGCTGGCTTCGGCGCGATCGGCCGGCCAGACCTGTACCTTTGGCGGCGAAACCTTGACCGTGGAAGCCACCACCGCCGAGGCGTTCAAGGGTGTGGATATTGTGCTGGCTTCGGCCGGCGGCAGCACCTCCAAAGCTTGGATCGACACGATCGTGGCCGCTGGAGCCGTGACGATCGATAATTCCAGCGCCTTTCGGATGCGGCCCGATGTGCCCCTGGTTGTACCCGAGGTGAACCCCGACGCGGCAGCCCACCACGAGGGAATCATCGCCAACCCCAACTGCACCACGATTCTGATGGCCGTGGCCACTTGGCCCTTGCACTTGGTGCAACCAATTCAGCGGATTGTGGCCGCCACCTACCAATCGGCCAGCGGCGCGGGCGCTCGGGCCATGGAAGAAGTGAAGGTGCAGTCGCGGGCGATTTTGGATGGGGGGGAGCCGGTGGCGGAAATTTTGCCCTATCCCTTGGCCTTTAACCTGTTCCCACACAATTCGCCCCTGGGAGCCAATGGCTACTGCGAAGAAGAAATGAAAATGGTGAACGAAACCCGCAAGATCTTTGGCACTGAAGCCCTGCGGGTCACGGCCACCTGTGTGCGCGTGCCGGTGTTGCGGGCCCACTCGGAGGCGCTGAACCTGGAATTTGCGGAGCCGTTCCCAGTCGATCGCGCTCGTGAGATCCTGAAATCGGCGGCCGGTGTGACCCTGCTGGAAGATTGGGAGCGCAACTACTTCCCGATGCCAATCGATGCCAGCGGCAAGGACAACGTGTTGGTGGGTCGGATTCGCCAAGACATTTCCAACCCCAACGCGATCGACCTCTGGCTCTGTGGCGACCAAATTCGCAAGGGTGCGGCCCTGAATGCGGTGCAAATCGCGGAACTGCTGGTGGAAAAAGGCTGGGTGAAGCGCAAATCCGCCCGTTAAGGCAACCGGTAAATCAAGGGGCCGGTCAGGTGCAGACAAGGGGCTTCAGCCCCTTGCCCCCTCACGGTGCGATCGCAGTGGGGGTGTGATCGGTTTTCTGGGCGATCGCGCCTTGGCCGCCGCGCTAAGATGATCCCGGCTGCGCCCCACTCGATGAAGGCTGAATCGGCCAACTCCCAAGCTGTTTCTGGTTTCCAGTGCTATGTTCACGATCGAAGTTGCTCTCAAGAGTTCGCCCGCCACGTTTTCGGTGCAGCGCAAGAATGCGGAAGATGCGGAAGCACTCTATGCGGAAATTTTGGGTTTTGTGCAATCGGGTCAGGCCCAATGGCTTGATTTGACCTGTGAAAAAATGGTGGGCAAGAAAATTTCTATCCTGACCAGCGAAGTGGTGGCTGTGCAAATCAGCGATAAGTCTGGCGCAGCCCAAGCGGGTGGCCGGACGGCCGGTTTCTTGGCCGCCGCCACGGGCGCAACCAACTAAGTCTGCCGTGATCGATCCAATCGCCACTCAACCAGACAAGGGACTTAAGCCCCTTGCTCCTCAACGGATTTGAGCACCATCATGCTGGTTCGTTGGGTTGAGGTTGCCCTGTGATTGGATCGGTCTTGCGGACGGTTCAATATCTCTATCGCGCACTGTTAAGGACGATCGCCCCCATGCAAGGCCAGCCCAAACCGGATGAGCGGGGATTGTTCCCAAACGATCGGGTGACGGAACCAGCGATCGCAGTGCGGCAGGTCTCGTTCCAGTGGGCAACTGATAAACCCGTCCTGAAAAACTGTTCCCTGAGCGTGCCCGCCGGGGAATTTTGGATGCTGCTGGGAACCAATGGCAGCGGCAAATCAACCCTGATGCAGCTCTTGGCGGGGTTGAACCAACCGAGCGCCGGCCAGGTGTTGTTGCGGCGGCCCGTGGGCTTTGTGTTCCAAAATCCCGATCGCCAATTGGTGATGCCCACGGTGGGGGCAGATGTGGCCTTTGGGTTAGCTGAAGAGAATTTGTCGGCGATCGAAACGCGCGATCGAATCCGCAGCGCCCTGGCTGAACTCAATATTTTGGACTTAGAGCGCCGCCCGATCTATGCCCTCAGTGGCGGCCAAAAGCAACGGGTGGCCATTGCCGGAGCGATCGCCACCCGTTGCGAAGTCTTGTTGCTCGATGAACCCACCGCCCTGCTCGACCCCGACAGTCAATTGGATTTGGTGCGCTGCGTGCGGCAGTTAGTGGACGATCGGGGAATTACGGCCCTGTGGGTGACCCATCGCCTGGAAGAACTGGACTATTGCGATGGGGCCTTTTTGCTGGAAAACGGGCAGGTGGTGGCCGCCGGCAAACCAGCGGCCATGCGCGATCGACTCCTGACCCCGTAAGCGCTCAGGGGCTATGGCACGGTTTCCGTTTCAATGTCCGCGATCGCCAGCAGCGTCTTCAAGACTGAATCCGGGTTCAAGCTGATGGAGTCAATCCCCTCCTGCACCAGGAATTGGGCAAATTCGGGGTAATCACTGGGCGCTTGACCACAAATCCCAATTTTGCGGCCGTTAGCCTTGGCGGTCTTAATCGCCATGCTCACCATCCGTTTCACCGCCGTGCAGCGTTCATCGAACAGGTGCGCCACCAATGCGGAATCGCGATCGAGACCCAACGTGAGTTGCGTCAAGTCATTGGAGCCGATCGAGAACCCATCAAACACCTCGCTGAAGGCATCGCCCGCGATCACGTTGCTCGGCAGCTCGCACATCACATAGACCTGCAAGCCGTTTTCGCCCCGTTTCAGGCCGTTTTCCGCCATCACCTCCAACACCCGCATTCCTTCTTCCGGTGTGCGGCAGAACGGAATCATCGGAATCACATTGGTTAAGCCCATGTCGTCCCGGACGCGCTTCAGGGCCTGGCATTCCAACGCGAAGGCGGCCCGGAATTTCGGATCGTAGTAGCGAGATGCGCCGCGCCAGCCAATCATCGGGTTTTCTTCGACTGGTTCAAACTGCCGCCCACCCAGCAGGTTGGCATATTCATTGGTCTTGAAATCCGACATCCGCACAATCACCGGCTTGGGATAGAAGGCCGCCGCGATCGTGCCCACCCCTTGGGCCAGCTTCTCCACATAGTATTGCGGACGATTGGTCTTATACAGGTGCGTCAACTCGCCCACCTGCTTACGCACCGACTTATCCTCCAGCTTGTCGTACTGGATCAGCGCCATCGGGTGTACTTGGATGTGGTTGGCAATAATGAACTCCAACCGAGCCAAACCCACCCCATCACAGGGCAACGAGGCCAAACTGAACGCCTCTTCCGGGTTGCCCACGTTCATCAAGATCTGGGTCTTGGGTCGGGGCAAATTATCCAGGCGAGTTTCCTTAATCTCAAAGGGCACTTCTCCGGCATAGACCTTGCCTTCGTCCCCTTCACAACAGGACACCGTGAGCATTTGGCCCGTTTCCACGGCACTGGTGGCGTTGCCGGCCCCCACGATCGCCGGGATGCCCATTTCCCGAGCGATGATTGCCGCGTGACAGGTGCGCCCGCCTTGGTTGGTGACGATCGCGCTGGCCTTCTTCATGATCGGTTCCCAGTCCGGATCCGTGCGGTTGGTCACCAGCACTTCACCCGCCTCGAACTCGTCAATGCGATGCACGTCCAAAATCACCCTTGCTCGACCGCGGCCCACCTTTTCACCGACGCTGCGACCGGTAATCACCACCGGTGGCCGTTGTTCCGGCGGCAGCGTAATCACGTAGTTTTGCAGCACGTTCCCGCTGCGTTGGGACTGCACCGTTTCCGGGCGGGCTTGCACAATAAACAAATCGCCCGTTTGCCCATCTTTGGCCCACTCGATGTCCATCGGAGTCGGCACGCCGCGCACTTCGGAATAGTGATCCTCAATGATCACCGCCCAGCGGGCCAGTTGCACAATGTCATCGTCCCCGATCGCATAGCGGTTGCGATCGGCCACGGCCACCGGCACATTCTTGGTGGGTTTGGTGCTGCCCGGCGCATAGATCATCTTGATCTCTTTCGTGCCCAGCCGCTTACTCAGAATGGGCCGCTTGCCCTGGGCCAAGGTGGGCTTAAAGACCACGTATTCATCGGGGTTCACCGCCCCTTGCACCACGTTTTCGCCCAAACCATAGGCCGCCGTCACCAGCACCACATCCCGGAAGCCGGTTTCCGTGTCCAGGGTGAAAATCACGCCCGAGCTGTCCATGTCGGAGCGCACCATCTTTTGCACCCCCACGGACAGGGCCACTTCAAAGTGGTCAAAGCCCTTAATTTGGCGGTAGGAAATGGCGCGATCGGTGAAAATCGACGCAAAACAGCGCTTACAGGCTTCCAACACCGCCGCCATGCCATGGACGTTCAGATAGGTTTCCTGTTGCCCCGCAAAGCTGGCATCGGGCAAATCTTCCGCCGTGGCGCTCGATCGCACCGCCACATCCACATCCGCCCCGTATTGCGAACAGAGCGCCTGGTAAGCCCGGGTGATTTCCTCTTGCAAATTCATCGGAAATTCCGCGTGCAAAATCAAATTCCGAGCCTTTTGACCACACCGCCGCAAACTTTCGCCATTATCCACATCTAAGGTGGCAAAAATGTCCCGCAGCTTGGCTTCTAACCCCGATTCTTGAATAAACGACCGGTAGGCAAACGCCGTGGTGGCAAATCCGTTCGGAACGCGCACGCCCTTCGCGGTCAACTGACGAATCATTTCCCCCAAAGAGGCATTCTTACCGCCAACCAAGGGCAAATCGGCAATGCCCACTTGATCGAACCAAAGCACTAACGCCCGATCGCGATCGGCCGCAGGGCGGGCATGAGGCACTGACGTGGCATGTGTCATAACCAAAGACCTCAGAACAACCTTGAACAACCTTCTTGAACAACCTTCAAGAACGGCATCTGCAATCGGCAATTATTGTCAGGAATCCCTTGATTGATTCCCTCTTTAGCCAACAACGACCAGAGGCGATGGTTGCCATCCAACCCTCGCTAAAATTCGGTTAATTTGCCCTCTGACCGCTCGCAGAGCCAGCCCAATGACACTCATCCTTCAGCAGCATTGCAGCAAAAAATCCGCATCACCGCTTATCGAAATTCACGGTTTAAGGCAAGTTAACGATCAAAACCCAACATTAATGGTCAGAAATGGTCAGATGATGCGAAACGATGGCACTCCGTTGAAATCAATCTTTTGAAGCCAATTTTGGTCAAGCCCATGCAACAATAATGGGGATCTCAGACCTTAACAGTTCGTAATCTTGAATGAAATGAGGGAATCGATCAAAATCTGAGGAGCCGCCACAGGGATCCACCGGATGACTCGATCGAATGATCGTGTTAAGAGAGTTTGTGAACCCATTGACAAAATAGTCCGATCATTTGCCGACTATTTTGGAATTTGCTGAACTTGACCTTTATAGGAGGAGATACTTCAATCGTTCCTCAAAGGACATGATTTAGGCAAGGTCATTTCCAAGTTGATTCTTGGAATCCGAAAGTAAAGAATTCAATCTGATTTGACGATTGAGGGCAATCTAAAGGAAAATAAAAATATCCGAAACGTCTTTGAGTCCTTGAGAACTCCCTGAGAAAGTTTGAAGTTTCCTGACTTTTAGTTCAGAGACTTTAAGTTTCCATGACTGTCGATTGGATTTCTATCAATTTTTAACCGCTGAAATCCCTTAACTCGGCGGTGCTTTCAATCCAGTCAGTCAGTTCTTGGGTTGCTGCTTCTGGTCAGCCTTCACTGTGGACACCATCAGCCCCCAATTCCCAAAACCATGCACAGGAGCTGTGTTATCGCAATTTTTGGCTTGGGATGACGTAATTCAGTGCGTATGATGAGTAGATGGTTATCTTATCCAATCGTCATGGTGGTAATAGCAACCACTGCCGACGATGGATTAAGCATGGGCTATCGTGCCTTGAACGATCGTGCGTTAACGATGATGTGTCTACGGCCAGGTCACGGGCGGTGTTACGGCTAGTACGCCGCTGACTCACTAGTTGCCCCGCTGGCTCAGGCCCGCGCGCTGCAACCGGTGGGAATGACCGGTTATAGGGCTGGCTTGGAACAGGCCCAAGGGGCGATCGCCCTGCGCATCTGGCACTGCCCACCAATGGGCAGTCACAGCACCCAGTCAACGTCTAGACCGGCGATCTCAAAACTCTCATTCATTTCTCAATTCCTCAGGTTTGAGGATCCACAAAGGGTGGAACTGGGAGGGGGAAATCAATCATTCCCAGTGTGTTTTAGGAGGCACAACCATGGGTAAACAACAGGGGTTGATGACGGCTGAGCAAACCTGCACCGATAGTGCTTGCCCAATCCAGGTCGTTTTGGAGGCGATCGGTCATAAATGGTCGATCTTGATTTTGCGGCTGCTGCGCGATCAACCACGGCGGCCCAGTGAGCTGATGATGCTGTTACCCGGCATTAGCAGCAAAACGCTCACTCAACGGCTGCGGGGTCTGGAACGCCACGGCTTAATTGTGCGGCGGGTTTATCCCGAGGTACCGCCCCACGTGGAATATGCTTTGACGGCCAAGGGTCAGGAGGTGGAACCGGTGATGCAGGCGATGGCGCAGTTGGGTTTGAAATGGGTCGATAGCGACGATCCCTGTGGTTGCCACCCCAATGCTAAGTTGACGGTCGTTTAGGCTCGGCCGGGCTGGAGTTGTGCCGGGCTGGGACGGGACGGGACTGGGACAGCACCAGACGAGGACTGTACCGGCCTGGGACTGTTTGGAAACTAAAGTTCGGGATAAGCTGAAACCTGGTATTCCCGGTTGAAACGCCCCCAGTGGGGTTCATCAACCATCAACGGGAATCCTGGCTTAGCCCGAACAACCATTAACGCAGGCCCCACAACAGCCGGCCCCACAGGACGGAGCTTGAGACCCGTTTTTGCTGATGAGTGACAAGAGCCTATGCCCCCCGGTGTTGCATGAGCCGGCCAGTTCGTCCTTGGGGCTGGAGGCAACCCTGGCGGATTTACCAAGCTATGACTGCCTGGTGGATGTGGCGGTTTCGGGATTCGCGCTGGCGAGCTGGCTGGCCCGTTATCCCCGGGTTCCTGGGGCGATTGTGATCGATCGCGGCCGGCTGGAGGGGGTGATTACCCGCCAGCAATTATTGGAATTTGCCATTCGGCCTTCGGGGGCAGCCATTTTGGAGCAGCCGCTACAGGCCCTGTGGGGCTATTTGGAGCGAGATTGCCTAACTTTGCCGGTGGAGTTACCGATCGTCCAGGCCATGAAACGGGCCGTGAGCCGCTCGATCGGGCTGTTGACGGATCCGATCGTGGTGCAATGTGCCGAAGGCCCTCGGCTGCTGGACACGCGCGCTTTGATTGTGGCGGATTGGCAAATTCGCGGCATTGAAACCCAGGCTCGCTATGAGCGAATGCAGCTTCAGGCAATTCAAAACGACAAGTTGGCCAGCCTGGGGCGGTTGGTGGATGGGGTGGCACACCAAATTTTGGATCCGGTGGGGTTCATTTGGGGCAACCTGAGCCATTTGGGATCTTACGGGGAACAGTTGGTGCAGTTGGTGGATGCCTACCGAGATTGGGCAGAACAGTCTAAGCAACCAATCCCCTGGACGATTACCAACTTGGAAGAGTCGGTGGATTTTGACTTTTTGCGGGATGATTTGCCGCTGTTGCTTAGTAGTTTGCGCAATGGGGCGGAACGGCTGAAGGCGATTGTCAGCAGTTTGCAAAATTTTTGCCATCTCGATGATGTGTATCCGCATCCAACGGATTTGCACCAACGGCTGAATAGCATTGTGCTGCTGCTGCAAAGCCGGTTGTCGGTGCAGATTGAGTTTGTGCGCAATTACGGTTCGTTGCCGCCGGTTTGTTGCTATGGCAGTCAGATCGATCGGGCGTTGATGGCGGTGTTGGTGAATGCGGTGGATGTGCTGTTGGAGCGGGGAACGCGGGCCCAACTCAAGGCGGTGACCCTGAGCGCGGCGGAACAGCCCTACATCGAAATCAACACTTGGGTGGAACAGGATGCGGCGGCTCATTCCTGGGCGGTGGTGTCGATCGCGGATAATGGCCCCGGTTTGACGGCGATTCAGCGCCAGCAAATTTTGGAAAATTTCCAGCTCGATCGCCACCGGGTCAAGGAAACGGGCCTCACGGCGACCCATCACATCATCACTTCGCGCCATGGGGGGCAGTTGGATTTGCTCGATCGCCCCAGTGGGGGTCTGGAAGTGGTGATTCGGTTGCCTTTGGCCTAGGGAGTGGCGGTGGCCGTGGGCCGCAACTGCGCCAATTGTCCCCATTTAGGCTGTTGAGGCTTGGATCCTTGGCTTAACATGGAAGCAACTCAATCAAAGGGTGATTGCTGCCCTGTGCGGTATGGTTTGCTGCTTAAATCCGCACTGTCATCAACCGATGAATCGGGATGATGCCCAATTTTGCCAATCCTGCGGGGCAGCCTTGGTGGCACAGTTGCGCAATCGCTATCAACCGGTGCGGCCGGTGGGGCAAGGGGGATTTGGCCGCAGTTATTTGGCCATTGACCTCGATCGACTCCAGCAACCTTGCATCATCAAACAGTTTTCGCCCCAAGGCGGCAACCCAATTCACTCGATCGCCGGGGGTTCCATCAGTCGCGGTTTGTTGGCGACGGACTCCCTCACCGGCACGATCGCCCAAGACAGCAGCTACGACAAATACGAGCAGCTCTTTGCCGAAGAGGCCCAACGGTTAGCGGAATTGGGCGAACATCCCCAAATTCCCGCCCTCTACGCCTATTTTGCGGAAGGGGGCCGGCTCTACTTGGTGCAGCAGTTCATTGCGGGGGACACGTTGGCCCAGCGGGTGGCCCGCGTGGGCCCCTGGAGCGAGGCGGCGGTGCGATCGCTCCTGTTGGACTTACTGCCGGTGTTGCAGTTTGTCCATGGACGCAATGTGATTCACCGGGACATTAAGCCGGACAACATTGTGCTGCCGGAGGCGGGCGAAAAGCCGGTCTTGATTGACTTTGGCGTGGCCAAGCAACTGACGGGCGAAACGGTGACCCGGGGGGGAACCCGGGTGGGCACGGAAGGCTATGCGCCCTTGGAACAATTGCGGAGTGGCCATGCCTACCCGGCCAGCGATCTTTACAGCTTGGCGGCGACGAGTTTGTTTGCGCTCACGGGCCATGCACCAGAGGAGTTGTTTGATCCTTTGGCGGGTCGGTGGGTATGGAGCGATCGCTTGCAGGAACAGGGGCGATCGGTTGATCCGCGCCTGGGGCAAGTGCTCGATCGACTGCTGAGCGATCGCGTCAGCGAGCGTTACCCCAGCGCCGAAGCCGTGATCACCGCCCTGACGGAAGGCGACGCAGCCGCCGCAGCCGCGCCCAGCCCCCCGGTCACCCGGGATCTCGGGCACTACAAGTGGCGACCCACCGTCACGATCGCGGCCCACAGCGATCGGATCTGTGCCCTGGCCTTTAGTCCCAATGGGCAATGGCTGGCCAGCGCCGGGGGCGATCGCCAAATTCGCCTTTGGCAGTGGGCCACGGCCAGCTTGCAAGCCGCCTGGGATGGCCATGATGGGCGGATCACGGCCCTGCTCTTTAGCCCCGATGGGGACAGCCTGATTTCTGCCAGCAGCGATCGCACCGTGCGGGTTTGGCCGATCACCGGCGGCCCCGCACGCCATTGCCTCAAACATCACCAAGATTGGGTCAGCGCGATCGCCCTCTCACCCGATGGTCAAACCCTGGCCAGCAGTGGCGACGATGGGCGCTTGGTGTTGTGGAACTGGCGCAGCGGCGAACTGCTCCACAGTTGGCGCGCCCACAGCCGACCGATTCCCGCCCTGGCCTGGAGCCACGATGGCCAGGTGCTCATTGGCGGATGCAGCGATGGGCTAATTGGCTTTTGGGATGCCCGATCGGGCGATCGGCTCCACAGCCTGCAACAACACCTGGGTCGAATTTGCGCCCTGCAAGCCACCCCCAACGGCCAATGGCTAATCAGCGCTGGCGAAGACAAAACCATCAAGCTCTGGCCCCTGCAAGCCGGTCAACCCAGCAACGACAAGCCCCAGCACATTTTCCGCGACAGCACCGAAGCAGTCTTTGCCCTGGCCGTTGCGCCCCATACGGGCCTGCTGATTGCCGGCGGGGAAGATCGCAAGGTCTATTGCTGGAACCTGGCCGACCAGGAACTATTACAGGTGATGAAGGGCCATGATTGGTGGGTCAATGCGGTGGCGATCGCCCCCGATGGGTTGACCTTGGCCAGCGGCAGTGGCGATCACACCATCCAAATTTGGCAACCCACCTAATTTGGCAACCCACCTAAGGCCAGCTCAAGGCCAAACTCAGTCCAACAACCGCCAGCCCATTCAGCAGGCGGTGATCTTGACCAATGCCCGAGATCCGGAGGGCCACTCCCCAATTCACCGATCATCTGCAAAACGGGACTTTCAGCAACTTCCGTTGCCAAACCCCTTAAACTAATGGCTAGTTTGGCAGGCCCAGCCCGGGCCGTCGATCATCGTTATCGCCCCACCATGCCGTAACGCAACTTAATTCCAAGCAAGACGACCGATGAGGAGGATCGAGCATGGCCACTGAGCAAGAGCTAGACATGAATTCGGCTCAGGGGATTTCTCGGCGGGAACTCCGCGACCTCGTGCGTGAACAATTGCGAGTCCTCTTGGATCAAAACAACCTGACCGGTGCCAAGGCGCTGTTGGTTCCCGTCAAGGCCCCTGACATTGCCGAGGCGATCGAGGGGTTACCCGAAACCATGCAGGCCCTAGCCTTTCGGCTCTTGCCCAAGGACGATGCGGCGGAAGTTTATGAACACCTAGAATCCAACGTTCAACAACTGTTGATTGAAGACTTCAAGCGCCAAGAAGTCTTGGATATTGTCGATAAAATGTCGCCGGACGATCGGGCCAAGCTCTTTGATGAGTTGCCAGCCAAACTGGTGCGGCGGATTGTTGACCAACTGAGCCATGCGGAACGGGAAGCCACCGCCCTGCTGTTAGGTTATGAAGCCAGCACCGCCGGCCGAATCATGACCCCCAAATACATTTCCCTGAAAGAGGAAATGACCGTTGATGATGCCCTGGCTCGGATTCGCCGCCTCGCGGACACCACAGAAACCATCTATTACCTTTATGTAACCGATAACACCCGCTGCCTGACGGGCATTGTTTCCCTGCGGGATATCGTCACCTCCCATCCACAACAGTTGGTGAGCGAGCTGGTGACCCGGGATGTGGTCAGCGTCACCACCGATGAAGACCAAGAGGAAGTGGCCCGCATTATCCAGCGCTACGACTTTTTGGCCGTGCCCGTGGTCGATCGGGAAAAGCGTTTGGTGGGCATCGTCACCGTGGACGACGTGATCGACATTTTGGAAGAAGAAGCCACCAAAGACATCTATGCCTTGGGTGGGGTGCAAGCCGGTGATGATGACTATTTCCAAACCAACCTGGTGACCGTGGCCCAGCGGCGGGTGGTTTGGTTGTTGGTGTTGTTGGTCACCAATGCGGTCACCGGGGCCATCATTCGCGGCCAGGACGACATCCTGAAACAGGTGGTGTCCTTGGCTTCCTTCATCCCGCTGTTGATTGGGACGGGCGGGAACGTGGGGGCCCAGTCTTCCACCGTGGTGATTCGGGGACTGAACATTGACCAGATTCGATCGGGGCCCCTGCGGGTCATTCGCCGGGAAGCCGTAGCCGGGGCCCTGCTGGGGATGATGCTGGGAACAATGGTTTGCGTGGGGGCCATGCTGTTTCAATATCCGCCCGCCGTCGCCATCTCCGTGGGCGTGAGCCTGATGGCCATTTCCACCTTGGCGGCCACGGCGGGATCGGTCTTGCCCTTTTTGTTCCAGAGCGTGGGCTTTGACCCAGCTTTGATGTCAGCGCCCTTCATCACCACAGCAGTAGACATGTTGGGGGTCTTGACCTATTTCACCGTGGCGCGGTTCATGTTAGCCCGCTTCCACGGGGGCTGAGGCGGAACTAGCGATTCAGCACTTGCTCCAAGGCCTTCAGCAGGGTCAGCACCGTTTCGGGCCGACTGTTAAAGCCCATCAGCCCCACTCGCCAAACCTTGCCGGCCAACTCACCCAGGCCGCCGCCAATTTCGATGTTGTAGTCCTCTAGCAGGCGACGGGCCACGGCCTTGGCATCCACCCCCTCGGGTACGCAAACGGTGGTGAGCGACGGCAAGCGAATCTCTTCGGCAACCTGGCATTTCAGGCCCATGGCCGCCAGCCCATCCCACAACAGCCGCGCATTGTCCGCATGGCGTTGCCAGCGAGCTTCAAGGCCCTCTTCGGCCACCAGGCGCAGGGCTTCCCGGATGGCATAGTTCATGTTGATCGGGGCGGTGTGGTGGTAGGTGCGATCGCTCCCCCAATATTTGCCCACCAGCGCCATATCCAAATACCAGTTGGCCACAGGGGTTTTGCGGGCCCGCAGCTTGGCCAAGGCCCGATCGCCCAGGGTAAAAGGCGAAATCCCCGGCGGGCAGCTCAGACACTTTTGGCTGCCGCTGTAGGCCGCATCCACACCCCAAGCATCCAAAAACAGCGGCACACCGCCCAAGCTGGTGACCGTATCCACCAACAGCAGGCAGTCAAATTCCCGGCAGAGATCGCTTATGCCCTCGAGGGGTTGCCGGGCCCCGGTGGAGGTTTCCGCATGGACTAACCCGAGGATTGCCGGCCGGTGGGCTTCCAAGGCGGTGCGCAACTCCGGCAGCGAAAACGCCTCACCCCAGGGCCGGTGGATTTGCCGCACTTCCGCACCGTAGCGGCTGGCCATGTCGCTCATCCGATGGCCAAAATAGCCATTTACCCCCACCAACACCACGTCACCCGGCTCCACCAAGTTGGCCAGGGTGGCTTCCATGGCGGCGCTGCCCGTGCCACTGACCGGAATCGTCAGGGCATTGTCCGTTTGCCAGGCGTAACGCAGCAGCTCTTGCACCTCGTTCATCAGCTCAATGAAGCACGGGTCGAGGTGGCCCACTTGCCGCATTCCGATCGCCTGGAGCACCCGGGGGTGAGCATTCGAGGGGCCGGGCCCCAACAGCAGGCGCGGCGGCACGTTCAGTTGGCTGGTTTGCAGGCGGTGGCGATCGCTAACGGTGGGCGCGGAGGTGGTGGGGTTGGGGACTGCGGCAATCATAAGGCTCTAAAAAAACAGGTCTTTTATGATTGACCCATGATAAAAGCTGGCCGATCACCCAACGATGAAGCCTGATTAAGATTTTTTGGCCCCTCAGCCCGATCGCAAACTCAGCCGCTGCAACTCGTGATCGACCAATAGCCACAACTGACGATTGCGGGGGTCGGTGTTGAGGGCTTTTTTCAGATAGGTTTCGGCGCGGCTGCCCTGGCCTCGATTAATTAATTCCCGGCCCCAACGGTGATAGGCGATCGCCAACCACTGTTTCACCTCTTCATCCCGATCGAGCCGTTGGGCCAACCCCTCCGCCAGGGCGATCGCGCTGGGGAATCGGCCCCCCTGGAACAGCTCCTGGAGCCGACGGAACGCATTTTCCTTCAACTCTTGCTCAAAGGGCGACAGGGACGGATTCACCTGCACCTGAGGTTTCGCAGTCGATCGCGCGGTCGATTGGTAGCGATTAGACTGCGCCGATGCTGGGCTAGTCCCAGGGTTAGTTGCTGGGTTAGGCGCTGGGCCAGGCGCTTGATTCGTTACTGGACGAGTTGCTGAGTTCGGTGCTGGGGCGGGTTCCTGAGGCGGCGGCGCGGCCGCGGTTGGTGGGGGTGGTGACTGGGGCGATCGGGCAGCGGGCGGCGGCGGGGACGGCGCAGCAACCGCAGCCGACGACCCAGACCAAGGAACCGTCGCACTGGGCCGCCCCGATCGCTCCATCAGGGCCCGGTAGGCCTGGGCCAAAGCCGCAAAGGTTTCTGCCGAGGCCGATCGATGGCCCGAATCGGGATGGTAGCGCCGGGCCAGCCGCCGATAAGCCCGCTTGATGTCTGCCACCGGAGCACCCGGCGGCAGTTCCAGCAGTCGATAGCAGTCCCGCACCGTCAAGGCCATAGCCACCTCAGTTCCTCACCCAAAATCCTCAAGATTGCCCCAAACCCTTTTCAAAATAACCGATCGCCCTTGCTTGTCACGCCAGGCCCCCCAAAGATTAAGGGCGATCGACCCCTTTCAGAATCGATCGCCCTGTGGTAACCCCTAATGTGACGGGGCAAGGGGCTTCAGCCCCTTATCTGCTGGGATTCTTGGCTACCGGAAGGCTGCGCGACCGGCACTCCGGCCCCTAATCGCGGGATTCAATCACCCGATCGATCAGGCCGTACTCCTTCGACTCCTCCGCCGACAGCCAATAATCCCGCTCCGTATCCTTCTTCACCTTCTCCAGGCTTTGGCCCGTCCGCAGCGCCAGGATTTCATCCAACTGGCTGCGGGTTTTCAGGATTTCCTTGGCCTCAATGTCGATATCCGTGGCTTGGCCGCGGAACCCGCCCATACTCGGCTGGTGAATCATGATCCGGGCATGGGGCAGGGCCAACCGCTTGCCCTTGGCCCCGGCCGCCAGCAGGAAGGCCCCCATTGAGGCCGCCAAGCCCACACAGACCGTCACCACGTCGGACTTGATGTGTTGCATCGTGTCATAAATCGCCATCCCCGCCGTTACCGAACCGCCCGGCGAGTTGATGTACAGCACGATGTCCTTGCTGTTGTCTTCCGAGTCGAGGTAGAGCATCACCGCCACAATTTCGTTGGCGATTTCGTCGTCCACCTCTTTGCCCAAGAAGATGATCCGCTCCTGGTACAGGCGGTTATAGATGCTGATCCACTGGGTGTATTGGCTACCCGGCAGACGATAGGGAACTTGGGGAATGCCAATCGGCATAGGATCGAGACTCCTTCTTCAAATGGCTGACTAGTGGGTGGTTGGATGGATTGGGAGCGTCATCAGGGCGATCGGGCAACCTAGCCCAACCCCACCGAATTCACCACCGGCTTAGGCAGCCCCTCCGATGATTCTAGGATCGTGTCAATGATCCCGTATTCCTTCGCTTCGGCCGGAGTCATATAGAACCGGCGATTCATGTCTTTGGTGAGCTTGTCAGTGGTTTGCCCGGTGCATTCCGACAAAATATCCAGCATCACCCGCTTGTTGCGCAGCACCTCTTCCGCCTGGATTTGAATGTCCGTGGCCTGACCGCGTGCGCCGCCTTGGGGTTGTTGCAGCACAATCTTGGAGTTGGGCAAACTGGCCCGACAGCCCTTCGTGCCTGCTGCCAACAACATGGCCGATGTGCCCGCCGCCAAGCCCAGGCAAATCGTATGAACCGGCGGCTTGATGTAGCGCATCGTGTCGCAGATGGCAAAGGCATCCGTCTCGAACCCGAGATTACCGAAGGAGTTGATATAGATCCGAATTGGCTTTTCGGGATCGTCGTATTGCAAATACAACAGCTCGGCAATAATCAGCTCGGTGACGGCAGGTACGAGGGGCATTCCCAAGTAAACGATCCGCTCCTTGAGCAACAGGGAGGGAAGGTCTGGCGGGGGAGTCCGGTACGCGGTATCGCCGTAGTAGGGCGCTTGAACGGCCTCGATCTTGGGAGTCATCGGCAGATTCAGAAAATTCAGGGCGCTGCTGCGCAAACAGCAGTCATACTTCCAAAATACTAACGCGCAACGCTGACGGCCGGTTGAGTCCGGGCTTGGCGGTTCTCTGGGCAATAGGGGACGGTTGGGCGATCGGTTAGCATGACCGCACAGCACGATCGGCCCAAGGATCGGTTAATCGATCGCTAGATCCAACACCACGGGGGTATGGTCGCTGGGCTTTTCGAGTTTGCGCGGCTCAATATCAATCTCGCAACTGCGGGCAGCGGGAATCAAGGCTGGCGACAAATAAAGATGGTCAATGCGCCAGCCGCGATTGCGTTGGAAACCACCCGATCGATAGTCCCACCAACTGAAGCGATCGCCCTCATCACAAAACAACCGAAAGGCATCCTGAAATCCCAAGTCCAAAACGCTAGCTTTCAGGGCTGCCCGCTCCTCATCGGAAGACATAATGTGGGTTTCGCGGTTCTTGGGATTATGAATATCGCGGTCTTCATAGGCAATATTAAAATCGCCGCAAACACAAACCTGAGGATATTGGCTTAACAATTCTGCTAGGTAGGTTTTTAGCAACGCGAGCCAACGCAGTTTGTAGACATATTTTTCACTGCCAATTTCGGAACCATTGGGCACGTAGAGATCGACCAAAACCAGGTCGCCCGATCGAACCATGATCACCCGTTTTTGATCGTCTAAATCACCGACCAATTTCGCATCCAAAACCGCGCCAAACCCGATCGCACAGTGATCCACCGGTTGCCGACTGGCGATCGCCACGCCGTTGTAGCTCTTTTGTCCCGAAATTTCCAGGTAATAGCCCAAATCCGTAAAAGCCGATCGGGGAAAGTCGCTATCAATCACTTTGGTTTCTTGTAAACAAAGAAAATCCACGGGGTTTTCCTGCAGCCAACCGGTGACATGATCGAGGCGCGATCGAACAGAATTAACGTTCCAAGTGGCGATTTTCATAGGGGCGATCGACAGGGATGCAGCGTCAGAGGAGGGGCAAACAACGGGTTGATGTTTGGCAAGGAGGCCCCAAAGCTTCCTCAGAATAGCGCTACAGTCGGGCCCGCGCCCGTACAATAGACCCCGGACATGAATTTTTTGCAGCATCCCATGGCCGATCGTTTTGCCTATCCCACCAGCCGCACCGTTGACCAAGTGGACATCTACCACGGCGTTTCCGTGCCGGATCCCTACCGCTGGTTAGAAGATGCCAACACGACCGAAACGGCCGATTGGATTGCCGCCCAAAATCAATTGACCTTTGATTATTTGGCGCAAATTCCGGCGCGATCGCCCATTTATGACCGGATGCTGCAACTTTGGGACTATGAAAAATTGAGCGTGCCCTGGAAGCGGGGCGATCGCTATTTCTATTACAAAAACGACGGTCTGCAAAATCAAAGCGTGCTCTATACGCTCGATCGCCTCGATGGGGAACCGCGCGTTTTGCTCGACCCAAATCGACTTTCGGATGATGGCACGGTGGCCCTGTCGGGGATTGCTTTCACCCAAGATGGCTCGCTGATGGCCTATGGCTTGTCCACGGCGGGTTCCGATTGGCAAACCTGGCGCGTGCGATCGGTGGAAACCGGGGAAGATTTGCCCGATCGCCTGGATTGGGTGAAGTTTTCGGGAGCCTCTTGGACACCGGACAATCGCGGCTTTTTCTACAGTCGCTACGATGAACCCAACGCCGAGAACCAGTTCCAAGAAACCAACTATTTCCAGAAGCTTTATTATCACGAACTGGGCACTGAGCAAGCCGCCGATCGACTAATCTATGAGCGACCTGATCAGCCAGAATGGGGATTTGGCGGCACGGTCAGCGATGACGGTTCCTATCTATTGATTTCCGTTTGGAAGGGAACTGAATCTAAGAATTTGTTGTTTGTGAAAGATCTGCGGCAGCCGGATTCGCCCGTGCGGGAATTGGTGGGCGATTGGGTCGGTGGCTTTGGGTTTATTGATAATGACGGAGCGATCGGCTGGTTTGAAACCAACTGGCAAGCGCCCATGGGCCGGGTGATGGCGATCGACCTCGACGCGACCAGCAATGATTGGCAATCGACGATCCAAGAAGTGATTCCCGAAGCCACCTACAAGCTAGATGCGGTGTCCACCCTGAATGATGGGTTTGTGGTGGAATATTTGCAGGATGCGCGATCGGCGGTGCAGTTTTTTAATTTGCAAGGGCAATTCCAGTTTGAAATCGAGTTGCCGGGTCTCGGTTCGATCGGGGGATTCCAAGGCAAACGTGGCGATCGGGAAACCTTCTACAGCTTCACCAGCTACACCACTCCCACACGCATTTATCGCTACGACTTTGCCAGCCAAACTAGTCAGCTTTTCCGCGAGCCAACGGTAGCGTTTAACCCGGACGATTACGAAACGCGCCAGGTTTTTTATCGCAGCAAAGATGGCACAAAAATTCCGCTGTTTATTAGCCACAAAAAAGGCTTAGAGCTGACCGGCGATCACCCCACGATTCTGTATGGCTATGGCGGGTTTAACGTGTCCCTAACTCCCGTGTTTTCTGTCTCCAATTTGGTGTGGATGGAAATGGGCGGTATTTACGCTGTAGCCAATCTGCGTGGTGGTGGAGAATATGGCGAAGCCTGGCATGAAGCGGGCACAAAACTGCAAAAGCAAAATGTCTTTGATGACTTTATTGCTGCCGCTGAATGGTTGATTGCAAATCAATACACCAAGCCCCAACGGCTGGCGATTTCCGGTGGCAGTAATGGCGGTTTGTTAGTAGGTGCTTGCTTGATTCAGCGACCGGATTTGTTTGGGGCAGCCCTGCCAGCGGTGGGGGTGATGGACATGCTGCGCTTCCCGCAATTTACGATCGGTTGGGCCTGGTGTTCTGACTATGGATCGCCGGAAAACGAAGCGGAATTTCAGGCTCTTTATGCCTATTCACCCCTGCATAATTTGCGATCGGGCGCAGCCTATCCCGCCACTTTGGTCACTACGGCCGATCGGGACGATCGCGTAGTACCAGCCCATAGTTTCAAGTTCACGGCGGCCCTGCAAGCGGCCCAAGGTGGCGATGCACCGACCTTGATTCGGATTGAAACGAAAGCAGGTCACGGAGCCGGGAAACCCACTACCAAGATCGTGGAAGAAGCTAGCGATAAGTTGGCATTCTTGGTGAAAACTCTCGATTTTCAGCCTCGGCTTGTAGCCCAGGGTGCTGAGTCCTAATGATGGGGTTTACGCCGACTGTGCGACCCACTTTGCGATCCATGGAAGCAGTTCCCACGGGTGAATTGTGCATTGATCCGCTACCGGATTTGCTGTTACACCAATCCACCTGGGGCGAACCAACCACAGCGGAGTTTCAAATCGAAATTCGCCATGCGGATCATCTTCAGCAACCCCTCAATTTAGATCAGGCGATCGCCCAGTTTTCTGACTTATCGCCTCGGGGCGGCAAGCTGACGGTCATGGCGCGATCGCTACGGTTTTCCTTAGTAATTCCCACCTACGAAGAAGCCGAAAATATTGAAGCCCTGGTGCGATCGCTGGTGGCGGTTTTAGATCCTGTGCTGCCCCACGATTACGAAATTATTGTGGTGGATGACAACAGTACCGATCGCACCTGGAAAATTGCCCAGGAATTAACCGCTGAATTTCCCCAATTGCGGGTGCTTTGTCGTCACTATGAACGGGGATTAGCCACCGCCGTAATTCGCGGTTGGCAGGTGGCTAAGGGCGAGATTTTGGGCGTAATTGATGGCGACGGCCAGCATGATGAGCAACTGTTGCCGGAGATGGTGGCGCAAATTTTGGCTGGAGCTGATTTGGTGGCCGCCAGTCGCAATGATCCCGGCGGCGGCATCAGCGATTGGAGCCTGTGGCGGCGGCTCACCTCTCGGGGCGCGCAGATTTTGGGGTTGACCCTATTGCCCGATGTGGTGGGGCGTGTGTCCGATCCCCTGAGCGGCTATTTTGTGTTGAAACGCAGCGCGATCGCCCAAAAAATCCTCAATCCCTTGGGCTACAAAATCCTAATTGAAGTGTTAGCAAAAGGCGACTTTGGGCGCGTCAAAACCCTCCCCTACGAATTTCGAGAACGGCAATCGGGCGAAACCAAAGTGACTTGGTATCACGCGATCGACTATTTCGCCCATCTGTTGCGGCTGCGGCTCGATCGCTTCCCGGTACAGCGCTTCATCCGGTTTGGCATTGTCGGCTTCAGTGGAGTAATCGTAGATATGGCGGTGCTCTACGCCCTCAGCGATCCCAGCACCTTGGCTTGGGGTCTCACCCGCAGCAAAGTTATCGCGGCGGAAGTGGCGATTTTGAATAATTTCTGGTGGAACGATCGCTGGACATTTCGAGACTTATCCCAACGGCAAACCGGCTTTCGTCGCCGCCTCGAACGGTTCCTGAAATTCAACTTGATTTGCTTGATGGGGCTGATTCTGAATGTCTTGATTTTAAATCTCTTTTTTAATGTAATTTTTGCGGGTCAATATCGTTATTTAGCGAACCTAATTGCGATCGGCTTAGTCACCTTCTGGAACTTTTGGCTGAATACCAAACTCAGTTGGCGGGTGACCGATCGCGATCGTGCCGAACTCCCCAATCCCTAAATCACCTAGCCGATCCCAAAAAGCACCCCATGAAGCCCCCTAAGAAACGTTGGATTGTGCTGCTACTGTTCTTTTGCCTCGGGGCGATCGGGGCAATGTTTTACAGCTTGGGCATGATTGATGTGGAGCGGCTGCGCACGCAAATTGGGGGTACGGGTTGGCTCGCACCATTGGTTTATATGGTGGTCTATCTTGCCGTCACCATGCTGATGCTACCCTCAACGGCTTTAAACCTTTTGGGTGGCGCATTATTCGGCTCAATTTGGGGCACAATTTGGACGAGTTTAGCCGCTATTTTGGCTGCGATCGCCTCCTTTTATCTCAGTCGTTGGCTAGCCCGGCCCGCCTTTGAGCGCCGCCTTGCCGATCGCTGGCAAGAAATGGATCAAGAAATTCGTCGCCACGGCTTTGCCTATATGTTTGCCGTGCGTCTGCTGCCAATTTTGCCCTACGGTTTAGCCAACTACACGGCGGGTTTAACCTCCGTGCGCTTTCGGGATTATTTAATTGCCACCGTGGCGGGCACCGGCCCCGGCGTATTTTTATTTGTGCAATTGGGCAGTTCCGGCACCGATGCCATTAGTCGGGGTCAATTTTTGCCCCTGAGTTTGACCCTGGGGGCGATCGGGCTGCTGATCATTGGGGCCACTTGGTATAGCCATCGGTTGGCGCGCTTGGCGGGGCGCGAATAATGCCGCTGGGGCCGATCGATCCCCCCCAAGCGGTATCCTGAGGCAAATATCGGCGGGAATAGGCTGAAACCATCGCCTAGTCTAGGCTTGGCATTAACCGAGCCTTAATCTACATCGGGCGATCGCCCGTCTTGCGCCGCTAGCCTCTTGCTCCTTTTGTCCCTGTTGCCCCGCACGGAACCTATGCGAATTGCGCTGTTTACCGAAACCTTTTTGCCCAAAATCGATGGGATCGTGACCCGTCTGCGCCACACGATCGATCACCTGCAGAAAATGGGCGATGAGGTGCTGATTGTCACGCCCGATTTGGGGTTAAAGGACTACAACGGCTCAAAAGTTTTCGGGGTTTCGGGGTTTCCACTGCCGCAATATCCTGAGCTAAAAATTGCCCTGCCACGGCCGGCAATTGGTCGCGAACTGGATCATTTTCGCCCCGATTTAATTCACGTGGTTAACCCGGCTGTCGTTGGTTTGGGCGGCATTTATTACGCCAAAACTCGTCAATTACCCCTCGTTGCTTCCTATCACACGCACCTGCCCCAATACCTGCAACATTACGGTTTGGGAATGCTAGAAGGCTTGCTCTGGGAATTGCTAAAAACTGCCCACAATCTCGCAGAAATTAACCTTTGTACCTCCACCGCCATGGTGCAGCAACTGAGCGACCACGGCATTGAGCGCACCGCCCTTTGGCAGCGCGGCGTAGATACAGACAGCTTCACGCCCGATCGCGCCACCGCCGAAATGCGCGACTTCCTCAGCCAAGGCCACCCGGACGCACCCCTGCTGATCTACATCGGTCGCCTGTCCGCTGAAAAGGAGGTCGATCGGATCCGGCCCGTGCTCGAATCGATTCCCGGCGCGCGGCTCGCCCTTGTGGGTGACGGCCCCTACCGCGCCGAGCTAGAGGAATTTTTCGCGGGAACCAACACCCACTTCGTCGGCTACCTGCGCGGTCTGGAGCTGGCCGCCGCCTATGCCAGCGCCGATGCGTTCATCTTCCCCTCGCGCACGGAAACCCTCGGGTTGGTGTTGCTGGAAGCGATGGCGGCCGGCTGTCCCGTGGTGGCGGCCAACGCGGGCGGTATTCCCGATATCGTCACCGACGGCGTGAACGGCTTCCTGTTTGACCCCACCGATGAGCAAGGGGCTGTCACAGCGACCCAACGCCTGTTCGCCGACCCCAGCCAGCGGGCTGATCTGCGATCGGCTGCCCGAGCTGAGGCCGAGCGCTGGGGCTGGGCCGCCGCCACCCGCCAACTGAAGGACTATTACTACGGAATCTTGAGCATGAGTCAGCGACAGGCGGCTTAGGCTGAAATGGCCAGCCCAATTCAGGCGATCGACCCTACTGGTTTATGGAGCACCTCTCAACAATGACGGACTCAACGGGCGACACAATCACCATTGGCATTCTGGGCGGCAGCGGTCTCTATCGGATGGAGGCGCTGCAAAATCCCCAAGAACAGCGGATTGAAACCCCCTTTGGCCCCACCTCCGACGCAATCATCACCGGAACCTTGGACGGTGTGCCCGTGGCCTTTCTGGCCCGCCATGGCCGCCACCATCACCTGCTGCCCACGGAAGTGCCCTACCGTGCCAACGTCTGGGCCCTCAAAACCTTGGGCGTGCGCTATCTCCTGTCCATATCGGCGGTGGGATCGTTGCAAATGGCGGCTAAGCCTCTGGATATTGTGTTGCCGGATCAGTTCATCGATCGCACCCGTAACCGGGTTTCCACCTTTTTTGGCGATGGCTTAGTGGCCCATATTGCCTTTGGTGATCCCATTTGTGCAGCCTTGTCGGGCTTGGTGGCTGAGGCGATCGACTCCCTGGCCCTGTCGGAGGTGACGTTGCATCGCGGCGGAACCTATCTCTGCATGGAAGGGCCGGCTTTCTCCACGCGGGCCGAATCCCAGCTCTATCAAAGTTGGGGAGCCACCGTCATTGGCATGACCAACTTACCGGAAGCCAAGCTGGCCCGAGAAGCGGAAATCGCCTACTGCACGATCGCCCTGGTCACCGACTATGACTGTTGGCACCCCGGTCACGACAGTGTGACCACCGAGATGGTGATTGGAAACTTGCATCGCAATGCCGACAACGCCCGATCGATCATCCGAGAAACAGTCCGCCGCTTGGGGGCCCAACCGCCCGAGTCGATCGCCCATCAGGCCCTGGCCGGTGCGCTGCTCACCCCCCTCGACAAAGTGCCCACCGCCACGCTCGATCGGCTCGCCCCCCTGTTGGCTCCCTATCGTTAAACGCAGCACCCACTGAGCAAATGAGCAAAAGACCCCGGGCCTTTAGGCGCTGGGGTTCAGGGACGGGAGGCTAAACAACCGGCGCAGCCCAGCACTGGCGGGCCAATTCCCCTGATCGATCGGCTGAATGGGGTAATCCACGGCTTGTTAGTAATGGGCTTGGCCATCCGGGCCGATCGCCCCCGTCCAAACCACCGCCCGAGTGTTGGCTTGGGACAAATCCGCATCAATCAACACCGCCCCCCGCAGCACAGCACTGCTGAAATTCGTCCATTGCAAGCGAGCCTGAAACAAATTGGCATCGCTCAAATCCGCTTGGCGCAACGTTGACCAACTGAGATTGGTTTCCCGCAAATTTCCCTTCAGCAGTTTGGCCGCCGTGAAATCCGCCCCGATCGCCTTGGCTCGCCGCAGGTCGCAACTGGACAAGTCCGCCGCCAAAAACACCGTGCTACTGGCATAAACCTCCAGCAACATCGCCCCCACCAACACCGAATCTGAAAAATTGGCCTTGGTCAAATTGGCCCGCGTGAGGTTCGCCTTGGTCAAATTGGCTTCCGTGAGCTTGGCGTGGTGCAACGTGGCCTCTCGCATGTTGGCCCCTTCCAAGTTGGCCTGATGCAAATCCGCTTCACTGAGATTGGACTCGATCAACACCGCTTCCCGCAAATTCGCCCCGACCAACTTGGTGGCCCGCATCGAGCAACCGGACAAATTCGCCTGATCGCCCAAATCCACGCCGCTCAAGTCCGCCCCAATGCAGTTCGCATTCACCAAATTGGCTCCCCGCAATGACGCATCCCGCAACTTCACCTCACGGAGATTAATCCCACGCCATTGCACATGATTCGCCTCCACGCTCAGTAAACGCGCTTCCCGCAGGTTTCCTTCTTCCAAATTGGAGCCGGACAACTTGGCCCCTGATAAATCCGCCCCCTGGAGCGAAATACCGGGCAATAGGGCCCCACTGAGATCCGCCGATGACAAATCAACGCGGTCAAAATCTCGCTCTCCGGCTGCGTAGCGTTCGAGCAATTCGCTAACTTCCATGGGGGAGCCTCATCACGGACTTCAATGCTGCTGTCTGGGGGATATGAACAATCCACATTTCAATCGTCCTCAAAATCCCCCGTAGGACTGGGGCAGAGATTTCAACACCAGCTCAGCAATTCAGCAGTTCTAGCAATTTCACAGAGCCATTCAAAACTCATTCACACCCTTGGACTTCAACCCCAGCAACTTGGCCAATCAAGGACAGGGCCAACCAGCGACATGGCGAAATGACTAGGCGATCGGGATTTTGTTTGGGCTGCGATCGTAACCATGCTGATTTTACACCTCGGCTTAGGGTCGCTCCTGACGGGACGGGGCTTGCACCCCCAACGGCCGCCAACGATATGGCCAGTCCTGCCCGATCGCATCACCCATCTTCAGCTTTTTGCCCCGGTGAATCTACCCACAGCCCAGAACGATCAGTATCGCTAGATACAGAACGATACTCGACAAAATTGATGCAATTGCCTGTGTTTAAAGCAAGTCCACGTCGATCGACAATTGCTGCATCAAGAGACTGTCTTGGATTGCAGTCTAGCTCTCATTGAGTCCCTGTCAAACCCTGGGGCAAACCACTCCCAAAGGCGATGCATCTACAAAAGGCGGCCAGTCCGATCGTGTCAGCCTGTGGAGCAAATGAAGCCAACTTCGCCGCGATGGAGCAGGAAGCTTCCTGATTGCCGCATTCGTGAGCGAATCGCAGCAATTGTTAGTGAAGGAGTGATGGTCTTAGTTTTAACCAGTCAGCAACCGCCCTGTCTCTGAACCATCCATATCAACATCAACCCCTATAGGAACCGTTAGTCTATGGCTAGGCTCAAGTTCTCGGGTCGCCGTAAGGGGCATTCGCGCTCCCTTAACGAGGGCACCGATCGATCCATTGACCAGATCCTGCGTGCCGGGCGATCGTTCTTTCACGACGTATTTGGTCGCCGCACCTCCCTCGGTTGGTTAGCCTGCATTCCTTTGGCCGCCGTGATTGTGGCCACCTGGAACCTGGCTGCCCATGCCGCTGAACCCATCAAGCCCGAAGACGTTCAGGGCCTGCTGAACATGACCTGGGTTCTCGTGGGAGCCATCCTCGTGATCTTCATGAACGCGGGCTTCTGCATGTTGGAAACGGGCTTCTGTCGTCAGAAGAACGCCGTTAACGTTCTGACCAAGAACCTGATTGTATTTGCCCTGGCCACCTTGGCATTCTGGGCTTTGGGCTATGGCTTCATGTTTGCCCAAGGCAATAACGTGATTGGCACGACGGGCTTCTTCCTGTCAGGAACGCCCGAAACCTACGGCATTGAAGCAACGGGGCTGCCG
Organism: Limnothrix sp. FACHB-881; assembly: GCF_014698135.1. NCBI lineage: Bacteria > Bacillati > Cyanobacteriota > Cyanophyceae > Pseudanabaenales > Pseudanabaenaceae > Limnothrix > Limnothrix sp. FACHB-881. The sequence continues at coordinate 164,560 of NZ_JACJSN010000002.1, forward strand.
GTCTCGCTGCACTTCCTCTTCCAAGTTGCCTTTGCTGGCACCGCCGCCACGATCGTGTCCGGTGCGGTGGCTGAGCGGGTGAAGTTCGTGGACTTCTTGATCTTTAGCTTGCTGCTGGTTGGGGTGTCCTACGCCATCACGGGCCGTTGGATCTGGAGCGGCACGGGCGGTTGGTTGTTCAACATGGGCTTCCGCGACTTCGCTGGTTCAACGGCGGTACACTCCGTCGGTGGTTGGGCAGCGCTGATGGGTGCTTCGATTCTGGGGCCCCGGATGGGTAAGTATGACAACGGCCAACCCCGCGCCATCCCTGGCCACAACATGAGCATTGCCACGTTGGGCTGCTTGATTCTGTGGGTTTGCTGGTTTGGGTTTAACGGGGCTTCGACCCTGGCGGTGAATGCGGCAGTGCCTTACATCGCTGTGACCACCAACTTAGCCGCCGCAGCGGGTGGCGTAACCGCCACGTTCACATCCTGGTGGCTGTCGGGCAAGCCGGATCTGTCGATGGTGATCAACGGCATCCTGGCTGGCTTGGTGGGCATCACGGCGGGTTGCAACGTGGTTGACTACACCGGTTCTGTGTTGATTGGTGGCATTGCCGGGATTCTGGTGGTGCTGTCGGTGGGCTTCTTTGACTCGGTGCTGAAGGTCGATGACCCGGTGGGTGCTACTTCGGTGCACTTGGTTTGCGGTGTTTGGGGCACGCTGGCGGTCGGTCTGTTCAGCATTGGTAAGGATGCAACGGGTGCGGATGCGGCTGGTTTGGGCCTGTTCTATGGTGGTGGTTTGACCCAGTTGGGTGTGCAATTCCTGGGTGTTGCTATTGCTGGTGGTGTGACGGTGTTGCTGTCCACCATCTTCTGGTATGCCCTGAATGCCTTTGGTGGCATTCGGGTTTCGCCCGAGGAAGAAGCCATTGGCCTCGATATCGGCGAGCACGGGATGGAAGCCTACAGTGGCTTTGTGAAGGACAACACCTCGATCGGCCCCACGGGTACGGCGGCAATGGGTGTTTCGGATCAAACCGCATCCTAGGGAAAAGCCTCGGTACTGGGGCGAGGTCGGGTAACGATACTTTTCATCGTTTCGACGACCTTAGCTGTTAGCCGAGTTCGGATGCGACTGATTACCACAGGTGTTCAATGACACAGGAGGGGGCGATCGCCCTCTTTTGTGTTTAGGGATGTTTTTTTTGCGGCCAAAGTTCGCTAGAGTTCTTAGTGAATTGGTCTTTTGGCGATGGATGCAAGGTCAACGGAGCCAGTTAGGGCCGGTTGGCTTGCACCGAGGCAGGGTCACCACAACGTTTCAGGGCAAATCGTGTTTTCTCGATCGCGTGCTCGACGAACAGGAATTTTTGGCCGCTCGATTGGCTGGTCACGCCGATCGAGTGGTTTCTCACCGTCTAAGCCCCGCGCTCCTTGGTGGGTCAAATGGTCTCTATGGGGCAATGGATTGTTAGCAGTGGCCTTTTTGGTGGTCGTCACGGGCCTAGACCGTGCGGCGGCCAAGGCCATTGCCCAAGCGATTGACCAGATTCAGCAAACCCAAGAGTCTTTGGAGCGATCGCCCACCAGGGCCGTGGCAGCCACGGTGACCACTCCGAAGCGATCGCCCGTCGCGGCCACCAGTTATGAAGGATGGGTGGCTCGGCGGCGGCAGGAGGCCAATGCGATGGCCCTGCGACGGCCCGCCCGGTTGGCGGTGTTGGTGGGCGATTCCTTAACTCTGGCCTTTCCATCTCGGCTGTTGCCGGCGGGAACCACTTGGCTAAATCAGGGCATCTCTGGGGATACGACCCGGTTGTTGTTGCAGCGCTTGGATGGGTTGGCGCGTCTGCAACCGGAGGTGATTTTTGTGGCGATCGGGATTAATGACCTGATGCAAGGGGTCAGTGATGACACGATCGTGGAAAATCACCGGGCCATCACCCAAGAATTGCGCCGAGCCCACCCCAATTCGCGGATTGTGTTGCAAAGCCTGTTTCCCCATCGCGGGGCTAGCTCCACTTGGGAAGGTCGGGCCCGCTTGCGCCAGGCCACACTCGATCGAATCAAGCGCATTAACCGCCGGTTGAACCAGGTGGCCCGGGATGAACGGGTGGGCTTCTTGGATTTGTTTCCGATGTTCACCGATCCGCAGGGCAATCTGCACCCAGATCTCACTACTGACGGCCTGCACCTGAGCGATCGGGGCTATTTGGTTTGGCGTGCGGCCCTCGATTCTTTCTTGCAACTGTCGCGATCGGGAGCGGCGGGGTTAACCGTCACACCGCGACCCGCCGAAGAAAACCGGGCCGGGGCCCAGCGATTGACCGATTCCGACAACCGGAGCGTGGCAACTCCGAGCGATCGCCCTTCCCCCACGCCCAAGGCCTCACCGGCCGATCGCAAACCGCCCAGCAGTAGCGCTGCGCCCGCCAATCGTCCGGCGGAGTTGCCCGATCGGGCCCGCAGCACCAACCGGCGCGAAGCACCCGCCACCACCGACGACCAGCGCCCCTAAGGCCGTAAGATATTCACCAACTCACCAGCCAGACGGGCAACGACCAGGCCACGGGTAACCAGGCCATGCACAGAACGCCATGCACAAATTGATTAAAGGCTTGCGGCAGTTTCAGCAAGATTACTTCGCTTCCCATCAAAAGCTGTTTGAAGAGCTGGCCCATGGGCAAAAACCGCGCGTTCTCTTCATCTCTTGTTCTGACTCCCGCGTTGACCCGGAACTGATTACCCAATCGGATCCTGGCGAAATTTTCGTGATCCGTAATGCCGGCAACATCATTCCCCCCTATGGCGCGGCCAATGGCGGTGAAGGAGCGACGATCGAGTATGCGATCGAAGCCTTGGGGGTGAGTGAAATTGTGGTTTGCGGCCATTCCCACTGCGGAGCCATGAAAGGCCTGCTGAAGATCAAAGAGCTGGAAGACAAAATGCCCTTGGTCAGCCGCTGGCTGGAACATGCGGAAGCAACGCGCCAGGTGGTTTTGCAAAACTACAGCCCCTGTAGTGGTGAAGATTTGCTGGAAATTGCGGTGGCCGAAAACGTGCTCACCCAAATTGACAACCTGCGCACCTATCCCTGTGTGCGAGCCAAGCTGAACCAGGGCAGCTTGCGACTCCATGCTTGGGTTTATGAAATTGAAACGGGGCGAATTTATGCCTACGACCCCCAAACCCAGGAATATGTGGAGCCGGAAAGTGCCTGGAATCGGCCCACGCCGACCCTGACCTTGCCCCAGCGCCAAGCCCAAGCCTGTGCCTGGTTGCCGCCGGAGCAGTCAGAGCGAATTTATCGCGGCGCACGCTAGGGCCCGCTGTCAAATCGCCCGTAACCCTGATTCCACCGTGACAAAATCGTGAGGGGCAAGGGGCTTCAGCCCCTTGTTACGACGATCAGGGCGTGAACAATTAACCGTTTTCGCTTGATTCCAGGAGCTGCCGACAGGCCGCTCAGCTCCCCGGCACGACGATCGGGGCGAGGTAACGATCGAGCGAATGATTCTCGATCGAGCGATTTCCTAATCCGTAGTGGGCAGGGCCGCATGAACCGATCGCTCTAAATAGATTTGAGCCACCCGATCGCCCGGAAATTGCCGCAAACATTCCTCAAAACAAACGGCCGCCGACTTGAACTCTTGACGGTGATAGAGCCAAGTGCCTTCCTCAAAATGGGCCATGGTGGAAAGTTTTTGGTCGCGGATGGGGGACGGATCGCCATCGATCGCCTCAAACACCGCCACGGGCCGAGATTTGCCTGTCACCTGTAACCGATCGATAAACCGCAGGTGATAGCGCGTTGGATCCTCCATCTGGGCGATCGTGTGGTGGGAAATCAGGATGCTGCTTTGGTAGCGCTTGGTCAGGGTTTCCAACCGGGCCGCCAAGTTAACCGCGTCACTGATGGCAGTCCCATCCATCCGATTTTTACCGCCCACTGTTCCCAATCGCATTTGGCCAGTGTTGATGCCAATGCCAATTTCGATCGGCACTTCGCCCGCCTGTTGTCGTTCGCGGTTAAAGACTTCCAAATTTCGCCGCATTTCGATCGCGGAGGCCACCGCGTCATCGGCCGATTCCGGAAACAGCGCCATCACCGCATCGCCAATGAATTTGTCAATGAAGCCGCCATTTTGCTGAATCGCCGGTTCCATGTGGGCCAAATAGCGGTTAATGAACCGGAAGCTCTCGGCCGGTAAAAGGTTTTCTGTGATCGTGGTGAACGATCGAATGTCGGAAAACAAAACCGACATTTGCCGTTCCACTTGGTCGCCCAGTTCCACCTCCAAAATGCTCTGTTTATTCAGCAGACGCAGGAACTCGTGGGGCACAAACCGCCCATAGGCAATATTGATGTGGGACAGTTGCAGATGGGTTTTCAGACGAGCCAGCAATTCCTTCTTGGAAACGGGTTTCGTGAGGTAGTCATTGGCTCCGGAGTCGAGACCTTGCACCAAGTCTTCCACCTGGTTTTTGGCCGTGAGCATCAAAATCGGCAGCTTGTGGGCGGGATAGCGCGATCGCAACTGCTGGGTCAGCTCATAGCCGGTCATTTTCGGCATCATCACATCCACCAACACCACATCGGGCTGAAACCCTTGCTCCAACACGGCCAGGGCAGCGGGGCCGTTGTCGGCGGTCACGATTTCATACTCCTCCTGGGACAGGAAATTTTCCAGCACCTGAAGATTCACCGGCTCATCATCCACCATCAGGATTTTGAACCGTTGATTGGGTTGGGTGCGGGCGGCGCTGGCCTTGGCCAAGAGCTGTTCCGTGTCCCGCTGGCTAAGGGCTTCTAGGAGACGATCGCCCTCCACGGTGGCCGGAGCCAGGGTAATCGGTTCCGGTGCGATCGGGTCTTCGGGAGCCGGTTTGGGATTGGTGGGGGCAGACTTGCGCAACATCATGGGCGATCGCCGGAAGCTGGGCATTTCGTAGGTGAGGGCTGGCGCTTCCAGAGCCACCGGCAAGGTCAGCGTGAAGATGGATCCCACTTCGGGACGGGACTCCACCCAAATTTTGCCCCCATGCAATTCCACCAGTTGTCGCACAATGGCCAACCCCAACCCCGTGCCGCCATATTCCCGGGCCGTGGAGCGATCGGCCTGTTCAAAGGATTCAAAAATGCACTCGATCGCCTCTGTGGGAATACCAATGCCCGTGTCGCTGACGGAGATGGCCAGCCACTTTTGGGCAGCCATTTCCGGGGATGACTCGGAAGGATGCCCCCGCTCCAACTGCTCAGATTCTGCCGGATCCAATCCGGGGCGATCGAACAGAGCACCCTGCCCGATCGCGCTTGAGGGCATCACCACCCCCGTTAATTGATCCAATTGTTGACCCAATTGCTGATCCCCCAGTTGAGGATCTAGGGAGTTGGCAGGATCGACAGAAGGCGGCTGATGCAACTGATGCAACAGTTCCGCGTCCGGTTGCCAACGGCGAGCATGAACAATCACCTCACCGCTTTGGGTGAACTTGAGCGCATTGCCAACCAGGTTGTGCAAAATCTGTTGCAGCCGGTTGAAGTCCGCCAACACGGGCGGCAGGGTCAAATCAATGGCATTCACCAGCGCCAAGCCCTTACGCTCCGCTTGGTCGTAGTGCAGTTGCAACACCTGTTCCACCACCACGGCCAAGGTGCAGGGGCGCAGGGCCAGATCGATCGTCTGGTGTTGCAGTTTGGAAAAGTCCAGCAGATCGTTCACCAAATTGGCCAACCGATGGCCACTGGCGGCGATCGTGTCCAGGTTTGACCGTTCCCGATCGCTCAATCCTCCCCGATCGTCATCCAGCATCGCCTCCGCCAAGCCAATGATGCCGTTGAGGGGCGTGCGCAGTTCATGGGACGTGTTTGCCAGCAAATCATCCTTCAGGCGGTTCAGGCGCTGGAGTTCCTGGTTGGCGGTTTCCAACTCCGCCGTCCGCTGCTGCACCTGGGCTTCCAGGCTCGCATTCAGGGACTCCAGCGCCTGGGACTTTTCCTGCAAGGCATCCATCACCTGGTTGTAACGCTCGGCAATGTAGCCCACCTCCGTGAACGGATCCACCGGTACTCGCAAGTGCAAATCTCCCTGGCGAGCATGGTGATCCATCACCTCAAATAGGTCATAGACCTCCGTTTTCACCTGGTGCTCCGCCACGTTCAGGCCCATTTGTTCTTCCGCAAGGGAAACCCGCAGGGGATGCAGGCGATCGACCCAGCGCAGCAACCCGTAGGACAACCCAAAAGACCAGAGGGCGCAAACTCCAATGCCCAACAGTTGCACGGCAATTTGTTGGGGGCGCTCCAAACCGCTCGGCATTTGGCTCAAATCCCCAAATAACCCCACACAGAGCGTGCCCCAGACTCCGGCCCCCGCATGGATGGGCACAGCTCCCACCGCGTCATCGATTTGGCGGCGATCGAGCCACCATTCCACCACCAACGCCACGGCGGCCCCGGTGAACCCCACCACTAGGGCGATCGGGGTCGTAATCACATTGCAGCAGGCCGTCACGGCCACCATGCCCGCGAGGGAACTGTTGATCAGGCATTCCACATCCGGCCGGTGGCGATAGTACCAACCCAGGGCCCCGCCGCCCAGCATTCCCGCCACACCCCCAATCACCGTATGCACCAGCACCGCCGGGACATGTTCATTGAGGGCCAGGGTGCTGCCGCCATTGAACCCCAACCAGCCCAGCCACAGCATCATGGCCCCAAGCATGGAAAAGGGCAGATTCGACCCGCTGATTTTGTGCTGCCGGGTGGCTTCGTCATAGCGCCCCCAGCGCGGCCCCACCACCAACAGCGTCGCCAGGGCAATCCAGCCCCCCACGCTATGCACCACTGTGGAACCCGCAAAGTCATAGAACCCGAGCGATCGCAACCAGCCCACCCCCTGGCCGGCAGGACTTGCGCCCACAATTTCCATTCCCTTCCAAGCCCAATGGCCAAACAGGGGATAGATCAATCCTGAACAAAGGAAACAAACGATTAGATAAGACGAAAACCGCATTCGTTCCGCCACCGCACCGGAAATAATGGTGGTGGAAGTGCCACAAAACATTAATTGAAAAATTAAAAAAGCCGCCAGTTGAGGCTGCGATTCCACCGATAGGGCAAAGTAGTCATGGCCCATCCAACCCCACCAAGAGGGGCCAAACATCACCCCGAATCCAAACAACCAGTAGAGCAGTGCCGAAATGCCAAAATCTGATAGGTTTTTGGCCGCCACATTAATGCTGTTTTTCGATCGGGTCATGCCCGATTCCAAACACATAAAACCAGGCTGCATCAGAAACACGAGTCCCGAGCACCCCAGCAACCAAGCCACATCGCGCATATTCAGCCAATTGAGATGAGCAGCCACAGGATCCCTACTCCAACATGGGGAGCATTTACCGTTCGTTGCATCTTTTCTTCAATAATTTTTAGCAACTGCTTCAGTCTAATCAGAAGTCTCCAGTGGGGGGCAGATTGGACTTGCCCGATCGAACCCCACAATCAACCCAAAGGCATGGATTAATCTCAGTCCGCATTGGGTTTTATTGCTTTTGCTGATCTTCTCACTGCCAAGGGAATTACGGAATCAATGTCCTATTTTAGGTATTAATTAATACATGTAAAAAGGATTGCCGTGAACCGCTTCAATCATCCGAATCCATCCTCTTTTGGACTGGTCTTGAATCGGTGGCCGTAGGCCATTGCCCATGGAGTTGCCCAAGGACTGCTGACCCAGAATTCAGCAGTTGCCGGATCCGCGATCGAATTCGCCTGATATTCTGAACAAGCTGACCGGCTGAGTCTTGGGCCCATTCAACCCCATCCATCGGCTCAGGAAACCATCCCCTTGGGTCAGTCTTAACCTGTTTTTGCGCTGTTGAGATCGCCCTGCTTTGCAATACCTGCGCGATGGTCAAGCCATTTATGAACAGTCCTTCGCCACGATTCGGGCGGAGGTGGATTTGGCACAATTGCCCACGGATTTGCAGCCGGTGGCGGTGCGGCTGATCCATGCTTGCGGGATGACGGATTTGGTGACGGATTTACAGGCCACGGCCAGTGCAGCGACGATCGGCCGATCGGCCCTGGCAGCCGGTGCGCCGATCCTTTGCGACGCGCAAATGGTGGTGCAGGGCATCATCCGCGATCGATTGCCGGCCACGAATCCGGTGATCTGCACCCTGGGCGATCCAGCAGTGCGGCCGCTGGCCGAGCAAATTGGCAACACCCGATCGGCGGCGGCGGTGGAACTGTGGCGGCCCCACTTGGCAGGGGCCGTGGTAGCGATCGGGAATGCGCCCACGGCTTTGTTTCACCTGCTGGAATTGTTGGATGCGGGTTGGCCAAAACCGGCGCTGATTTTGGGCTTCCCGGTGGGATTTGTGGGAGCGGCGGAGTCGAAGGCGGAATTGGCGGCCAATTCGCGCGGTGTGCCGTTCATCACGCTGCATGGGCGGCGGGGCGGCAGCGCGATCGCGGCGGCGGCGGTGAATGCCCTGGCAAAGGAGCTGGAAGCGTGACGGGCAAGCTCTACGGCCTGGGCGTGGGGCCGGGCGACCCGGAATTGCTGACCCTGAAGGCGCACCGAGTTCTAACGACCGTGCCGGTGGTGGCCTATCCGGCGGCGGCCGATGGTGGCTCGGTGGCGCGGGCGATCGTGGCGGCATTCTTGCAACCGACGCAAATCGAAGTCCCGATCATCCTGCCCTTCAGCCCCCAGGAGTCGGCGGCGGCGGGCTACGATCGCGGCGCGGCGGAGATTGCGGCTCACCTGGCAGCGGGGCGCGATGTGGCGGTGCTCTGCGAGGGGGAACCGATGCTCTACGGTTCGTTCATGTATCTGCTAAATCGACTGGGCGATCGCTTCCCTACAGAGCTAGTACCGGGCATTTCCTCCACCCTGGCGGCGGCGGACGTGGCCCAAGTGCCCCTAACCTATCGCCAAGACGTGCTGACGATTTTGCCGGCCACGCTCGATCGCCCGACCCTGCGCGATCGCCTAGCCCAAACCGATACGGCGGTGATTATCAAACTGGGGCGGCATTTTGGGAAGGTGCGATCGGTGCTCGATGAGTTAGGGCTAACGGGGCGATCGATCTACATCGAACGGGCAACCCTACCGCAGCAACAAATCCGGGCGATCGACCAGGTAGACCCGGCCGCCGTGCCCTACTGGTCACTGATCCTAATTCCCAGCCGCAGCCAACCGGGAGCTTAGGGGCTGGCCTCAACTCTCCCAATTCTTTGTCCTGCTGTTGGGCGATCGAAAGGGAGCAAGGGGCTTCAGCCCCTTGTCTGCGGTGATTTTCACTCCCTTCAGGATCTCAAGCGGACGGGAAATGACTCCTAGACCTCAGCCAGTTCCCGCTCGGCGCGCTTGTAGGCTTCGTCGATCACTTCCGAGAGGGTCGGGTGCGCGTGCACCACAAAGGCCAGGTTCTTCACGGAATCGCGCTGGGCGATCGCCGTGGCCACCTCTTGGATCAAGTCCGAAGCGTGGATGCCAAAGATATGCGCGCCCAGCACTTCGCCCGTATCCTTGCGGAAAATCACCTTGGCCAGGCCGTCGCCTTCGCCCTCGGCGATCGCCTTGGAGTTGCCCTTGAAGTAGGTGCGAGTCGTACCGACACTGAAGCCTTCTGCCTCGCCTAGTTCCTTGGCTTGGGGTTCCGTCAAACCCACGAAGCTAATTTCGGGATGGGTGAAGGCGGCAGCGGGAATGCTGCGGTAATCGACTTCCCGATCGCGCCCGCAGATGTTTTCGACCACCACCACGCCCTGGGCCGAAGCCGCGTGGGCCAGCATCATTTGCCCCGTCGCGTCCCCGATCGCCCAGAGGTGCGGTACGGGTTCGCCATCTTTCAGCACCTGCATCTTGCCGTTGACGGGAATGAAGCCGGGGCGGTTGGTTTCCACACCCACGTTCTCCAGACCAATATTGGCCGTGGCGGGGCGGCGACCCGTAGCCACCAAGCAAGCATCCACTTCCAACACGTCCACCACTTCCTTGGTTTTCGCGTCGGTCAGTTCGATCGTCACCGGCGCGCCGGGGGTGATCTTGGTGGCAAACACGCCGGTATAGGTTTCGATGTCGCGCTGATCGATCAGCGTCCGCTTGGCTACCTTGGCAATATCCGGATCAAAGCCCGGCATCAGTTGATCGAGCGCTTCGATCATCGTTACTTCTGCACCCAAGGCCGTGTACACATCGGAAAATTCCAAGCCGATGTAGCCGCTGCCGATGATCGCCACCCACTGGGGCACGGATTCCAGCCGCACCGCTTCATCGCTGGTGAAGACCGTTTTGCCATCCAGCTCAATGCCCGGCGGCACAAAGGGCACCGACCCTGTAGAAATCAAAATATTGCGGGCGCTGATCGTTTTAGTGATCGTGCGGTTGCCGTCGGCGGTGTTCACTTCCACCTTTTGGGGAGCCAACAGCTTGCCCCAACCCTGGATGATGTCTACGCCAATCCGCTTCAAGCTGTTGGTCAGGTCACCTTGGATTTTGCCCACCAGGTTGGTGGCGTGGTCGGCGATCGCCTGGCGATCGAACTGCACGCCGCCCACTTGAATCCCCATGGCTTTGAGGTGTGCGGCATTGCGAAGATCGCGCACCCGGCCGGAAGCGGCCAGCAAGGCCTTGGAAGGAATGCAACCCCGGTTAACGCAGGTGCCGCCCATTTCGGCCGCTTCCACGATCGCCGTTTTCAGGCCACAGGCGACGGCGTGCAGTGCTGCACCATGGCCGCCGACTCCGGCTCCGAGGATCAACAAGTCGTAGTCGAATTCTTGAGTCACGCCCGCCTCCTGGGTTTGGATTGCTCTCAAAGTCCCCATTGTCCGGCGAAAGGGGCGATCGGGCAATTGCCACCCGGCCACCAAGCCGCCCCGGCTCGCTCAGTCTCGCCGTTAGCATCCAATAGATTGGTCGATCGCTAGCAACTGGGATCCCGTTTCACAAAGGGCACGAGGTGCATCATAAAATCTCGCTTCCCAATTGCAGCACCAGCCATCCGCAAAATGCCATAGGTTGTAGTTAGGTGAAAGTAGAAATTTGGCATCAAAAAATCATCCACATAGGCTAATCCTGGCAACTCTAGCGATAGGCCTTCTCCTAGGTCAATGCGATGAATTTCTGAGAGTTTGGCATCTCCGGCGTTAATCTGACTCAGCAACTCTCGGGTGGAGGTGATGTAATCTCGAGCAGTTTCCAAGGTGGTCACTTCGGGGTTCAAGTTGCTAGCGGGTTGGTCAGCGCACCAAAGGGCAAAGTTACGCGGCTGGTTACAGGTAAAGGCGATTTGTGTGCCAAAGGGCAGCATGTCGGGCGCAAGCCGAAGCTGAAAGAGGGCAGCCCGATCGGTGACAAAGTGAGAATCGGCAATATCCAGCAAATGGCTTAAGGTTTCTAGGCGAGATTCAAAAATCGTCCGAAATCGCTTAATTCTGATGTTTTCCATGATGTTTGAAGCAATAGAGCAAAAGACCCCAAACCTAAGCAGGCACAGATAAGGCGCTCTTTCAAAACAATATTAACTATAAATTTCAGTTTCCATCGTGGCAGTAATAGTCTGTAGGATCCAAGTTGCCCATCCACAATCCATAACCCAAGCGATGCGATCGCATTCAGGGAAAAGGTAATGATTGCTTTTGAAATGAATAGCGCCTCTCCTAGAGCGCAATGAGCATTACTTACTCTACTAGCGACTCTCGATCGTCTCGGATCGTTTTTAATCTCAGGTGATTTTCTACTGTTTTCAGCATTGTCATCACCATTTTTGCTTTTTTGATTGAATATCGTAATCCTTGAATGACCTCTTGCAGATAGTCTTCGCTCTGAATCATCTTACTTTGACTATGAGATGCAATCGAAATTCCTTCCATATATTGGTAACCCAAGTGGATATAAATTCCTGGCTTAAAAGTTACTGATTTTAGATCTTGCTTGTCCTGTGTAAGGGTATACTCTTGCTTGAGTTCCAAGTATTTTTTCCACGCCAATTCTAAAGCTTGAATATGAGATTCCACTTCGGAAGAATCAATACGAATAGTATGAACTTTATATCTTAAATCAGGGCCAGCAAAAGTATAATTGATATACCAGCCATCAGGATTTATAATTAATTGCCCTGTACAAGGCAGAGTCTCAGAATACTCAAACTTTCCCATGTTTTGCAGCATGTGAAGTAGACCTAATTAATTTCGCAGTAGATGTTTATACAAGTAGGTTGGGTTGAGGCACGAAACCCAACACCAGTAGCTTTGATAGTGATCACGTTGGGTTTCGCAAGGCTCAACCCAACCTACTAGCTACTAAAATTATTAGTAAGTCGTCATGAAGTGGTTGTTGGATGGATAGTACCAACCCTACAGGCTACTCAGAGGATGATCAAAGCATAAGGTTTATGCCTATGTAAATGACACAGCTAAACCAGGGAATTGAAGTTGCAGCTATGCAACGTCTGGTTTATGATCTCGCAAGAGGGGTAGTTGACGAAAGGTCGAGTACCTCAATTTATCAGAAGCCTTAGCCGCAACCACCACCAACAGTCACACTGGAGTAGATGAAAATGATTAGCAATCCTATTAAGGATGCAAGTCTGACTACTAAGTTATTAGCAGGAGTGACCCTAGTCCTGAGTATTGTTTTGCTATGGCTTTTTTATCAACTTAGCCATGTCAACGCCTCAAAATCATCAGTTGACCCTGGTTCGCTAATCGTTCGCCAAGTCAAAGATGTCAGCGAGTTGACTACAGCCATGTTTGAGATGGATGCTGTAGTTCCTGTCAGTGACAAAGGCATTATTGCTGAGAGTAAATTACTCTACATTGCCCATGGCAACGTCCGAGTAGGTATTGACTTGAGTCAATTTCAAGCTAATAACGTCCAGGTTAATGGTGATCAAATTGCAGTGACTTTACCACCTCTAAAAATCCTTGGCAGCAACCTTGATTTAGAGCATTCTAGCGTTTACTCCTACAGTAGAGGCTTCCTAGGCAGTGGGCCAGATGTTGTGAATTTACAGACCCAAGCTCAACGTGAAGCGCTCAGGAGAGTTGAGGAGGCCGCTTGTCGAGATTGGCTGATGAAAACGGCTGGTGAGCGTGTTCAGAAGATTGTTGAGCGTTTGCTCAGTCAAGTTTTGAAGGATCGAGGTTATAGAGAGATCATCGTGAAGGCTCAGCTACCGACTGAGGATTCATGTCCAATCCGCAAGCCTGACAATTTGAGTGAAGCAGGTTGACTAAAATTACTGACATAAATCAGTAATTCAAAAATTTGATTGCTACTGAAGGGATTATTCCTAGATAGATTAGGAATAATCCCTTAATTTGTAGTATTTAACGACTACAAATGCCGCGTGGGACACGACGAGCAATGTCCTGACTATCGGATTGAATCATTTCCCAGATTACGTGGTTAAAGCCCTGGTCGCAATTGACATAGTTACTATTAACCCAGCCCTCAATTCCACGCAGCCGATCGCCAGCAGGACGAATGACACGTACACAAGCCCAGTTGCCTTGTTGCTTGTAGATTTCAATGATGTCTCCATTATCTAGCCCCGCCCTAGATTGACCGCCAGGACTATTACGCACAGCTAGCTGACCACTACGCAAGCGATCGACACGACAAGTTTCGAGTTGTGCAATGAGGGTCTGACGAGACGGCGGGGGAGTATTCAGGCTAGTTGTTGCCAAAGCGCTCGGGCCAAACAACATCATCGGAATTGCGAGAATAAAATGCTTGAAATTTATGAGTTTTATCATTCTGGAGATATCTAGCGTTAGTAGTGGTTCAGGTGGATTGATTAGCGGCTGCACGTGCCGGGGCGAGTGCGCGCGTTGACTCGATTGCGAAGCTCAATTAATGACGGACACGCTCGGTAGCAATCTCGTTGATCGCACTCTAAATAGCTGCTGTTGACCCATCCTTCAATACCCGAGACTCGGGAATTTGGGCCTTCTAAAACACGCACGCAAGACCAATTTCCTTGCTGGCGATAAACCTCAACAATATTCAAGTTATCCAGCCCAGCCCGCGACTGACCACCAGGGCTATTACGCACAGCAAGCTGTCCTTGCTGAAGGTTCACGACATAACAAACATTAACCAAGGGAACTGTGGGATCAGCCTGGGATAGCTGCATTTCATCCGATCGAGGGGTTTCCGCTTGGGCGATCGGGGCCAGTGCCAACGGAAGCAGCAATGAACCGAAAATCCAGAAAAGCTTCATGGGGTTCGTTGAGGGCAGATTTTCGGATTTTATCACTTATTCGATTTTTGAAAATAAGCACTTATTTAAGATTCCCTTAAAAAGATGCTGAAGAGAAAGTGCAGATGCTGACCACAGTGGATAGGCGGACTGGTTACCAACCGCCTACAGCGAACCGATCGCCCAATGGGCAAACGCCACCACCTCATCAATTTGATCGGTTTGCGCAGGATAGGCAATCGAAGGGCGATCGATCACCAGCAACTGCACGCCTAATTCTTTTGCCAAAGCTTGTTTGAGATCCAGCCCCCCTGCTGCCCCGGCTGCTTTGGTAATAACCACTTCGATCGCCCGATTTTGCCAGTCGGCTCGCTCTTGGGCCGGATCCACCGGCAAGCGCTGGCCAATCACCTCTGAGCGATCGAACCCGAGGGCGATCGCCTGGGCCACGGACTCCGGCAACACCCGCACCCACAAAGCCGCCACCCGATCGCGCCAGGGCAAAATCTGCGGCAAGGCCTTCACCCCCAAAGTGAACAACACCAGCCGATCACGCAGGAATCGATTGCACAATGCGGCGGCTAGATTGGGCAATTTCAGGGCCGGCGGCTCCAGGGGAATGGCGGGCCGCTCAAATCGCAGATAGGGAATTGATCGAAGGGCGGCGGCGGCGATCGCCTGCTGGGAAATTTCCGTGGCGAAGGGGTGGGATGCGTCGATGATGCCCCGGATGGCGCGATCGGCTAGCCAGGGCATGAGGTCAGCGGGAGCAAACGCGCCCGATCGCACCACACCGTTTAAGCCGTCATAGAGCCGAGCGGCCGCCGGGTTCACCACCGTGGCAATCCAGGGCAAACCAGCGCGATCGAGGGCTTGGGCAAGAGTACGGCTATCGCTGGTTCCGCCAATTAACCACAACATCAAGGGGCCAAAGCCTGCCACTCAGGGAAAAGAGAAATTCAGTAGTGCCTGTGAAGTAATGATGAGTCATCAAGCGATCGACAAGGGGCATTGCGGTGATCAATCAATTGCTAGCTTGCTGCTTCGTGACGGGAAAAAGACAGGGTTCGCCAAACCAAACGACAGATCCGTTAACACAATGCATTACTCAAATGCATTACTCAAACGCATTACTCAAACGCATTATTCAATTGTTGCCAGGTAATTGATCAATCTGGTTTCTTGGCCCGCAAAGTGCGACCACCTTCAACCGCCACATAAGATTCGATCCAAGATTCAGAAACTTGCGCGACCCGAGCAATGGCTGCTTGGGAAAGGCGCTCTAGGAGCAGACGATCAATGAGCGCAATCTGCTCGGGCGTGACTCGTTTCTGAGTGGGGTGCTCAATGAACTGTCGGCCACAGGCTTTGCATTTAAAGCGTTGCTTGCCGTTGTGGATGCGGCCATTTTTGACCGTGTGGCTGGATTGGCATTGAGGGCAAGCAGGCATGAACTGAAGTTATAGATTACTGCTGCCAGGTTAGCATCATTACTCCACAGGCACTACTAAATAACCCCCATCATCCTGAGCTGAAACCGCAGTTGCTTGACGATACCCATCCAAGGACAGTTATCCTATACTCGCGGTTGAAGACATAACTAGCTGCCTTGTCTAGGCTCATATTGTATGCAAGCACAAACTATTCAAACTTATCTCAAAGCTTGCTCAAAAGAAGAACTCGTGCAAATTTTGCTTGATTTGGCAAAGCGCAATCCTCCTGTTGAGCGTTTCCTAATTGCCAAGTTTGACCCCACTGCACCAATATCTGAATTTGATGACTATAAGGCAGAAGTCCGAGCTGAGTTTTTTCCCAAACGTGGATTTGGAAACGGCAGTCCATCAATTGTCTTTCGTATGTTGCAACGTGTCGAAGCCGAGGCCATCAGCCCGAAGCAGGTGATTGATTTTATCTATTACTGTGTCGAAACTGGGGTGGAGTTTACCGCTGCCTACGGAGATATCAATGAAGAGTACTATATATCCTTTGAGAATCTCTTCGAGCGAGCTGCAGAACTTGCAGCGAGCGAAAACTTGATTAATGAGTATGAGGCGCGTGCCCTGCGCATTGTTAAAAGCACAGATAGGATGGGGTGGGGATTCTATGACAACTTGGAGGACATCTTCAAAAGGTACTTTCCTGCGACAGATGAAATCTAATACAACACTATTGCGACCATAAAGCTCTGGTAGACATGAGTTTTAGGAGTTTAGCGAGTTATCAATCCTGAGTTGGGCGATCGCCTCCAGATCAAGACCCGTAGTGCGACTAATCGCCTCATCGTCCAACACACCCAGCAATTGTTGGGCGATCGCCCGTTGCGCCGCTAGTTTTCCTTGCTCAATGCCCTGCTCGATACCCTGCTCGATGCCCTGACTGAGAGCTTTTCTAATTGAATTGCGCTGATCCTGAATGAAAATTTCCTGATGTTCTAGCTCATCAAGCTCTTGAGCATTCAGGTTGGCTTGGTTCGCGATCGCAAAAGCTTTTTGAATCTCCGGAACCGCTTCCATACTGGGTGGCACAGACTCCAGCTTTCGGGCAGCTTTCAAAAAATACAACCACTTATCCATCAAGGTTTCTAGATCCGGAAGTTCCTTTTGGAATTTGGGTAATTCAATGAACACCAGCTCAATATCATAGATTGATGAATAATCAGTCAGATAGGTTCTCTCTTTGAGAACGAAGCGCGAAATGAGTTGATCCAGCTCAGGAAACATCTCAAAATCAACGATCGTGAGTGCAATCACCGGTTGCAGATCCGTATAACCATCCCCGATCGCCAACTGGTTACTGTAGGTTTTGGCAGCATTGTAAAGGATACGTTTTTGGAAACCTTCGACATTTAAGACCTGCATTTCAATGATCACCGTCTCGGTTTGGCCGTGACTGTCGATGATCGTGGCTTTAATATCGAGATAGGTATCTTTGAAACCACGGATTCGTGGCCCAAGATGAGGATTAAGAATCTCCAGCTCGCGAATGGTGGAATTTCCCTCATACAAAACCGCATTCAAAAAGCTAATTAAAATATCCTGACTCTGCTCAGAGCCAAAGATTTTTTTGAAAGCATAATCAGTTTTAGGATTGATAAAGCGCATAGTTCTTCTCGATAGCAGTAGGAATGCTGCGCGATCGCCAGTCAAGCTATTGCCATCATAGCGATTGTTGATGCGATCCTTGGGTTAGCAAAACATCAAACCCGTTGAGCGCGATCGCCCCCAATTCACCAGAAATGAACAGGGCGATCGCTTTGTCCCAGTCGATCGCCCCGATTCATTTCCTTTCGATGAATTAGATCGCTTGACCTAGCTGCCGTGATGGCGCTGGGCGATCGTGGCAATCCGCTGACCATATTTCTCAGCCGTCAAGCGATCGCCCGGGTGAACGATCGCTTCACCGCCATTGGGATTCAGATCGCTTTGACCCATCACCCCCAAATACGACCCGAGGCGATTCACCCCCTCATCACTGCCCACGTATTGGCTGGGCATTTCAGCCGCTCCCACCCAGATCATCCCGTGCTGGGCTGCATTAATCGCCATGTATAGCAGCGTGCCCTGCTTGTCGCCGCTGGGCGAGCCGGAGTGGGTGAACCCGCCAGCGATTTTGTCCTTCCACTGTTGGGCAAACCAAGCTGAGCTGGCCGCATCCACAAACGCCTTGAACTGGGCCGCCACACCGCCCATATAAGTGGGCGATCCAAACACGATCGCATCCGATCGAAGCAGCGTATCCAGCGTGGCAGGATCGTTCCAACGCCCCTCGGTAATCTGCGCGCCGGTAATCCGCAGCAACTCGGCCGTCACACCGTCCACTTGGCTGGCTCCCCGCGCCACCGATTCCGCCATCAGATGGGTGTGCCCAGATCCCGAAAAGTAGACCACTGAGATCGTCGTCATAAAAACCTCAATACGGACTGGAAACGAGCGGCCTCGGCCCGTAGCGCCGATCCTAGAAGTCAATGCCAACTAAAGTAAAGTAGGAACCTAAAAGTAACTAGCTTCCTTTTTACGCCCAAAATTGAGTCTGGAACTGCTTGCCCATGCCTCGCCCCTCCAAAGAAGTGAAGTGCTGCCCCGTCAGCCTGTTGATGGATATTTTGTCTGGCCCCTGGACGCTATACCTGCTGTGGGTGATGACGACGAAGGGGCCGATCCGTTTTGGAGCTTTGAAGCGGCAAGTGAAGGGCATTTCCACCAAAGTGCTCACGGAGCGGCTGCGGCGGCTGGAGCGTGAGGGGCTAATTTATCGCCACTACGAAGCGACCGTGCCGCCCCAAGTCAGCTATGGCCTGACCGATCGGGGGCTGGAACTAGTGCAGGTCTTGGATCAGCTCGGCGACTTGGCCCTGCGCTGGTATGGCAACGGAGCGATCGCCCCGTGTAACCCCGACTCCGAGACCGGTGAAATTGTCGTTAACTATCCCTAGGAATCGATCGTTCAACTGTCCCGGCTAGCGATCGCACGGGCTGGGTACAACAGGCGATGATTTTGCCAAGTTTGTAAAGCCCTATAATTTCAGCAACAGGCATGAGTTATTCATTTCCAACCTTGATCCATGGCTCGGATTAATCTGCTAGATACTCGAACAGCAACTTTCGGGGATTTAATGGGCAATGGGAAGATTTACCGAGTTCCAATTTTTCAGCGCGATTATTCTTGGACTGAAGAAAACTGGGAAGATCTTTGGCAAGACATTCTAGGGCTATATGACGATCCCACCGCCAGCCACTACATGGGGGCGATCGTTCTGCAAACCTCCAGTACCTCTGACCAGGAATTCACCATTATTGATGGTCAACAAAGAATTGCAACGATCAGTATCATTGCGATCGCTGTAATTGAGAAGATCCAAGCCCTAGCCAAACAAAACCAGCAAGCAGTAGCTAATCAAGAGCGGCAAGAAATCCTGAGGCAAACTTATCTGGGTAATCGAGATCCTATTTCCCTGCACTATTCGAGTAAACTTTTTTTGAATGAAAATAATAATGATTTTTACCAGAGTAATTTAATTAATTTAAGGGAGCCTTGGAATCTTCGATCGGTCTCTCAGTCCAATCAATTGCTTTGGAAAGCTTTTCAGTATTTTTCAAGCCAACTAACAAAGCTAAAGGGTATTATTTCTAGTGGCGAAAATCTAGCAGAATTTCTGACTAAAATTATTGTTCAAAGACTTTTGTTTATTCAAATCAACGTCCAAGATGAATTAAATGCCTACACCGTATTTGAGACCTTAAATGCTAGAGGTATAGAACTGAGTTCTACAGATTTACTCAAAAATTATTTATTCTCCCTTTTTCGAGGCCCAGATGACTTGAATGAAGGGCAGCGGCGCTGGCGAGTGATTGCCAATACAGTGCAGATGGAAAATATTCCTGAGTTTCTGCGCTACTATCTCAGTCTCCAGCGACCCTGGATCAAGCGTGAACGCCTCTTTAAAACAGTTCGAGAATCAGTTCAAGATTCGCAGCAGGCCTTTGACTTACTAGATCAGCTTGAACGCTATAGCAGCCTATTTGTTGCTCTTGGCAATGCCCAGGATGATTTTTGGCGCGAAACGCCTGTTAATCGGATCTATATCCGAGAGTTAGAGTTATTTCGTGTGAAACAGGCTTATCCGATTTTATTTGCTGCTCACGGTAAATTTTCTGATATAGACTTCACACGACTTCTGAAGCTGATTAGCGTTCTGTCTTTTCGATATACGGTTGTTTGTGGTCTGAATCCCAGTGAACTAGAGAAGGTTTATAACCAGGTTGCGATCGCAATTCAAAATTCAGAAATTACAACTCCTAAGCAAGTCTTTGAAAAACTGCGATCGGTCTATGTTTCCGATGAGAAATTTGCACAGGACTTTGAGCTGCTGACGGTTGCTACGAGAGGGCAACAGAAAAAACTGGCTCGCTATATTCTGTGGAAGCTCGAAAATGATGCAGCCAATCAAGAGATTGTCGAAGAGAGTTTTTCGATCGAACATATTTTGCCCGAATCCCCGGAGCAGGATTGGCTAGAGGATTTTACCGATGCTCAAATCACTGACATGGTGTACCGATTGGGCAATTTGACTCCCCTGGAGCCGCATCTGAATCGCCAAATTGGGAACCAGTCTTACACCACTAAGCGGAATGTTTATCCAACGAGCGCCTATCGCCTAACTCAAGAGATTTTGGCTGAAGAATGGACTCCGAATGCACTGGCGAATCGCCAAAAACAACTAGCCAAGCGAGCGGTACACATCTGGCGATCGGACTTTGCGACCTAGCAGCAATTGCCGATTGATTCCGTCACTCAATCCTAGGAATTGATCGCTTGGAATTGTTCCATGAGCCAGCGGATGGTGTCTGCGTCATCGTTGCGATCGGTTCGTTCCAAGGCCTCCGCGACGATCGCCATCGACAGCCCCGGCAACACCTGGGATTCCTCGATCGCCCGACTGCCCCGATCGGCGATCGCGAAAGCGATCACCTGTCGCTCATTGGCGTTGATCACCCAATATTCCCGCACGCCCAATTGTTCGTAGAGCAAGCGCTTGGGGCCGAGATCGTCGTTGAAGCTACTGGCTCCCACTTCCACCACCAAGTCCGGCGGCCCAAAGCGATCAAGGTCGATCGGCTCGTTGCCTTTGGGTGGCCACTCAGGGCGATCGCCCACATAAACCGATAAATCGGGCTGGCATTCTTGAGCGCCGGTTTTTCGCAAGCTCACGTTCAAGTAGCGCACCACTCGCATCTGCCGCACCAGGGCATAGAACGCCACAATGTCGGTGGGCGGCAGGTTTTGGCGAGCGTGGTCATGGCCTAAAGGAGTCATCTCAAAGCGCATCCGGCCGTTGTAATAGTAGCTGCGGCGATCGGGTGGGGCGGTGGGGTCATTGGCAATTGCGAGGAATTCATCCCAGGTGGCGGGCAACCACTGGTCTAACGGCGGATCGGCAAGGACGGTAGGCGGGCTTGTGGCGGCGAGGGTCATGGCGAATTCCCCAGCGATCGGGCGGTTTGGTTCCAGTCTAGCGAGGCGGATGGTGGTGCTGAGGGGGCTTGGGAAAAGACAAAATCTTGAGTGGCGGTAATTCTGCCAAGAATAAGAGCTGGGTCTCTCTTGATTCGACAGAGACCCAGAACAAGAAAACAACTCAAGAAGAAACTGAGTGTGTGGCTCTACGGGGCTTCCGATGTGGAATTCCCCAAAAGTGCGTCAGCCATTTGTGCAACATGCTTGGCGGTGTCATAGCAGACAGCAGCACATTGAGCATTACCGTGACTATTTTGCTTCAGAATGCGCACACCGCCGAGAATTTCAGCCAAAGTCCATGCTACGAGTTCAGCAAAAGACGCATGATCGCGAACATTTGCATTTTGATCAAGTCCCTTTAACTTTCGCAAGGTCTTAACGGAAGCACCCTGCAAGCCACGGGATATGGCATTGCTACAGATCCCATAGCCACGGCCGCGTACACCATGCCTAGCAAGTACGGACGTGAACCACTTCCGAATTATCTTGCACAGAGAGCGGATACATAGCCATTCGGCAGAATATCCATTACCATTGTTTAGCTGTGGCATAGAAGTTTCCTACTCTTCTAAAGGCTCAGTCACTGTTTAGGAAGTAGTGGGATTTGAACCCACAAGTCCTTAATGGATACTGGATGGCAGTCCAGTGCGTGTACCAATTCCGCAATACTTCCGCGAAGACCGAGCCAAGCGTCAACTGCAAGGTGCTCGGTCTCTCTCTGTAAACCTTTATCGAGTGCGATCAAGATAGGGTTTTATCAATCATCTCCCTTAGATTTCCTCCGGAACTCACTTTTTTCTGTAAAGCGTCCATTTGCCGCTTCTGCTCGTCGGCCTTCTGATTTGTCTTGGAGAGATCAGTCTGCAATTTCTCAACTTGCTGAAGGAGTTGAGCAATTTCCTCAGACTTTTTTTGATCTCTAATCTTTAAGTCTCGTACCTCCAGAACTAAGCGCTGCACAGCATAGACAATATCTGGGATGGACTGGTCTACTTCTGGCACAGCAGTCCTATCTCTAATCGCCTGAGCAATCATTGCCTCAGTCACATAGGGCATAAGGTAGTACCGATAAGCTCCATAGTCACCTTGACGTTGGACTCGGCGAATGAGCGGAAACTTCACTCGCTTCCTTTCAGGTTCTACTAGCTGCAGCAAGTAAACGGACGCAGTGGAGTTATTGATCCCAAGGCTGTCTTGCAGGTCTTTGATCAACAGCCCATCCTGTCTACTCTCAGGGGGGACGTAATTGATAGCATCCAAAAGGGTATCAGGCAAGTTTTGAAGAGCTTGTTTCACGTCTTCTTCAGTTGGAACTAGTCTGGGAAATCCTGACTCTCCCTCAGAACCTTCTCTGGGAAAATCCATTGACACTGGAGCGACTTTTGCAGGACGTTCCCATTATCGACAGTTTGTCTAGCCGATGTCAAGAGGAATGCCTTTCCCTTTGTGCCCAAATCATCTTGATCTCTGATGTCTTGAGGTTCAAGTCTCTGCCCTCTTGAGGTGCTTCAGAGAAAAATTTCTTGTTTTTCGAGTAAGATCGAGCTTTGAGTATTGTCCCTTAAGAGCCTTTATCCTGCAAAAACAGTAAAAAATTGCCTTATGGAAAAACCCATAAGGCTTAAGCGCATGTGGTTGATTACGGTCAAGGGAGAGCCTTCACCAATTATCTTGCCTGGAATTGTTCCATTAGCCAGCGGATTGTATCTGCGTCATCGTTGCGATCGGTGCGCTCCAAGGCCTCCGCGACGATCGCCATCGACAGCCCCGGCAACACCTGGGATTCCTCGATCGCCCGGCTGCCCCGATCGGCGATCGCGAAAGCGATCACCTGTCGCTCATTGGCGTTGATCACCCAATATTCCCGCACGCCCAATTGTTCGTAGAGCAAGCGCTTGGGGCCAAGATCGTCGTTAAAGCTGCTGGCTCCCACTTCCACCACCAAGTCCGGCGGCCCGAACCGATCAAGGTCGATCGGCTCGTTGCCCTTGGGTGGCCACTCGGGGCGGTCGCCCACATACAGGGATAGATCCGGCTGAGACTCTTGAACGCCTGTCTTGCGCAGACTCACGTTGAGATAGCTGACCAACCGCAGATTGCGAAAGGTGGCATAGAGACCAGCCACCCACAGCGGGCTGGTGTTTTGGCGAGCATGGTCATGGCCTAAAGGGGTCATCTCAAAGCGCATCCGGCCGTTGTAATAGTAGCTGCGGCGATCGGGTGGGGCGGCGGGGTCATGGGCGATCGCAAGGAATTCGTCCCAGGTGGCGGGCAACCATTGATCCAGCGGCGGATCTGTAATGGTGGCAGGTGGTGGCGTTGTGGCAAGGGTCATGGGAGAGTCCCCCAGCGATCGGGCGGTGACTGTTTCCAGTGTAGCGAGGCGTTTGATCGCAACCGGCCAACAGGGCTAATCAACAGTTGATGGCCATTGGTTGATGACCATTGATGGCTATTCGGCCCCAATCGGCTAAACTACGGTTAGTCGATCGGAAAACCGGCTTATTAAGCCGTCAGATTAGCCATGACCGCTGTTGCTTCCCTCCATCATCCTCTTCTGTCCAAAGGAACCCGCCTGTTTTTGCGGCGATCGCCCTTGCCCCTCGCGCCTGATCGCCTGTGGCAAATCGAATCCGGCGTGGTGCGCACCTTGGCTTGGTTAGATGACGAATCCTTGGTCACTTTGGGGCTGTGGGGGCCCGGCGACTGGGTGGGCGCGCCCCTCTCCAACGTGGCTCACCACCACGCCGAGTGTCTGACGGATGTGAAGGTGCGGTCTGTGCCGATCGGTCAATGGGCCCCCAACCCTTCAGACCTGTTACGCCGCAGCCAACGCACCGAGGAACTGCTAGCCATCCGCAGCTATCGGCGCGTTGAAATGATGCTTCTGAAATTGTTGGACTGGCTGGGGCAACATTTCGGCCGCAACACCCAAAATGGTCGCGAGATTGACTTGCGGCTGACCCATCAGGATTTTGCCGATCTCCTGGGAGCCACCCGAGTCACCATCACCCGCGCCTTTGGGCAGTTAGAGCGCCAAGGATTAGTCACCCGATCGCTCCATCGAATTGTGTTGTGCCCCGATCGAACATGGCACTACGAAATCTAGTTCTCCCTCGATCGCGCAATAGCACCTAGATGCAACCGGCAAATCATGATTGGTGGGAGACCTAAGAATTGATTGATGACCAATTCCTAGCCATGATTCCTAGCCACGATTCATCGCAGGTTCTGGGGAAGTGAATTGGGGAAATTAAGCTGAATCTCGAAATCCCAGCCGATTACTGACTAAGTAATAGGGCCGCTGTTTTACTTCGTCATAGATTCGACCAATATATTCTCCTAGGATCCCCAGGAAAACCAATTGGATTCCCCCCATGAAAAAGGTTGTGGTCAAACCATAGGCCCAATCCAGAAAGCTATGGCCCAAAACAAATTTGAAATAGAGACCGATCAGCCCCAAGGCAAAGGCAATCAGCGCACAAAGCAGACCCACATAAACCGTAATTCGTAAGGGAATGACGGAAAATGAAAAGATGCCATCAAAGGCCAATTTAAACAATTTGCTGATAGTAACCCGGGGTTCGCCACTGAAGCGGGGCCCCCGTTCCACCACCACTCCCGTTTGCCGAAACCCAGCATAGGCCCGCAAACCGCTGAGGTAGCGATTACGCTCGGGCATGGATCGCAGAGCCGCCGCCACTTTGCGATCCATGAGCGAGAAAATTCCAGCATCAAGGGGCAAGGTTAACCCAGACAGATAATTTAAGAGACGATAAAACAATCGAAAGGCAAGGCGTTTAAGGATGAATTCTTTGCGTTTACGACGGATGGCATAAACCACATCATAGCCCGCTTGCCACTGTTCCACGAAGGATAAAATGGCGCTGGGCGAATCTTGTAAATCACCATCCATCAAAATCACCGCATCCCCTTGGGCGTGATCAATGCCAGCAGCAAGGGCGCATTGATGACCAAAGTTGCGAGAGAGCTGCAAGAGGCGAACTTCAGAATCACGATCGATCAAATCCTGCACAATTTTGGCAGAGTGATCAACACTACCGTCATCTACAAAGATAATTTCAGCGGGATCTGCTAGTTGATCAAGGGTGGCGCGGAGTTGTTGCCATAATTCCAAGATTGTTGCTGCTTCATTAAAAATTGGAATCACAATCGAGTAGCGAGGTTTCACGGTGTTTACCCTGTCGAACCGCTAGAGAGTATCTGAGAATTATCTTGGGAAATGTGTGCTGATTGATAACTTTGAAATTGATAATCTTGAAAAGGATGATTTTTAAAAGTAAAAGTGCCCTCTGATGAAAAAAGCTGAGTCATCAAGGCGATCGGGCGGTGGTGCGGTTCCTAGGGTTGATTGAACTGGGATTTAGCTGGATTTTGCGGGGCGATCGAACCCGATGACTTCTGACAGGGTATAGAGAGGGCGGCCTTTGACTTCTTCATAAATTCGCCCCACATATTCCCCCAAAATGCCAATGCTGACGAGCTGGACGGCTCCGAGGAAGAAGATGGCGATCGCGATCGCGGCAAAGCCTGTGACGGGGGATTGGGGTTGGGAAATGCGCCAGTAGAAAACCATGGCGGCCATGACCAGGGCGATCGCAGCGGAAAGCAACCCCAGGTAAACCGACAGCCGCAGGGGCGCTTTGGAGAAGGACACTAACCCATCGATCGCCAGCCGCGCCGATTTGCGGAAGGTATATTTCACTTCTCCGGCAAAGCGTGGATCGCGGTGAAACTGCACGGCGGTTTGTCGAAAGCCCACCCACGATCGCAGGCCGCGGATATAGCGATTGCGTTCGGGCATGGTGTTGAGCAAGTCCACCACGGCGCGATCGAGCAGGCAAAAATCCCCCGTATCGGTGGGAATTTCAATATCCGCCAGTTGCTTGAGCAAGCGATAGAACCCATAGGCGGTGAACCGTTTGAACCAGGTTTCTTTCTGGCGGGAAACCCGCTGGGCATAGACCACTTGATAGCCCGATCGCCATTGTTCGAGCATTTCAAAAATCAGTTCTGGCGGGTCTTGCAAGTCCGCATCCAGAATCACCACCACTTGGCCTCGGCAGAAGTTCAAGCCGGCCGTGACAGCGATTTGGTGACCAAAATTGCGGGCTAAGGAGAGATAGCAAACTCGAGAATCTTGGGCTTGCAGCTCGCGGATCATGGCCAGGGATCGATCGCGGCTGCCGTCATTAATTAACACCAGCTCAAAGGGCCCATCCAATTGCTCACCCACGGCCACCACGCGCCGATATAACTCTGCGATCGTTTCCTCTTCGTTGAAAATGGGCACAATCAGCGAGTAGCGCGGGTTCATAGAACAAGAGCCTAAAGGTCGCAGCAGCAGGGATCGGCTCTCAGGATACGCTGTCTTCGGCCTGGCGTTCAGGTTTCTTGGGCCTGGATCAAGGGGCAGACTTAGCTGATCGCGCCGGGAACCAATCCCAACAACACCCCTGCAATTGCCCCGCAGGCCAAGACCTGCCAAGCCGCCAACCGCCACCGCAACAGGCCCACCATTCCCAAAATCAAGATTGCCCCGGTGACCGCCGACAGCCAAGCCACCCCCCGATCGATTTGGAGAGCGGCCTGCACCAAAGGCAGAGTAACCGCCAAAATGGCCCCGAGCACGGCGGGTGTGATCCCTTGCAAGAAGGCGCGTACCCAAGGATTATGGCGCGATCGCCGCAACAGGGGCGCGGCCAACCCCACAAAGCCAAAGGAAGGCAGAAAAACCGCGACGGTGGCGGCGAGGGCCCCGAGAACACCGGCCACTTTGTAGCCCACAAAGGCAACGGTGAGCAGGACGGGGCCGGGGGTGACCTGCCCGATCGCCACGCCGTGCAAGAACTCGGGACGGGTCAGCCAGCCCAACCGCTGCACCACTTCCAATTCCAGCAAGGGCACGATCGTTAGCCCACCACCAAAGACCAGGGTTCCTGCCCGCAAGAACGTGCTGATCAGTTCGGGGCCGTAGGTGTGGATGCGTTCCCAACCCCAAAAGCTGGCAACGGTCAGGGATTCCGGCGGCAAGGCGGCAACAAAGGTGGGCAGCAAAATGCCCCAAGGGCCGATCGCCCCTAAGGCGGAGCGGCGCGGCCCAAACAACACCAACCCGGCTAGTCCCGCCAAGACAAAGGCCCACAAGATTCCCCCAGTGCTGAACCGCAGCAGCCCAAAAGTGCCCAGGGCGATCGCCCAGCGGATCCAAGGGCGATCGCCGCCCAGCAAAACCTTGCGCCCCAATTTCCAACAAAAGGTCAAGACAATGGCCATCACGGCCGGGGAAATGCCCAAAAACAGGGCGGAAACGGCCGGTAATGCCCCATAGCGAAAGTAAGCCCAAGCAAAGGCCACCACCATCACCCAAGCGGGGGCAATGAAGCAGAGGCCTGCCAACAGGGCCCCGAGCCAACCGGCACGGCAATAGCCGATGTAGATGCCGAGTTGGGTGGAGGCGGGGCCGGGCAACATTTCGCAAACGGCAATGCCTTCGGTGAATTCTTCCGCCGTTAGCCAACCCCGCTGCACCACCACGGCTTCATTCATCAACGCCATGTGGGCTTGGGGGCCGCCAAACCCGGTCACACCCAAGGTAAGAAAGAGGCGGGCCAGTTCCCGCAGTCGATCGGGCAAGGAAGGGGTGGGCGATGCGGCAGTCATGGGCCAAGCAAACTCCATCAAAACCATCACATCCCAGCAGCCTAACGGACAGGGCGATCGAGCCTAGGTATTCTGGCCAACATTGCTCTTGACTAGCGATCGGGCAATTTGGACAGTCAGGGATCGTAGGCTCAATGGGTTGATTGGGCACAATGGCGCTGCAAAATCACGCGGCAACGTTTTAGTTCGATCGGACTAATAAACGGATGATTGCAGACGGTTAATCACCAATAATCACATAATCACAGAAGTTTGATTGCAAACGGTTAATTGCAAACGGTTAATTTCAAATCAATAATTTCCACCGGCTCAGGCGGTGGTGTTGGCAAGCTGGAGACTTTGACCTTGACCCTTTCCCCGATCGGCGATCGCTTTTACACGGCCGATGTATTTACAACCCAAGCCTTTGGGGGCAATCCCCTGGCGGTGTTCCCGCAGGCCAGCGGCCTGAGCGAGGAACGAATGCAGGCGATCGCCCGAGAGCTGAACCTGTCGGAAACGGTGTTTGTTTTGCCGCCGGAAACCCCACAGGGGACTCGACGGCTGCGCATTTTTACGCCGGGGGGCGAAATTCCCTTTGCTGGCCACCCCACGGTGGGCACAGGCTATGTTTTGGCCAAAATTGGCGAAATTAGCCTCACGGGTGATGACACTCATTTGATTTTTGAGGAAGGGGTGGGGCCCGTGCCGGTGACCGTGCGATCGCGGGCGGGACAACCGATCGCCAGTGAGTTAACCGTGGCTCAGTTGCCGGTGGTGGAACCCTGGCAGGGCGATCGCGCGGCCATGGCTCGGGCGATCGGGCTAACGGTGGCGGATTTAGCCGTGCCGGGCTGGGAACCGGCCACGGCTTCCTGTGGCTTGCCCTTCACGGTGATTCCCCTGCGCGACTTGGCGGCCCTGAACCGGGCCCGCTTGCAGATCGGCCCCTGGGAAGAGACCTTTGGATCCACGGCAGCGCCCCAGTTGTATTTGGTGACGGGGTTAACGGGCGATCGCCCCCTGACGGTACGGATGTTTGCTCCGGCCTTGGGCATTGCGGAGGATCCTGCCACCGGCTCGGCGGCAGCGGCCTTGGGGGGCTATTTGGTTCAGGGGCGATCGTTTCCCGACGGCGAACCGTCTTGGGCCATTGCCCAGGGGGCGGCGATTCAGCGGCCCAGCGAATTAACTGTGACGGTACGAATCGCCCAAGGGAAGATCACCGAGGTGCGAGTGGGGGGCAGCTCGGTGCTGGTTTCGGAAGGGGTAATGTATCGCGCCTAATTCTGGCTGGCTTAATCTTGGCTGGCTTAATCTTGGCTGGGTAAATAACCCAAACGATCGAGCGCGGCCAACACCTGTGCCGTGCAGTTCTCTAGGGAATCCCGATCGGTGCGGCATTCCACCTCCGGTTGCTCCGGCGCTTCGTAGGGATCATCAATGCCCGTGAAGCCTCGAATCAAGCCCGCCCGCGCCTTGGCATAGAGGCCCTTCACGTCCCGCGATTCGCAAACCGCCAGGGGGGCATTGACATAAACTTCCACAAACTGCCCAATCATCGATCGCACCTCTTGGCGAATGGCGCGATAGGGCGAGATGGCGGAAGCGACCACAAACACCCCATTCCGAGTCAGCAGATGAGCCACGAAGCCAATCCGCCGGATATTTTCATCGCGGTCTTCTTTGCTGAATCCCAGGCCCTTGCTCAGGTGTTGCCGCACCAGGTCGCCATCCAGAATTTCCACGCGCTGCCCCCGGGCTTTGAGGGCCTCGGCCACGGCCTGCCCGATCGTGGTTTTGCCCGCGCCACTCAACCCCGTTAACCAAATGGTTGCGCCGATCGTTGAAGTCGGGCTTGCCGTTGAAGATTCCATATCAAACTGCTTTAAAAGTGCATCTCAATGCATCAAAAATGCGTCTCGAAACCAAATTCTGCGCAATACAAAATTCTGCGAAACAAGAATTCCTGACAGAATTTTTAGAGAACAGACAAGACACCGCTGATTCCCGGCTCCCAGCTCAGCAACAGCCTAGCTAGGCCCCCAGGGGCGGATCCGCACAGCCACGCAGCAGTGGCCCGCCCCGATCGGGAAGATTACTCAGCCGTAGACGAATCTTGTGAATTGGTGGTCTCTTCCTTGTCCGTTGGTTTCAGGTCGGGCACAAAGTCGGGCCGGTCTCTGCCTTCCCAGCCCGCCGGACGCTTGGAGTTGTACCAGGCGATCGACCCGATCGACACCGCCGCGATGAACCCCACAACATAGACCGCCACAAACGCCCAAGGAAAACCCTGGCTCACGCCGGGCAGTGCCAGCAACTGGGAGGTCACCAACGAGCCAAACAACGTCGGCAAGGAATGGCTAAACAACAGGGCGGTGTCCATAAGGATTACAAAAAGTTACAAACCACTATCCAAACACAACAATACTCTAAGGGCTACCACCGCCGTCGCTGGTGGTGGGGGGTGCGACGGGTGGTGGGGGTGCAACCGGGGGCGGAGGCGGTGCAGCCGGGGGTGGGGGTGCAACCGGCGGCGGCGGTGGGGCAACGGGTGCTGAACGAACTGGGGCCGCCGGTTCCGAAGTTCTGGAGCGGGCTGGGGCCGTCGCTGGACTTGGGGCACTAGAACGCGGGGAACGGCGCTCACCTTCACCACGGCTCTCTTCGCCACGACCCGATCGCGATTCACCGCTCCGGGGTTGCGGGGAACGCTCCGATGAACTGCCGTTCCGGGGATTCTCTTCGCGATCCTCCCGTTGACGACGCTTCAGATCGTCCTCGGAAGCGGCTTGGCCTTCTCGAGAACCCCGATCGGCCCGTTTCTTGGGTCGGAAGCGACGGCCAGACAGGTTCGGCAGCTTGTCAAAGATTTCCACCTTGAACCCCTTCACGGCCTCTTTCATGAAGTCGTTCCAAGTGGCGGCCGCCGCCGCACTGGCTCCATAGGTGGGTTGGTTATTGTCATTTCCCAACCAAACACCGGTCACCAATTGCGGAATGAAGCCGATGAACCAAAGATCCCGCGCCTTGTCCGACGTGCCGGTTTTACCCGCCACCGGGCGACCTTCCAGGGCTGCGGGGGCCCCAGTTCCGTCATTCACCACCTGCTGCAACATCCAGTTGATGATCGCCGCATCGTTGGTGTTCAAGGCTACGACGGGGGTCGTTTTGTTTTCATAGATCACCTGACCTCGGCGATCGCGAATCCGCCGAATGCCGTAGGTGGGGAAATGTTTACCCTTAGCGGCCAATGTGCCATAGGCCGCCGTCAGTTCCAGCAAATTCACCTCCGAAGCCCCTAGGGCCAGGGAGTAGGTGGGCTTTAACTCTGACTGAATGCCCATCTTGCGGGCCAGGTCAATCACGTTTTCCCGCCCCACATCCAGCATCACCTTCAGGGCGATGATGTTCACGGATTTGGTCAAGGCCGCAGTGGCCGACTGCCAACCGGAGAACTTACCGCTAAAGTTTTTGGGTTCGTATCCCCCAATGCGATAGGGTTCGTCCGCATAACCCGCATAGGGAGACATCCCCGCTTGAATGGCGGCACTGTAGACGAAGGTTTTGAAGGTGGAGCCGGGCTGCCGTTTGGCTTGGGTGACGCGGTTGAATTGGCTGGCGGTGAAATTGGTGTCTCCGCTGCCCACCATGGCTCGAATTTCCCCGGTGCGCGGGTCGATCGCCACCAAAGCCCCTTGGGAAAATCGTTGATATCGACCGCGTTTTTGGACAGCCTCCTGCACCGCGCGGGTAGCGACTGTTTGCCAGTCGGGGCGGAGGGTGGTTTCAACGGTCAGACCGCCGCGCTCAATCACTTCCGAAGGCAGGTGTTTGGGCAGCTCTTGCAGGATATAGGACGTGAAGTGCGGGGCCGTGACGATCAGGCGGCGCGGAATTTTTTGGTTGAGGGTAATTGGCTCGCTTTGAGCTGCGTCCGCTTCAGCCGCGCTCAGGAAGCCGGCCACCACCATTCGATCGAGCACAATGTTCCGGCGCTCTTTGGTAATTTCCGGGTTAACCAGGGGCGAAAAATAGCTCGGGGCGGGAGCCAAACAAGCCAGGGTTGCCATTTCCGCCAGGGTGAGGCGATCGAGGCTTTTGCCAAAGTAAACCCAAGCCGCATCGGAAACCCCATAGGCTCCGGAGCCGAGATAGACCAAATTCAGGTAGCTTTCGGCGATTTGGTCTTTGGTGAGCGATCGCTCCATTTTGGCCGCCAACAGCGCTTCCCGCAGTTTGCGGGTGGCGCTGCGCTCTTGGTTCAGGAAAACAATCCGTGCTAGCTGTTGGGTGATGGTGCTGCCACCTTCCACCACCTCTCCCGCGAGCAGGTTGGTCCAGGAAGCGCGCAAAATCCCGATCGCATCAACCCCGTCATGCTCATAAAACCGCCGATCTTCAGCGGCCATAAACGCCTGGAGCAGCTTTTTGGGAATTCGCTTCAGGGGCGTTTTTTCCCGGGTTGCGGGCCCCTGTTGCTGCAAAATCGTGCCATCGGCAGCAATGATCGTGACCGTGCCATCTCGGGAAAACGTGAAGACATCTTGGGCAGAAGGCAGAGTATCTTCAAAGGCTTTGACGGAACGCCAGCCGGCCCAGCCAAGGGCAGTGCTACCACCTAAAAAACTGATCCCAATCAGGATTCCCCAATATTTACCAAAGGAGCGGGGACGGCCATCGGAGGGGTGGCGGGTCGATCGGGAGGGCAAACGCAACCACCAAGGCCAAGGAAAGGCTGCCCGTTGTGGTGTGGCAACCGTTGGCGGCAGCGTTGGCAATGGATCAGCCGGAGTCGCTGTCGATCCCTCACCACCCTGGCTAGGGGCTGGTGGTAAATCTGTAAATCCCGAATCTGATTGACTCACAGCTTTTCCTCGTTGCTGGCCCGTCGGTGCAGGAGGAGAGAATGCGGCCCGCCGGTTGGCAAATAACTTAACATGACCCCAAGGAAGTCTGAGGAAAAAAGTCGCTCAGTGACTGATGAAGTCTAACTTTGGGCTGATTTAGAGTGTAGAAGTCATTGGGTAATGTTTGCCTCTGTTGCTTGCCTCTGTATAAGTTGCAAAATCATAAATTGCAAAATCTGCATCATGCCGATGAAGGTTTGGATTCGGGGCGATCGCCTGGGACGGTCTTGTGCTGGCAAATCGAATCGATCGCCTAGAACGATGTCACGCTGACTGGTTCGCAGCAAATCCAGTGCGAATTTAGTGCAAATCCAAAGTAAATCCAAAGCCAAGAGGCCGAATGCGCGGGTAATCTAGGGGCTGAAATGTTGATGAGAGAACGAGTTGAGGCAATGCAAGACCGATTCGATCGCGATGATCGTGGCCTTAAGCTGGGTTACTGACCAAAACTCATGAAGTTGATTGATTGCTCTATGAGCCTTCCCTCCCACGTCACCGACTTAAGCAATCAAGATTATTTGGTTTTGGGCTTGGCCACTTGCTTTCTCAAAGAAGAGGGCGAGTTGCAGTCAGTCAGCCTCATTGAGCCGATTCCTTCAGCAGCCCTAGAAACGATTTTGCAAGGTATTCCCACCTCTTATCAGTGGGCGATCGCCCTGCCGATTGAAGCGGCTTTGGCTGCCAGTGCGGCGGGACAGTTGCCGGAAGGGTTCCCGCCCGAATCCCATTGGTGTGCTGATTTTGAACCACGGGCGATCGCGGCGGCTCGCACCTACCGCAGCCGACCCAGCGCCCAACAACACATCCCGATCGGGCAACGGCGCACGGATTTGAATCACTCGGTCGATCGCAAGCGTGTTCTGAACGCCAACAGCATGGTGCGCCCCGAAGACAACGTGAAGCAACATGCCTACACCCATCAAGTGCTCTAGCCTTGGGGGTCAGCTAGCTGGTTGAGAGGGATTCAGAACTGCCGAGTCAGGATTGCCCAGCCCAGTCGGGACGAACTCACAGCTCTAGGGATGGGCATGGGCCTGCTGAAAATCCATCCGCAACCGCTGCACTGTGGAAGTGCCAATATACAAATCACACCAACGGGCCATCTCCCACAACACATGACCGATCGCTTCCTGGGACTCGTAGGCGTGGTCTTCGTAGGGCAGCAGCACCAGCCGCGCTGTTCCCCCTAATCCGCGCATGGCATCATACATCCGTTCACTTTGAATGGGATAAGTACCAGGATTAGAATCCCGCTGACCATGAATCAGGAGCAGGGGTTCATTAATGCGATCGGCAAAGGTGAAGGGAGACAGACGGGTGTAGGTTTCTTGGGCTTGCCAGTAGGTGCGTTGTTCGCCCTGAAACCCAAAGGGGGTGAGGGTACGGTTATAGGCTCCGCTACGGGCAATCCCGGCCCTGAAGAGATTGGTATGAGCCAGCAGGTTAGCCACGGTGAAGGCTCCGTAGGAATGGCCCCCCACTAACAATCGCTTGGGGTCGGCAATGCCGCGATCGACCACATAGTTCACCGCCGCTTCGGCTCCCGCGATCAGTTGCTCAATGTAGGTGTCATTGGGTTCCGCGCCGTTTTCACCCACGATCGGGAGGCTAGGATCGAGCAATACCCCATAGCCCAAGGCCAACAGAAACAGGGGTGAATCGGCTTCAGGGCGACTAAAGAAGTTGGCGGAGGTGGTGACCTGCCCGGCGGTGTTGCGATCGGCATATTCTTCGGGATAAACCCAAAACACCATGGGCAAGGGCCCATCCCGATCGCGTTCGTAACCGGGAGGCAGATAGAGCGTGGCGGAGAGGGGAACACCATCAGCCCGCTGGTAGTAGACAATCTCTTGCTGAATGTCAGTCAAGGCGGGGATGGGATCGGCAAATTGGGTCAAGGGCTGGGCTGGGCTTTCGGAACTGGCTAAGTTCCGCACAAAGTAATTGGGAGCCTCGCGCTGGGATTGCCGTTGGGTAAGCAGTTGACCCTGACTGATCAGGTCGATCGGGTATTCATAGTAAGGATCAGTGGCCTGCCACAGCCGCTCCGTTTGATTGGTTACCAAGTTCCAGCGGTCTAAAAACGGATGGATGCCCTGAGGCGAGGCCCCTTGACCCACGAGGTAAAGGGATTGTTGATCGGTCGCCAACCGCAACACCTCAAGACCATAGGGCCCTTGAGCCATCAAGGGGTCGCCGGGGTCACGGTATCGATCCTGATAGTTGCGATCGCCCCGCAGCACGGGGGCCGCGCCGGGGCGATCGGGAGCCACTTGCCACAACCGCACCCGCCGTTCATCGAACCAAAATTCCTCAATCAGGGCCAGGTTGCCATTGCCCCACCAGGCATAGCGAAACCGAAATGAGGATTGCCAAAGCCGCTGAGGTGGCTGATCCAAGGCAGTGGCTTCCTGGACGTAGAGAGCATCCCGATCGGTTGCGGCCTGTCCTGGATTGCCCCCGTCCAGGGCTTCAACCCAATAGAGCGTGGCGGGGCGATCGGTTCGCCACCCAAATAACCGTTTACCCGGTCGCACAGCATCAAAACCGAGCGGTAAGTTATCCGCCAAGGGCAAGCGGGTCAAGATCTGAGATTGCCCTTGGTTTCGCCCTTGATTGAGGTGATGCAAGGCAATGCGACGGGGAAAACGATCAATCGGTACCTTATAGGAAAAAGGCGTTTCCACCGTTTCGACCAGCAGATGTTGACCGTTGGGCGAGGGTGTAACGTGGTCGTACAAATCCGGGGGGAGCAGTAATGAGCGACGACCCTGTAGATCAATCTGCTCGATCGTGGCGCTTAGGTAATGCCTCAGGAGGGCCTCATCGTGGGGGCTGTTGAGCAGATTGGTGTAGGTGCGATTGGGCGATCGTTGTCCGTCATGATCCTCAATGATCGGCCCCTCGGGCGGCACGGGCATGGGTGGAGGCGCACCCCGATCGGTGGGAATGACCTTACAAACCAAGCCCTCTGTCCCCGGCAACCAATCGCAGGGCGGCCCATAAGCCCCATTCAAAATTGGCCCCGTCAACATTCGGGGGCTAGCCGTTTCCAAATCAATGACCCACAATTCCAGTCCGCGATCGGTTGTTTGAGTTAGGGCCAGCGATCGGCCGTCCCGTGACCAGCGCAGATTACTGAGGCGACTGTTAGCCGGTAAGGATACCGCCTGTCGTTGTCTTGTACTTAGCTCAGTAATTGTTATGCCGCGATAGTAAGTCCCCAGCGAGGGGCCGTTCGTTTGGGGATTAATGCGCAAACCGGCCAAGGGTAAAGCCGGGGCAGCCAGATCAACAAGGGCCGCCATCCCCACCGGTAACAGCTCGATCGTGTAGCGCCGGTTAGGGGAAACCATCACGATCGGCGTGGCCGGTGCTTTCAGCATTTGATCGATCGGTGGCGGTGCGGGTTGCCAACGGGCCGCTCCAGTCACCGACGGTAACTTCACCGATGGTTGTGCCAAAACCGATGATTCAACCCATCCCCAACCCATGACTGTGGCCAAACATCCCAGAACTGACCACCAGCGCGATCGATATCGGCTCGATCGATCTCCATCCACCACAGGCCTCACACTCCTGACTAATCAAAAACGGCAAGCAATCCAACTCCACCAGTCGCATCAACCATGACCGCGTTCTTGTTTTCCCCTTAAAAATCAATACTCGAATCAATAAACCCCACGCTGACATCTCAGTCGGATCATGCTCAACACAAACAAGATCTCAACTCAATTAACAAATACAAGGCGACCCCGTTTTTACGGTCAAGAATTCTCTTAAAGGCATTAATTTCGTTCTAGGTTTAATGACTTTAAGAGCCTAATTAACCCATCTTAGTCCTGATTACAGATCCTTTATAACCGATCCGATTCCCGTGAGTAGAACCAATGGGACGCAATCAAAAGCATCATTTTTTACATAGACAAATTGGCATTTTTTAAATCAGAGATTAGGATTTCACCACAACCTAACCCTGATCAGCAATTGATTAATATCCCGAATTTGACATAGTAATGACTTACGGAAAGCACCGCGTCAAAAATATAGCTAGCTTGACTAAATTTGCAAATATTTCAGAACCCTGATCAATTTCTAACATTTTCCCCAACGACTGCTGCCTACCTTCTGACACGGTTTAAGCGGGCGATCGTCCCTACGCACCCAAAGAAAAACTCCCCAGACCCGGAATCCGAGCTGGGGAGGAAAGGCAGAGTCGAAGTCCTGCCTTGAGAGTCAATCTGCCAAACCTTAGAAGATCACGATATCGCTGCCATAGGTTAGGCTGGTCACAGGTGCGCCACCTTTGAGCA
The DNA here is from genome assembly GCF_014698135.1 of Limnothrix sp. FACHB-881. Lineage (NCBI taxonomy): Bacteria > Bacillati > Cyanobacteriota > Cyanophyceae > Pseudanabaenales > Pseudanabaenaceae > Limnothrix > Limnothrix sp. FACHB-881. The sequence continues at coordinate 201,673 of NZ_JACJSN010000002.1, forward strand.
CTTGCGCAAACGGAATTGGCAGAACACTGCTGTTTACAATCGTACCGCTATTGCTGAAAGCAATGCCCGAAATAGGTACTTGCGGCAGAATGTAGTACTGAGCTGTACCAATCAAGGTACCGCTATTAGCTCCTGTGGCAATCAAGGCGTTAGTGCCTTCACCAGTGTTAATGTCCGTAAACGTGCCCACTACTGGAATTGGAGTAGGGTCATAAACGTACTGGCTACCGAGTCCTGTACCCGCAGTATTGGTGTTAGTTCCACCAGCAGTTGCCCGGCCATACAGGATTCCACTATCCTGCGCGTAGATTAGCAACTCAGTTTTATTGACAAGGTTGCTAACATTAGTCCCAGAGATAGAAGCAACCGAGAGGAAGGCACCGGGTGCGTTAGCATTCGGGAAGCTAGCGCCGTTACTGAATAGGCGACCCTCCAGTCGAATCTGATCAACACCCGACTCAAAGTCAGTGATGGTGTCGAAGCCACTTAGGGCGTAGCCGAAGCCTGATAGAGGCACAACCTGCGCAACAGCAGGCTCAACAAACTGCGATCCAAAAGTTGGCGTGATTCGGGTTCCAATCCCGCCAGTAGTTCCGTAGCTGAGAGTTGGAAGCACACCGTAAGCCGGCGGGATGAACGTACCAGCAGCACCACCACCGGTGGGATTGATCGTGCCAGCACCAAAACTAAAGGTAGCGAAGGTGCCAGTCTGACCACTAGCGGGTACTTGTCCGTGAGCAGGGTTCGGGAAGGTAGTGAAGTACTGAACTTCTTGAATAACAGCCGGGAGCGTACCAGCCCCAATGGTGCCGCTAACAATCACCGTGTTGTTATTGAAGGTGACTGAAGCAACATCGCGGATCTGAGCGCCCCGGAACAGGAACACATCAGCGCCTGCGCCACCGGTCAACACGTCAGCGTTGCCCAGACCTTCCAGGGTATCGTTACCAGCGCCACCGGTCAGGGTGTCACGGTTCGGAGTACCAGTCAGGTACAAGCCAGTGCTGCCAGCAATGATCGTAAAGGGAGCGGTACCCGAGAGGATCGTGTCGCCTTCGCCGGGGTTGAAGCCGGAGATTGCGCCACCGGCCAACACGTTGAAGGTGTCGCGACCAGCACCACCCACCAGGGTGACGTTCGACCCTTGGGAGACCAGCGAGTCATCACCAGCGCCACCTTGGATCGTGTTCGCACCAGCGCCGACCAGGGTGTCACCCAGGCTGCCGGCAATCAGCACGTTACCCGAACCCGTGATGGTGGGCAGGATTTGCAGGAAGTTCTTGCCACCGCCACCGGACGCGGTCGAGAAGGCAGCACCACCGTCAAAGGTGATCGTGTCGTCGCCTTCGCCACCAGCCAGGGTGTTGTTAGCACCGGTGTTGCGGAGGATATCGTTACCCAGGTCGCCAGAGATGAAGGCACCCGAGCCGCTGGCGGTCAACACGTCAGCGCCCGAGCCACCGTATACGGAGTCAGCGGCACCAGCCGTGATCGTATCGTTGCCTTGGTTACCGAACAGCAGGGTACGGCCACCACCGGTGATTGCATCGTCGCCGTCGCCACCGTAAACCGTGGTTGCACCAGCAACGCCGGAACCGCTCAGAACAATGCTGTCATTGCCGCGATCGCCGTACAGCAGGCCACCAACAGTCGAGGTCAGGGTGTCGTTGCCTTGACCACCGTACAGGGTGTCGGCCCGATTGCCAGCTACCAGTACGTCGTTGCCTTGGTTACCGAACAGGGACGAAGGGCCAACGGAGTTAGCAACCAGCGAGTCATCGCCTTCGCCACCATATACGGTGTCACCGCCACCAGCAGTCGAACCGCCGATGATGCCAGTGGAGCTAGCCTCACCCACGATCGTGTCGTTGCCGCGATCGCCGTACAGCAGCGAGCCGCCGCGGCTGCGGATGATGTCGTTGCCTTGACCGCCGTAGATGGTGTCAGCGCCACCTTGGCTGATCAGCGAGTCAGCGCCTGCGTTACCGAAAATTACGTTACGGCCGGCGGTGCTACTGACGAGCGAGTCAGAGTCCCCCAGACCGATTAGGGTATCTACGCCAGACCCAATCAAAAAGTTGGGTAGGTTGTTGCCGAACTGAGTCACTTATTCCACTCCTCTGAAATTTGCTGTAGCTGTATGTCTGTGCTTGTACCAAACGATCGACAATTCAGCGTTGCATCCAGTGACAGGCAGCTTATGAGCTTTCTGTTGATCTGAGACTGCCAAAAAGACTCGTACAGCCAGCGCAAGTTTACCTTAGGTTGACTGATACTGTCTAGCTGAAGCCCTTGACGACTAGGCTCTCCAATGGGTTCCCCAAGATTCACAGGAAAATTGGGAGAGGCGGTGGAGATCGTGGCTCAGGTTATGGGGCATTGTACAGGGGTGGGATGATTTTGATGAAATTCGGGTCAGCATGGGCGTTAATCAACGGTTGCTCATTCACGATCGCCCCCGTTTGGTGACCCGCTTGGCCGAGTTGCCTCGGGAGCCGGGGGTTTATTTCATGAAGGATGATCGCGATCGCATCCTTTATATAGGCAAGTCCAAAAGCCTCCGATCGCGGGTTCGCTCTTACTTCCGGCCGTTTCAGGGTCAGTCCAACAAGCCGATCGGGGAGCAACTGCACAGTCCGCGCCTGGAGCTGATGGTGCGGCAAGTGGCGGAGATTGAATTCATCGTTACCGATACGGAATCGGAAGCCCTGGCCTTGGAGGCCAACCTGATTCGGCAGCATCAACCCCACTTCAACACGCTGCTGAAGGATGACAAGAAATATCCCTATCTCTGCATTACTTGGTCGGAGGATTATCCTCGGCTGTTCATTACCCGCAAACGCAAGCTGAGCCAACCCGGCGATCGCTACTACGGCCCCTACACCGATGCGCGGGCCTTGCGGGAAACGTTGCGGCTGGTGAAGCGTTTGTTTCCCTTGCGGCAACGGCCAAAGCCCTTGTTTCGAGATCGCCCCTGCTTGAACTACGACATTGGCCGCTGCCCGGGTGTTTGTCAGGGTTTGATTACACCAGCGAATTACCGCCAAACGGTGCAGAAGGTGGCCATGGTGTTTCAGGGGCGATCGGGCGAGTTGATGGAGCAACTCCAGCAGCAGATGATTGCCGCAGCGGAGGAACTGAATTTTGAGCTAGCGGCTCAGTTGCGCGATCGACTGCGAGGCTTGGAACAGTTGGGGGCCGATCGCAAGGTGGAGCTGCCAAACGATCGGGTTTCTCGCGATGCGATCGCCCTGGCCACGAGCGATCGCCATGCTTGCATTCAACTGTTCCAAATTCGGGCCGGGCGGCTGGTGGGGCGGTTGGGTTTTGTGGCGGAAATTCCCGCACCGACCACCACGGCCCCCATAACATCCGAGTCCCGATCGCCCGTTGTCACCGAAGCGATCGCCCCAGCCGCGACCGAGGGTGCTGCCGAAACCGAATCCGCTATTCTGCCAGTTATGGCCCCAGCCATTGCCCCCAGCGTTTTGGGGCGAATTTTGCAACAGGCCCTCGAAGAGCACTACAGCACCGTGGAATCCGTTGAAATTCCGGCGGAGATTTTGGTGCAGTACGAATTGCCCGACGGGCCTTGGCTAGCGGACTGGCTGAGTGAGCGCCGGGGCCGCAAGGTGGCGATCGAAACCCCTCAACGGCAACTGAAAGCGGACTTGATTGCTCTGGTGGCCCGCAACGCGGACTACGAGTTAGCCCGCACCCAACGCAGCAGCGATCGAAACCAAGCCGCCCTCCAGGATCTGGCAGATCTCTTAGACTTGCCCGATTTGCCCCGTTGGATTGAGTGCTATGACATTTCCCACATCCAGGGATCCGATGCGGTGGCCTCGCGGGTGGTGTTTGTGGATGGCTTGCCTGCCAAGCAACATTACCGTCATTACAAAATTCGGAACCCCGAAATTGGCCCCGGCCACTCCGATGACTTCGCCAGCTTGGCGGAAACCATTCGGCGGCGATTCCGCGATCACCAACCCCGTAGCGCACCCAATGCGGCATTGAGTGTTTTGGGTGGACGTGAGCGTCAAACCCAAGACTGGCCAGATTTGGTTGTGATTGATGGGGGTAAGGGGCAACTGTCGGCGGTGGTTACCGTGTTGCGGGATCTGGATTTGTTGGATGAGCTGCGGGTGGTGAGCCTGGCCAAAAAACGCGAGGAAATCTTTTTGCCCGAAGAATCCCAGCCCCTACGCACGGATCCAGAGCAGCCGGGGGTGCAGTTGGTGCGCCGTTTGCGGGACGAGGCTCACCGATTTGCGGTCAGTTTCCACCGCCAAAAACGCACGGAACGAATGCGGCGATCGCGCCTCGAAGAGATTCCCGGCTTGGGACACCATCGCCAAAAGCAATTGTTAGCCCACTTCCGCTCGATCGACTACATCCGCGAGGCTACACCCGCCCAGTTACAGGAAGTCCCCGGCGTTGGCCCCCACTTGGCCCAACAAATTTATGAGTACTTTCATCCGACTGATTTGGCCAGCACTGATTTGGCCAGCACTGATTTGACCAGTACTGACTTGGGCAGCACTGACTTGGGCAGCACTGATTTGACCGGCACAGTTTCGTGATTGCCGCCTTTAGCCGATCGCCCAGCAGCGGGCGCAACCTGGCTCCGGGGGTCCCGCTGGGGTTCATCAACAGAAAACTGGGTCGATCGCAACGTTTCAGCCCCTTGACTCCCTGAGCCAACAGCCCGATCGAGGAGCAGCGGCTGGAACCATCACCGCCCGTCTCAGGTCGTAATCTCCGAACCTTTTCCAGGGTGTGTTGGGCCGCTCTCTTGACAAAATAGCCTTGGTAACGGGCAACGATCGGGGGTGCGCCCCATTTGGTAGTCCAGTTAGCCCCGTGTAACTTGCGATCGCGATTACCCTATTAGGGCGATCGCCGCCGCACCTCCACTCTCCTCCAATTAGCAGAATAGACCCGTGGCTCAAAACACGGGGCCGGCCCCGAGCCGGTTGTTAATGCTCGCTCTCTAGGAAGGTTTATGGTGCCCATGATGTACAGCCCTCATGTACTCGAACTCCAAGGTCGCTGCGACACCCACAGCAGCGCCGATCTGCGTCAACAATTTGAGCAACTGGCCCAGGAAGTTAGCGCTACGGACACTTCCGCCCCGGTTTGGTTGCTGGATTTATCTCAGGTGAGTTCAATCGACAGTTCCGGTCTTTCGGCATTCATTGCTGGTTTCAAATTGGCTCGACAGCAGGGTGGAGCGCTGCTCTTCTGTGCGCCCTCGGATCCGGTGCGGATGGTGTTTGAAATTGCTCAGCTCGATCGGGTGTTTCCCATCTACGAATCGCAAGCGGCGGCATTGGCCGCTTGGGAACAACAGACCCTGGAGCCGACTTTTAATCCCTTGGCGGCCTAGTGGAAACCGCTTGGGTTGGAATCCTGCCTGTTAGATGCCATGGAAGCAGTGTTTAAGGGGTTTCGGATTCAGGATTGGCAACCTCGCGATCGGGCGGCTGCCGCAACTGTGATCCGTACTGTGCTGACGGAGTATGGTCTGCCTTGGGAACCGACAGGGGCCGATCGAGATGTCCTGGCCGTGGAAGATTGTTATCTTGCGACCGGGGGAGAATTTTGGGTGATCTATCAAGGGTCGCAGCTCGTAGGCACTGGAGCCTACTATCCGATCGACCGAGGCGATCGCGCGGTTGAGATCCGCAAAATGTATCTGCTTCCATTGGCCCGTGGTCAGGGTTTGGGGCGCTGGCTGTTGCAACAACTGGAGCAAGCTGCGGCTAGGCGTGGCTTCCAGATTGCTTGGTTGGAAACCGCCAGCGTCCTTGCAACAGCCGTGCAATTGTATGAAACCAGCGGCTATCAATTAACCCAAGGGGTTGAAACGCCACGGTGCGATCGTCTCTACTGCAAACCGATCGCCCGTGGATCAATTACCGCCCATCAACCCAGTGCCACAAACTCAATTTCCACAAACCTATACACAAACTCATAAATTCATGAATTCATTGGCCGATTAGAGCCGGTGGTATGGTTATCGTTGGCTCCACTAGGCTTGGTTAATCCAGCACAATTGGCCTGATTGATCGAATCAGATCGATCGGGTTGGGGATCGAAGATTCGCGAATGCTGAATCACGGATGCTGAATCAGAGACGATGAATCACAGATGCCGAATCGTCAGTCGCACCCCAATTGTGCATACCCCAAACCATTGCCCAGGAGTCCATTCAACTAACTCAATCCCTTCAAACTGAATTTCCTATGCTCGCCCTCGACACCCTGCTGCAAGAGTTGAGCGCCCTCGCTAGTAGCTACAACAGCTTGGGGACCCGGCTTTCCCTGGCGGCCGGTGAGTTAACCAATTTGGGTACGCCACCCAGCGCCGGTCTGCTCCAGGAAGCTGCCCGCTATCAACAAGTTTTTGAAACCCTGCGCGATCGCGCGATCGCCCTAGCCAAGGAAGCGGGTTTAACAGGGGGAGCCATTCCGGCCAACTTGGTTTCTGTGCGGGAACTGGAAGCCTTTATTCGCTCCTTGATGCCCATTGGATCGCCGGAAGCGGTTCAACAACAGGCGCTGGCCATGCTCGATCGCCTGCTGTCCATTCGCTACAGCGGCAGCAGCGATGCCCAAGGGGCCCTCGAAGATTGCCAAACCCAAGCGCGACAGGTGCGCGGCCTAGTGGCCACCGCTGTGCCCACGAATTTGCCCCAAGTGGCCATCTCCTTGGTGAAGGGCAATCATCCCCTTTGTGCCCTTTTGACCCTGTTGGAAGAGGCCGATCGCCTAGATGACGATCGCTGGGTGCAACTGGAAGACACCGTGGCCCGCTCCTTTGGTCGATCGCTGGCCGTGGCCGCGTCCCGAGGCAAGCTGCAAGTGGGTGGTCAAGCGGCCCCCGCTCCCCGCGAAGCCCCCAACACCCAAACGGTCGCACCTTTACAAGCCAATGATGTAATTTTTGGGGCCACGGCTTCGACAGTTGGCACGGTGGCATTGGAAGTGATGGTACACATCGGCGGCATTGGCGATCGCACCTTCAGCGATCGGGAATTTGCTGGAACCATCGGCGAATCTCGCGCCATCGAAGGGATGCAAATTCGCTTTAAGCAACCGATTCCCGGTTTGGGCATCCGCTACATGGGTCACCTGCAAAGCACCGGTGACACGGCTTGGGTGGGTGAAGGGGAATACGTCGGATCCCGCCGCGAAAGTCGCCGCCTAGAAGGGTTCACGATCGAGCTAACGGGCCCCGAAGCCGATCGCTATCAACTCTTCTACCAAGGACACTTTGCCCGCTATGGCAACTCCAATGTGCTGAGTGGTGGCGAGTTCTGCGGTCTGCGGGGTGATGGTTTGCAACTCGAAGCGCTGAAGGTTTGGATCGATCGCAAATAATCGCAAATAACATCCAGACCGGCGCGTTGAGACCCAACCCTCTCAGCAACACCGTTCCAGTGATCAACTAGCCCGATCGGGGCCGGTCAATTTGACCCCTGGCCCCGATCGATGGCGGTGGTTTGCAAGCTGGTTTCATGCCCCCAACCGATCGCCACAGCCCACTAGAGCCAGCCCAGCGCAATCGAGGGCGAGAGCCATCAACCAAACTCTAGCCCTGAAGAACACGCCGAGAATACTGCCGTGGCTTCCAAGATTTAAGTTGTTTTAAATTGTTGAGATTTGAGTGGAGGTTAGCGGACTCGAACCGCTGACATCCTGCTTGCAAAGCAGGCGCTCTACCAACTGAGCTAAACCCCCGCGCCGTAGTGCGGCGAAACCAAGTTTAGCAAATTTTCCGAGAGATGCAAGCCCCCTGCGCAAAAAAGTTGCCCCAATGGCGTTGATCTAGGAATTCGCCGCCTCGGCCCGTAATTCTTGGATCAGTTGCTCCAAACCTGAAACATCCGTTTGATAGACCGAATTACAGAAATGGCAGGTGGCCTCTGCGCCGCCGTCCTTGACAATCATGTCCCGAAGTTCATCTTCGCCCAACGTCTTCAGGGCCCGCAGCACACGCTCATTGGTGCAACCACAGTGGAATCGCAACATTTGCACTTCCGGGAAAATTTCCAACCCCATATCCCCCAACAAATCTTGCAGGATCTCGGGCAAAGACTTGCCGCTCCGCAAGAGTGGAGTGAACCCCTGAAGGGCTTCAATGCGGCTTTCCAACAGCGCCAGGGCCGAATCCTCGATCGAGGCCTGCGGCATGACCTGAATCAGCAATCCCCCGGCCGCCGTTACCCCGTCTGGCTCCACAAACACCCCCAAGGAAAGGGCCGAAGGCGTTTGTTCAGAATTCGCCAAGTAATGCGTCACATCCTCAGCCACTTCCCCAGACACAATTTCCGTGGTGCTGGAGTAGGGATAGCCATAACCAAAATCACGCACAGCGTAGAGGTAGCCTTTCCCGATCGCCCCGCCCACGTCGAGCTTGCCCTTGGCATTGGGTGGCAACTCCACACTAGGATTACCCACATAGCCCCGAGCCGTGCCATCACAGCCCGCATCCGCCATCACCACGCCCAAGGGCCCATCACCCCGAAAGCGCAAATTGACGCGAGCTTCCGTGCGCTTCATGTTGGCAGCCAGCAGCAAGCCGGCCGTCATGGTGCGACCCAATGCAGCGGTGGCTACGTAGGATAGGTTGTGCCTGGCGCGGGCTTCGTCGGTCAAACGGGTGGTGATGGCTCCCACCGCGCGGATACCCCCATCGGCGGCAGTGGCTCGGATTAGACGATCGCCCATGACAAAACCCTTACATTTCTTAACCTGCGTTATTAATTCATTGTATCCATTGGATCTGTCCAAATCACGGCACAACCTACGGAACCCCAAAGCCTATGTTCGGCACATTTCAACAAGCCCAGTTGCGCATTGAACTCGAAGCTTCCGCAACCCTAATTGGCGATAGCATTCTGCGCCCTAGCAAATGGTCCCATTGGATTGGCCCCCAGCGGTTTTCGGCAAATTTGCCCGATCGCCTGGTCACCGGCACGACCTACACCAGTTGGCTGGGGCCCCTGGAAATTCAGCATCATGTTCAGTGGGCAAACGATCGGGGCCTCTCGCTCATTCTGGCCGGGGCGATCGATGGCCACCACGAATGGCATTGGGGCGATGGATGGCTGCAATCGCGCGTTGAAGGGATCTCGATTTTGCCCTTGCGGTTAGGTCATGTGACCAGTTTGTTGCGCCTGAAGGCCTATCTCAGCCGCCAGAACAGCACCGTGCGATCGGGCATGGCCACCTAGAGCCTTTGCTCAGTGGCCTCCAAACACCAGTTGCGCCGGCCCCAATCACCCCTAAAGCGGCTTTAAGTGGGGCCCGTTTGTTGCAAGGACTGTTCGGCATAGACCCGAAAGCGCTCCAAATCCGCTTGTAGCGTCGATTCCACAATCCGCCCCAAAAACAGCCGATCCATCAACTGCCCAACGATCCCCGGCATGTCGTAGGCGATGCTCATGCGGACGATGCTGCTGCCCTTGCGATCGTAAAACCGCACGGCTCCCCGGTTGGGCAACCCGTCGATCGATTCCCACTGAATAATTTGGTTATCCACCAGCCGCACAATTCGCGACTTCCAATCAAACCGGAAATTTCCCGAAGCAAACTGCCAAATGGAAATTTCCGGATCCGCATCGGAAATATGCACCGAATCAATCCATTTCATCCAGCGGGGCATTTGTTCTAGGTCAGACCAAAGGCTCCACACATGCTCGATCGGAACCGGAACTTCTACTTGAACGCTGTGTTCGAGCCAGTCGGTCATGGGGAATTGGCGGGCTGTTGCGATCGCCCGGTGAAACGCTCAACCGATGCCTACGATAGCACTCTGGCTCTCGGTCGTGGCGATCACCTTGATCCGGGTGCAAGGGCTAGATTAAAAGGGTCGATCGCCCTGCTCACAAATCTATGCTGATTGAATTAACCGCCGCTCAGTTGCTGGAAATGGTCGTGGATGGCTTCATCGCCGCCGGAGCCGGAAAACTGACCGAAGCAGCCCTGCCCAAGCTGCAAACCCTGTGGCGCAAAATCCGCGATCGCCTGGCCCGCCGCCCGGAGTTGCCCGCCCTACCGGAAACACCAACGGGGGCGATCGATGTTCAAGCGGTGGCAATTCTCGATGCGGAATTGGTGAACGATCCGCCCTTTGCTGAAGAAGTGCGGGCGATCGCCCAGGAATTGCGCCCTTTGGTGCAGCAAGCCCAATCCCAAGCCCAACAACAAGCCGATCATGCTGGTGTAAATGTGATTGCCAGCGACCAAAGCACGGTTAAAGCCATTGGCAGCATTCAAGCTGATGGGGATGTCAATATCAATTTCTAGTAATTTTTATTCCTAGATATAGCGGTTTTGTCTCTCAATCTTCCACAATTTCGGTAGGGGTAGGTTTCAAACCTTCCCCTAAGACAACGGTGACTGCTCTATGGAATTGATCTGGACAAAACACGCAACAGAACGACAACAGGAATGGGAGAAACGGAAGGGTATTACTCGCCAAGATGTGGAAACAGTTGCCGAATCACCAGAGCAAATTGTGCCCGATGATTCACCCGTGGAAATTGCTCAATCACACTATGCTGATGGGCTGCTACGTGTGCCCTTTGTCGATGATGATCAGCAGCGACGGCTGATCACGGTCTATTGGACAAGTCAAGTCAAACGCTATTGGCAGGAAAACACCGATGCAGATTCGTTATGACCCCGAAGCCGATGTTTTGCTATTGATTTTGCAAGACTCTCCCCCGATCGATTCGATCGCAGAACCCGGTGGAATTATTGTTAGCTATGGGGAAGGTGGAGAACCCGTCTCGATCGAGTTGTTGAATGCATCTAAAAAGCAATGGATGCAGCCAGGATTGGCCAGCATTCCTGTGTTATTGAAGGCATAACCATTGGTGCAACATGACTGAGCCAACCGGCGAGCGCTCTTTCACAATCAACACGGATGGTCGTAGCACCGTCCAAGCAGTCCAAACCATCACAGCGGGTGGCGATGTCATCGTTAATTTCGCAGCCCAGCAATCATTTGACCAGTCGGATTTGCGGCCGGGGCGATCGCCCGGTGAAATTGAGCGGACGGCGGAGTTGGCGCGGCTCGATGGGTGGCGGAAGGAGCAGGGCGATCGCTGGGCGGTGATTGTGGGGCCCGGTGGAGCGGGCAAAAGCACCCTCGCGTCCCAATGGTTCGATCGCTCCGAGTCAGCGGAACCCTGGGCGGGGCGACTCTGGACGGATTTGGGGCGGGGTCAGGGGTTTGCGGAGGTGGCGCGGCGGGCGATCGTCCACTTTGGCGTGGCTAGTCAGGAGCGGGCGGAACGGCTTGATGAAGCAGCCCTGGTGACAGATCTTGTTAAGGCGTTAGGCGAGCAGCCCCTGCTGTGGGTGCTAGATAACCTGGAAACAGTGCTGGAGTTGGGAAAGTTACCGGCGGACTATCAGGCTTTTTGGCAACAATGGTGGCAACAAAGTAGCGGAGCTGGCTGGGTTCTGCTCACCAGTCGCGATTTACCGGCGGGGATGGCGGAGCGGCGGCTTGACCTGGCGGAGGGCTTTGATCCAGTTCAGGGAGCTAGTTTCCTGCGGGCACGGAGGATTCGGGGCGCTGAGGCGGATTTGCAGGCTTTTTCGGAACGGGTGCATGGCTATCCTTTGATTTTGGGGTTGGCGGCGGGTTTTCTGAAGATGGAGCAGGGGGACGATCCACACATTTCTAAGTTACCGGCGGATTTTTTCACGATCACTGCCCCTCATCGAGACGATCCACAAGCGACGCTGGAAACGGTTTTGCAGTGGAGTTTTGAGCGGTTGTCGCCGGAGTTGCGGGACTGGTTGGGGCGGCTCTGTGCGCTGCGGGTGGCGTTTGCGTTGGAAACGGAGGATCACCCAAACCTGTTGCCGGAGTTGGCGGGGCGATCATTCCTGATTCAAGACTGTTTGCCGCTGACTGATCCCGATGCGCCGCGCCAATTTGTCTATCGTTGGCAACCGATCGTCCAGCAATTTGTGCAGCGCCAACAACCGGACTTGATTGAGGCCCATCGATTCGCTTTAAACTACTTTCTCCTACAGGCTGTAGAAATTGATGACTGTCAAACAAACAACGACATTTGTAACTATATTGAATCAAATTTCCATATTTATTCTATTTCTAAAATTCAAGAGAAGCCGGAGTTAAAAATCTCTGCATTGCTAAATATGTCAATCGCATATTCACGTCTTATGCAATACAAGGTAGCAATTAAGTTATGTCAAAAATCATTATTGATAGCTCGAAGGATTGGAAGCAATCATCAAAAAATCAGATGCCTCACTAATTTGGGCATCAACCATGGATCATTGGGAAATCATGCAAAAGCGATTTTGATGCATCAAAAAGCATTAGAAATATCCCAGAACATTCAAGATAAAGATCAAGAGTTTTTATGTAGAATGAATTTGGGAATTTGCTTTTGCAACTTGGGCGAGTATCAGAAGTCTTTTGCCTTTCACTATGAACTTTGGAGAAATTCGCGAAAAAACAATAATCTTAAGCAAAAAGCCCAAATTTTAGGAAATTTAGCAATTCTAGCTCTTCACACTGAAAAGTATAAGGTTTCGATCAGACTCTACTCTCGTGCCATAAGAATTTTTCGTAAAATAAATGATTTAAATAGTGAACTAATATCTCTTAAGAATATGGGAATTGCGTATGAAAAGATCCAAGAATATGAACATGCAGTTGATTCGTATCAATGTGCGTTGAAAATTGTTTCTTCGATAGGCCATCCCAAGGAAAAAGCAAATCTTCTTCGATATCTAGGCAGTTCTTATCACTCTCTACACCAATATCAGCGAGCAATCAACTTTTATAATCAGTCCCTAGATGTTAACTACACAATTAAAGACCAGCTAGGAGAAGCTGCTTCGCTTGATAAGCGTGGATTGGCACTAAAACAAATGGGGTGTCTAGCAGAAGCCCAAATAGACTTTGCAATGGCTCGGGATTTATTTCGCCAGCTCGGTCAACATCACTACGCCGAAATAGCCGAGCAAAATTACCAGCGAGTCACACAGGCTCTGCAAACATCACCATCCATCCCCACCCTAAAACCCCGTTCCCCATGGTGGGTGCGTCTGTGGCGGGCCTGGCGGCGCTGGCTCCGTCGCCTCTTCGATTCTGATCGCCCGTAGATGATGTTGTAGCCCAACCAATCTCAGCAAAGGAATTGTTAGACATGGGCTAACAGCTACAATCGCCCTAGAAGAGGCAAAATCATGCAAATTAAAGACTTAACGATCGAAGAATTCACGGACTTATTTAAAAGCTTGCTGCGGGAAACCATCCAAGAAGTCCTCGCAGAAATGCTCACGGACTCCGAAGCCGATTTACCGCTCAAGCCCGGCCTGGCTGAAGCACTCTTGCAACAGCGCGATCGGCGGCAATCGGGTCAAACAACACCCCTCAGCGCCGAACAAGTCATGGCCCGTTTAGGACTCGACCAACCATGAGTTATTCGGTTGAATACGACCCACAAGCCGTCATCGACCTTGAACAGTTGCCCAAAACAATTCAGAAACGAGTAATCAGCAAAATTCAATGGCTAGCTGATAACTTTGCCCAAATTCAGCCCCTGCCCCTCTCCGCAAACCTAGCAGGTTTTTATAAACTCCGAGTGGGCGATTATCGGATTATTTATGAAGTCGATCGCGTCATTCGAGTGATCACAATCGATCGCATTGGCCACCGCCGCGACATCTACGAATCCTGAGCGCTTTTCCACTCATACAAGGGTGCGTGAGGCAACGCTCCCTTGATTCCCGATAATTCCTTCATGCCCTACGCACCGCTGCAATATCGCGGCCCAACGACTTCGTGGGAATGGTCGTCAATGGCGGGGCGGCTGCGGTGCGTGGGAGACGAGCCAACCAAACCGTTCCCCCAAAAGCGTTCTCCCAAATACCCTACGGTTTGTCGATTGACCGCCACCTATCCCGAGGCAACGACAATCCCCGATCGGTTGGGTCGCGCTCAATCGTCGGTTATCGCTCGTTTGAGCGATCGGCGAGGGGCGATCGGGCACGGGTCATCACGCCCGTGGCTTGGCTGTTCATGCGCATGGCGCGGGCGGCGGCTTGAGACAGGGTGTTCACCTCGTGCAAAAGCCGTTCCGGGTCAAACTTTTCCCCCAGCACCACATCCACGGTCAGGTTGGGATGATCAACCAAAATCGGTGAGGCCTCGGCGCGATCGCCCAACAGCAGCACTTGTACTCGGGGCGCTTGGCGGCGTAATCCGGCCACCACTTCCCAACCATCCATGCCCGGAAGCCGCAAACTGACAATCACCACCTGGGGTTGCAACACGTCTAGCTGGGAGAGGGCGATCGCCCCGTCTGGAGTCCAGACCACTTGGTAGCCGGCCGCCATCAGCAGCTCACAAACGGCGATCGCCCGCTCCTCTTGGGCATCGATCAGAATTACCGAGCCTGACGGTCGCCAATCCACCGGTTCTTCTTCGTTGAGAGCGGTGGGTTGCTCGGCGGCGGGGGCTTGGGAGGGAATTCCCACCGTGAAAGTCGATCCCCGATCGGGCAAAGAATCCACCTCAATCCAGCCCTTGTGCAGATCCACTAACTGCTTGGTCAGGGCCAAGCCCAAACCCAAGCCGTCGTAGACCCGCCCGTAGGACGGATCGAACTGGTGAAACATCTCAAAAAGTTGCGGGATCCAATCTTCAGGGATGCCGATGCCCGTGTCTTCCACCTGCAACATCAACAGGTCTTGTTCGCGCCAAACTCGGACGATCGCCTGGCCACCTTCGGGCGTGAACTTGATCGCATTGCCCAATAAATTGCTAAGAATTTGCCGCACGCGATGACAATCGGCCGAAAAGCGATCGTCTTTGGTCAAAATTTGCACTTCCAACAACAGTTCAATGCCGCGCTCAATGGCGTGGGGCCGCTCGCCATTCACCACCGAGTACACCAGTTGGGTAATTGAAAAATCGCTGACGTTCAAGACGGTGCGCCCGGCTTCCACCTGCGACATTTCCAGCAAGTCTTCAATTAACTTCAGCAAATGCTCGCCGCTGTCGTGGATGGTTTGCAAATAGTCGCGCTGTTTTTGGTTCAGTTGCCCGAAAGACCAGCGCAACAGGGTAGCCGACAGGCCAATCACGCAGGTTAAGGGGGTGCGCAGCTCGTGGCTGATGGTGGCTAAAAATTCACTCTTGGCCCGGGCCGCCGATTTGGCGGCCAGCAGGGCTTCCTGCAAAACCCTGGTTTGGGTGCTGATTTGCTGACCGAGGGTTTGTTGCTGCTGCTGCAAGGTGGCATCCAGGTGAGCCGTCCGCACGGCCACGGCCAAGCCCTGGGCAATCTGTTGGGCCAGGCTCACTTCTTCGGGAGTCCAAAGCCGGGCCCGATCGCACTGATGGAGCACCAAAAATCCCCATAACCCCACCGATCCGCGCATGGGAGCCAAAATTGGCACGGCCAGTTGGGCCCGCGCCGCCCGATCGCGCCCCCCATCGTTGACGATCCAAGTTTCCTGTTCCTGTGATCGCCATTGGGGTTCAAAGTCATCCACAAAGCAGCGATCGGCCCCCTCATAGAGCACCGAACCCACCTGGTCGTCCAAACGCGCTTCATAGGTCACGCAATCGCGAGTCATTTGCCAGTTCGGATCATCCCAAGGGGAGGGCAGCCCCGCCGCCTGATCCGCCTGTCGCCAGAGCCGAATGGACTGTAACCGCGCCTGAAATTGGTAGATCAACGCTCGATCGACCCGCAAGCCTTGGCAGAGGGTTTGCAAGGCGCGGTCAATCACCACGGGCAATTCCTGTTCCTGAACAATCCCCACCAGCAAATCAATCAGGTGGCGATCGCCCTCCAATTGGGTTGGGGAGGGCCGAGGGGCCGGGGCCTGGGTCAACAAAGGAGTCGCCAGGGTCTGCGTCCAAGTGGCCAGCCACCGCACCAACACCGCCGATTGCAGTGATGCATTGGCCTTATGCCAGCCCTGGGGCACTTTCAACAGTCCCCGTTCTTTCATTAGCGCCTGAATGGCCCGCCGATCGTCCGTCAGCCGCAGGTGATAGATCCCCGGATGGAGCGTGGTTTGATCTAAACCCTGGCGTAGGGTTTGGTGAGTGGTGGCCGCTGGATCCTCGATCGGCCCGCGGCCATTGGCCTTGTGACCTCGGCCCCGCCCCCGTCGCATCGATGATTCCGGCGCTTCCGTTGCCATCCCGGTTGGGGTCTCGTCCTCGCTCGATCGCTCCATGGTCAACAACCAAGCCAGCCCCGGCCCCGTCACCAAGGCAAAAGCGGGCTGCTGTCGCTTCCCGATCGTCGCGTCCCCCTCTGTGGCGATCGCCCCGGATTCCGGCAAATTCCCTAATTCCTGGAGACAATCCAACGTTGACTGCCAGAGCAGCGATCGCACCTGTTGACAGCCCTCCGCCGTCAAGGTCCATTGCAGTGATTGCGCAAACGAGCCACTCATGATCGGTACGCTGGCAGACAGCGTTCTAGGGGATGGCAGAAACTCCCAAATTCGACGTAGATTTGCGTAAATTCAGGCAGCCTGTAACGGATAAACGGTTCAACCTCAATCACCAAATTCAGCCACACTATTCAGATTGTCATGACACATTTGACCGTTGTTTGAGGCGTTGACGACTGGGATCATCCCGGCAGTGAAAGCTTAATGGCAGCCAACTAATCCAGAACTTGATTCCGGCAGATGCGGGGTCAAAGTGAAACAGTGCGCTAACTCGTCCTGACTAGAGGTTTTCTCAATGGGGCCAGGGAATGAGAATTATTTTGAAATCACTCACCCAACCCAAAGCCGCCGAAAAATGCCTTCTTTCCTGGTAGCCAACACTAAATAGGGCCAAGGGCATTGACAAAAACATCAAAAGAGAATCGCCAAAAAGATGAGAAATGCCCTGTGGTCGCCTCTTTGGGCAATAGCAACGATCACTAAGCCCAATGGCTGATGGAGCCATCTCGCATCAATGTTCTCTACTTGAGTAATTCTAAGATAGTCAATTTACGAGAAAATTAATCTAAAAAGTTTCTGGATTCTAATTCTGTAATTAAATCTGGCTCTTCCAAATTCAATCCGGATCACTTAAGGAATGAAAAATTCTGAAATCATGACAAAAATCTTGTTCAAGAAATGGGTAGTCAGTGTGACTTTCTTGAGGTTTTTCAACTAAATCTCAAGATTGTTCTCAAGATCCATAAAATTATTCATGTAGTTTTTAATAGAAGAAATGTTCAAAACTTTTTGAAATGAAATAAAACATTACAATTGATCATTGCAATCAATAACTGCGATCAATTATTCAAGAAAATCTAACTTGGAGGCTCAATTAATCCTAGGTTAACGACATGATAATTGCAGATTTATTTCGTAGCAATGGTGCATCAGGATCGTTAGATGACGCATTAATGGTGTATTAATTGCACATCAATTTCAGATTAATTTCAGATCAACTACGCAGCCCCAACAGGGTGGCAACGTGGTAATGGCGAAGGGATTGTGGAGAAATTGTGGAGAAATACGTAATTAATGCGTAATTAATGCGTGATTTAGGATGGCGTTAAGGTCTTTTTGAGTTGGGTTCTTTCATGGAACCAGTGGATTTGTTGTGGCTGGGAGGATTGGCGTTGGGGACAGTGGGCCTCTGTGCCAGTCAAGGCTTGGGGCTGACGTGGGCTTGGGGCCGGGCGATCGGGCGGGCCCTGTTGCAACTCACGGCGGTGGGCAGCTTGTTGGCCTTGGTTTGGGCGGCTCCGTCTCCGGGCAGTCTGGCGATCGCCCTGGGGGGATTGTGGGGGCTGGCGGTGGTTTCCGCCCACCAACAGATGGGGCAACGATGGCCCCAACTCTTGCCCTGGCTGCTGGGCGGGCTGTTGGGGGCCGGACTGTTGGCCAGTGTGCCGGTGGTGCTGTTGGTGCTGCGGCCGGGGCAGTGGTTTGAGCCTCGGGTTTGGGTTCCCGTGGGGGCTGTGGTGTTGGGGGCGGCGGCCAATGGGGCGGCGATCGCAGGGGAACAGGTGATGATGGCGGCCCGATCGCACCGCAACGATATTGAACAGCGATTGAGTTTGGGGGCCACGGCCCAACAGGCGATCGCCCCCCATCGCCGTGCTGCCCTGCGATCGGCCCTTGTGCCAACGTTAAACGGTTTCACCAGCGCGGGACTATTCACTTTGCCAGGCTTGGTGAGTGGGGCCCTGCTGGCAGGCATGGATCCGCTGATGGCTGTGTCGGTGCAGCTCTTGGTGATGGTGGCGGCGGCGCTGGCTGTCTCCGTTGGTGCGCTGGTGGTGTCCTGGGGGGCTGGTCGTTTGTGCTTTGACCCGATCGCCCAGCGATTGCGCTAGAGCGATCGTGCTAGGCCGATTACGCTCGGCCGGATTGAGCCACCTTGTACCAACTTGCCCCCGGTGGCGGACTACATAGGGACAGAGTTCCCGTGGCGTAATTAACCTTTGGATGCTTCTTCCTCGGTGCCAGAAACTACCGGAGCCGAAGCCAAATGGGGCGATCGATCGTGACTATGACTCAAGCCCCGCTGAAGCTGGTTAAATCGCAACTTCATCGCCAACTCCTCCTGGGGTTTGGTTTCGCGAATCTGCTTCAGGGGCAACAAAATAATAAATTCACTACCTTGATCCGGCTCAGAGATGCAGCGAAGTTGTCCACCATGCTGCGTAATAATTTGATGGCTAATAAATAACCCTAGTCCAGCGCCTTGCCCAACGGGTTTGGTTGTGAAAAAGGGGTCGAATAATCGCGATTGAACTTGTTTGTCAATGCCTAAGCCATTGTCAGCAATGGAAATCAAAACCCAGCGGTTTAAATCCACTTTGGTGCGAATTGTGATGGTGGGTTGCAATGGAGCCTTAGCCGCCTCAAATCCTGAACCATTAGCATCAAAGGTTTGCAATTTGGATCTCAGTTGCTCTGCAAAGGAAGCCCCTCGATTCCGACGATTATTGTTGGTGTTGTTGGCATTATTGCTAGTACTAGCATTTCCAGAATTTAGGTTGTCGATACCCGCATTTTCCAGCTTCGGTTGGCTCGTTGGTTGACCGAAATTTCGGGGGGCCTTTGCGGGTAGGTCAGCGGAGGTTTTCAAGACCGGTGAACGATAGCTTTCTCCATCAATGGGTTCTGAATTGCTAAGGTCAATTTCGGTTCCTGGCTCCGCCCCCAAAATGACGGGAGCGGTGGTTGGGGTGCTCGGGGCTGAGTCTGCCGGTTTGCCGTGAATGCGTTGATAGTGTTTTTTCATGGTCTCGTCGAGGGAGTCGATCGAGTTCATGAGTAAATGCATAAAAACTTGATTGAGCTGGCGTGCATAACACTCAACGAGGGGTAATTCGCCATAGACTCGCTCGATCGCAATCGCTGGTCGGAATGAGCGTTCTTCTAAGGCGTGGTCTAAGAGTTCGATCGTGCTGTCAATGCCCGCATGGAGATCCACCGATTTCAAATCCGATTCATCTAATCGCGAAAAATTGCGCAGGGCATTCACAATCCGATAGATCCGATCGGCTCCACGATCGATGGACTGAATGACCCGATCGCTATCTTCTAAGATGAAAGCCAAATCCACTTCTCGGCTACGATCTAAAATTTCATCGTAGGCAACGGGATAATATTTTTGATACAGCCGTATTAGGTCGCAAAGATCCTGTTGATATTTTTTAAGGTGTCGCAGATTACCCTGAATAAAGCTCACGGGATTATTCACTTCATGGGCAATGCCCGCCACCATTTTGCCCAAGCTTTCCATCTTGGCGCTGTGGATCAACTGAGCCTGAGAAGCCCGCAAATCTTGAAGAATTAACTCCAGTTCCATGATGCGAGCGCGATAGGTTTCCCGATCGAGATTTTGAGTGGCCGATTCAATTAGGGCGGCCTCCGCTCGATCGCGCTCATCCAAGTTCTGCAAAGCCTGTTGCAGGGCCTGCCAAGCCAGGCTAATGAATCCCAAACTGAGCAGCACCAAAATGCCGCCAATGCTCAAGAGTCCATACAAACTATGTTGGTGTAGGGTGCGCGTAATGGTGACCCGGGCGATCGCACTGGGTTTGCCATACACATCCACTAAGTAGCGATAACCCACCAAATTGCGCGATGAATCAGTTACTTCGGTGCGCTGGTTTCGTCTGGCTTGACCCGTAAAATCAAAGGCTCCATAGAGGGGCAAATTGTTGGAATGACGGCTGACCTTAATTTCCAAAGCTCCCGGAACCAATTGGCTTAAATCTTGAAGCAGGCGAGCATCCAGCCGCTGACCCATCACAAACCAACCATCCACTTGATCTGGTTTTTGAGGATTGGGAATGCTGCAAATGGCAATGCTTAATAAATCATTGTCAATGGCTACCACACCCGCCAGCCGCTTTTGGTCTGGGTTTGATTGAAATCCTTTCGGCAAGGATTGCAAAAAATACGTCAGGGTTGTGGAGGGTTCATGATAGCGATCGTTGGCGGTGCTGCCGGACTGATTTGAAACTTGGCGCTCTCGGGCATAGCGAATTTTGCCATCGCGACCCACCACGCCCATGATGGTTAAATCAAAACTTTGATAATTGGTTGGACTAAAATTATTGCGAATAAAGTCTTCATTGGGCTGCCTTAGAAACTGATGGGTTGCATCCCAATAGCCATAGTCACAGGCCGATGGCAAAAGCTGGGCCGATCGCCGGTAAAGTAACCGAGTAAAGCGGTTGGTATGTTCTTCGATGGTTCTTTGTTCGAGGCTGGTGATGGTGTTCAGCAGGACACTCGCCACGCCCGTGTAAAGCAACCCTGATACCAACAAAATGGTCACCACGAGCTGCCGAAAGCCGCGTCGCACCTGCTCACCTTCAGACGAAGCTGATTTCAGCACAGAACTGCCTCAAGATCCTTTTCCATCTTTCCTTCAGAGTTATCACAAATAGAGGGGTCGCAACTTCAATTATTGTTAAATTTTTTCCTCTGGGATCCAATTTAGATAACTTTCTTTCGGGTTAACTCGTTTTTGAATTAATGGTAAATATCTTGGGGAGCAAACTGCCAGGGAGATTGCCCAGCCGATGGGTGGGCATGGGAGCGGCCGCGACTCAGACCCGACGGGCGGCCAGGGCGGAAAATTAGTCCCGATTCCGGTTGGCCCCATGTGGTCTCAGGGGGGCGCAAGTTCAGGGAAAATCCGTAGGATCGCTGGAATCTGGGGCACTAAAGATGAGCAAAGGTTCATGATTGAACCCTTGCTTTTGCGATCGGGAATTCTATTTCTTAGCCCTAAAATCCTGCTTCGAGAATGGCACTTTGGCGCAACACCTCCGTGGCATAGGGTTGCCAAAGATGTGACTTTTTAGACCTCCAAAGGTAGGGGCAGTGGTTGCAAAGTCTGAATACCATGAAGAATCAGGCCATATTCGATCGCTTCCACAACGGCTTGATAGGAAGCTTCCAAAATGTTGCCGGAGACTCCCACGGTTGTCCAACGCTGGTGGCCGTCGCTGGATTCCACCAGGACTCTGGTTTTGGCGGATGTGCCCGCGCCGCCATCCAAAATTCGCACCTTGTAATCGGTGAGGTGGAACTGAGCCACCACTGGATAAAACTGCACCAGCGCTCGCCGCAGGGCCGCATCCATGGCCGCCACGGGGCCGTTACCTTCCGCCACTTCCAGCAGGGTGCGATCGCCCACAGTGACCTTGACGGTGGCCAAGGATTCCCGATCGCTCGGTTCACCAAAGTCGTAGTGAACGCGGCAATCTTTCAGGACAAAAAAGCTCGATCGCTGACCGAGGGCCGTTCGCATCAGCAGGTCAAAACTGGCTTCGGCGGCCTCGAACTGATAGCCCTGATTTTCCAGGGTTTTGAGGGTTTGTAAAATCTGCCGACAGGCGGGGTCTTGTTTGTCGAGATCTAAGCCAAAGGAGCGGGCTTTGGCCAACACATTGCTCAAACCCGATTGATCAGAAATGACGATTCGGCGTTGGTTTCCCACCCGATCGGGCGAGATATGTTCATAGGTGTGGGGATTGCGCTCCACGGCGCTGACATGGATCCCGCCCTTGTGGGCAAAGGCAGACAGACCCACATAGGGCGCGCGATCGTCCGGAGCCAAGTTCGCCACTTCACTGACAAAGCGACTGGTGGCCGTCAACTCCGCCAACTGGGCGGCGGGAATGCAGTTCAGCCCCAGTTTCAACTGCAAATTAGGAATCAGGGTGCAGAGGTTGGCATTGCCACAGCGCTCGCCATAGCCATTGATCGTGCCTTGCACCATCCTTGCGCCCCCTTGGACAGCGGCGATCGCGTTGGCCACCGCCGTCCCGGAATCGTTGTGGGTGTGGATTCCCAATTGGGCCGCGGGCAGCCATTCCCGCACCTCAGCCACAATCCGAGCCACCTCGTGGGGGAGCGTGCCGCCATTGGTGTCGCAGAGGGCCAACCAAGCGGCCCCGGCCTCGTGGGCTGCCTTGAGGGTGGCGATCGCGTAGTCGGGATTCGCCAAATAGCCGTCAAACCAATGTTCCGCGTCGTAGATCACCTGTCGCCCTTGGCTGATTAGGAAGGCGATCGAGTCGCGGATCATGGCGATGTTTTCATCGAGGGTGGTTTTGAGGCCCTCGGTCACATGCAAGTCCCAAGATTTTCCAAAAATGGCTACCCAACGTGTCCCAGCGGCCAAAATCGGCTTCAGGAGCGGATCTTCCTCGGCGCTCATGCCCGGTCGGCGGGTTGAGCAAAAGGCCACCACCTCGGAAAATTCCAGCGGCTCTTCCTGAAGTTGCCAAAAAAACTGCACATCCTTGGGATTGGCCCCGGGCCAACCCCCTTCAATGAAAGGAATTCGCAGGCGATCGAGCTTGCGGGCAATCCGTAGCTTGTCCTCAATGGAAAATGAGAGACCTTCCGACTGGGCCCCATCCCGCAACGTGGTGTCATAGAGCCACAGTTGAGGACTTGCCTGGTGAGAACTGGGCTGGGCGGGGCCGTTGCTGGGTGCAGCATCCGGCGCGGGGGCGGAGAAAACCATGGTTGCAGTGCCTAAACCGATCGCCTATCAAGGGCCTAGTAAATGGCCGATTAACTGAATCGCCTATTGCCGATCGCTCAGGGCCCATGAACTTACTGGGCAGCCATGCGAAGAGGCGCGAAATAGTGCCAATGATGCTATTATCGCGCCTTTTCTGGGGCATTGCGAGTGAAGTTTTTCAGGGGTTTTAATCCCGGATTGAATCCAGCTTGAATAGGGATGTCTGAAGAGCTAAAACCGCTATCTTGGGGGCCTCATTGATCGATGCCTGTGGGGCTTACTGATCAATATCTGCGGGACTTATTGATCGATGCCTGTGGGGCTTGTTGACCAATGCCTGCGGGCCTCATTGATCGATGACGACAAGGGGCTTAAGCCCCTTGCCCCGATGATGACTGGTGCTTGGCAAGTACCCTAAGTTACTGCTCAGAGATTGCCTAGGCTAGAGATAGGAATTTTTCATAAATGCGATAGGTTTTGTAGATTTTGCCGCCGGCCGCTTCGATCAAACGGCGCGATCGGGAATTGTCCTCGTAAACCCAACCTAACTCAGAGGTGCGGTAGGGTTTGCCCTTTTGCTGACAAGCTCGCAATCCCAAATAAATCAAGGCCAAGGGAACCAATTTGCGTTGATATTCCGGCAAAGAACAAATGGCAACCACCCGCCCCCGATCGATTTGCCGCCGATACCAAAGAAACTTTAACGTTCCCCACCAGTTCAGCTTGCCTTTCACTTCCTTGAGCGGGATGTTGTAGTCTGGCAAGCCCATGAAAAATCCCACTGCTTTTCCGTCCACTTCTGCAATCAAAACCACATCGGGATCAACCAATTGTTGGAGCGATCGCGCTTCTTCCAAAAACTCTTCTTCGGTGCGTGGCGTAGAACTCCAATTTCCTGAAAAAGCTTCGGTGAATAGACGATATAAAATCCTGGCATCTCGCTCAAAGGCTTCACCCTTGGTTTCAATGGAGCGGAAGCTCACGCCGGATTTGGTGGCAATTTTATAGGCTTTTTCAAACTCAGTGGGTAAGGGGCGATCGAGCGGATATTCATAGGCATAGGCATCTTTTGCTTTGCTGAATCCCCCTTGCTCCACCAATTCAGGATAGTAAGAAGGGTTGTAGGGCATCATCACCATGGGTGGGGAATCAAACCCATCAATCAGCATCAAGCAATTATTGTGGGTAGACAGATCAATGGGGCCGCGAACTTTGGTCATGCCCTGTGCTTTTAACCAAGTTTCAGCAGCCGTAAACAACCCTTGGGCCACACTGAAATCATTGATGGTTTCAAAATAGCCAAATAGCCCGATCGCTTCCCCTTCCTTTTCCACCAATCGTTGATTCACCGTGGCCACAATCCGCCCCACCGGTTCAGGATTCAAGGCCACAAAAGCCTGTAATTGACCATAGGTGCGGAATGAATTCTCCGGTGACAATTGCCGAGCGATGCTGCTGCGTAGGGGGGCAACCCAATAGGGATCCTGGTGATAGACCCGATCGGGCACATCTAAAAACTGTTCCAAATCAGCCGGCGTATTGACGGGGCGAATTTCCAAAGCACACATAGCAGCAAGACCAGACGATGGGAACGGGCGTGAACACCGGACTTAGGGCCGGCTGATTAACTTCTGCATTGTAGGCCCTGGTTTCGGGTCGAATCGCCCGAGGGAATCTCGCGAATCTGGGGAGGAACCGAGGAAATCGCGCCAGCTTTGCACGAGCGATCGCATTGGATCGCTTAACCAGTCGTCAAAGGCGGGGTAAATCGGTAACCGGGGGCGCAGTTGTCCGCCCGCTGCGGCCACCCAGTCGGTGAGTTGGGCCAGGCTCGGGTGTTCATAGGTGGGGTTCACCTCATCGATCGGGCAAATTCCCCCCAGGTCGCTTGCCCCCAGTTCGATCGCCCGTTGCAGCAATTCCGCTGTTTTCAATAGATTGGGCGGCACTTGAATCGCAATTTCCGGTGGTAACAGTTCCCGGGCGATCGCCACCGTTTCCAGCAACAGGGCCGCCGAACAGGCCTCCCCTTCCCAGACTTGATCCCGACCGGGGCTGTGGGGTTGCACGATTACTTCTTGGATGTGGCCGTACTGGCGATGAGCTTGCCCGATCGCTCGCAAGCTGTCCAGGCGATCGGCTTCGGTTTCGCCAATCCCAATTAATAGACCCGTGGTGAAGGGAATCTGTAACTCCCCCGCTTGGGCCAGTTGCGCCAACCGTCGGGATGGATCCTTGCTGGGGGCGTGACGATGGACGGTTTGGGCCAGGGCAGGACTCACCTGCTCAATCATTAAGCCCATCGAAACATTCACCGTTTTCAGATAAGCCATCTCTTCGCGATCGAGCGGCCCCACATTGGCATGGGGCAAAAACCCTTCCAGCAGTGCCAACCGACAGAGGGACTCAATGCGCCGAATCCAGGCTGATCGCCGGGGACTGCGGGGATGCACCTCCCCACTCAGAATCAGAATCTCAATCGGCCCGGAGCTGGGGGGGCTGGTCGGGGCGATCGGGAATTGCCCCGATTGTGGTTTGTAACAATCCCGCAATGGATTGGTGAGTGATCGAAGCTTAACTGTTGCTTCTGCCAGGCCCAGCCAGCGATCGGCCCCCGGCTCCACCCGAAAATTACAGTACTGACAGCGGTTGAAACATTCATAGGTGGGAACCAGCGTGTAGGCAGCGCTGTAGGTTACCAGAGACCCCAAAGGCTGACGGGTACGGCAATCCGCCTCTGTGCGATCGGCCATGGCCCTTGACCTCAAACGTTAAGGAAAATGGAATTTGTGTAAATCATCGTCAAAACCTCTTTACAAAACTAAACACAGCGGTTAATCTATATTCACGTGGGAAACAAAACCCG
The DNA here is from genome assembly GCF_014698135.1 of Limnothrix sp. FACHB-881. NCBI lineage: Bacteria > Bacillati > Cyanobacteriota > Cyanophyceae > Pseudanabaenales > Pseudanabaenaceae > Limnothrix > Limnothrix sp. FACHB-881. Next base: position 227,576 of record NZ_JACJSN010000002.1, read on the forward strand.
CCAAATCATTCTTCTACAAAGCAATTCATCCAACCATGACTGCAACCCTGCAACAGCGCCAAGGCGCTTCCGTGTGGGATCAGTTCTGCGAGTGGGTAACCAGCACCAACAACCGCCTGTACGTGGGCTGGTTTGGTGTCCTGATGATCCCCACCCTGCTGGCTGCCACCATCTGCTACGTTATCGCTTTCATCGGCGCTCCCCCGGTTGACATCGACGGCATTCGCGAACCCGTGGCTGGTTCGCTGCTGTACGGGAACAACATCATCTCTGGTGCTGTGATCCCCTCGTCGAACGCCATCGGTTTGCACTTCTACCCCATCTGGGAAGCTGCTTCCTTGGATGAGTGGTTGTACAACGGTGGTCCTTACCAACTGGTTGTGTTCCACTTCCTGATCGGCGTGTTCTGCTACATGGGCCGTGAGTGGGAACTGAGCTACCGCCTCGGTATGCGTCCTTGGATCTGCGTGGCTTACAGCGCTCCTGTTGCTGCTGCTACCGCTGTGTTCCTGATCTACCCGATCGGTCAAGGTTCGTTCTCTGACGGTATGCCTTTGGGCATCTCGGGCACCTTCAACTTCATGTTGGTGTTCCAAGCTGAGCACAACATCCTGATGCACCCCTTCCACATGCTGGGCGTTGCTGGTGTGTTCGGTGGCTCGCTGTTCTCCGCAATGCACGGTTCCTTGGTGACCAGCTCGCTGGTTAAGGAAACCACTGAAGTTGAGTCGCAAAACTACGGCTACAAGTTCGGTCAAGAGGAAGAAACCTACAACATCGTTGCAGCTCACGGCTACTTCGGTCGCTTGATCTTCCAATACGCTTCGTTCAACAACAGCCGCTCGCTGCACTTCTTCCTGGGTGCTTGGCCGGTTGTGGGTATCTGGTTCACCGCCCTGGGCGTGAGCACGATGGCATTCAACCTGAACGGCTTCAACTTCAACCAATCGGTTGTTGACTCGCAAGGTCACGTGATCGGCACCTGGGCTGATGTGATCAACCGCGCCAACCTGGGTATGGAAGTGATGCACGAGCGTAATGCTCACAACTTCCCGCTGGATCTGGCTGCTGGTGAAGCTGCTCCCGTAGCTCTGCAAGCTCCCGCAATCAACGGTTAATTCTGAAGGTTGTGAGTGCCTGCTAGCCTGAGCAAATCAGTCTAAGCGACACAGTGGAGGGGGGACGATCTTGAATCGTCTCCCCTCTTGCTATTGGTGATCCTGAGAAACTCATGCGGGCAGTGATCCGCAGGATCCAGAACGGTTGGAATCGCCCGATAATTGGGTTATGGGTACTGGTTTTGCGGCGGCTCCCGGGGAATTCGTAGGAATTCAAGATTTGAGGAATTGAAGGTTTATGTTGCTCGATCGCCCAGAAATGCATAGCGAATCTGACGTGGCGGTGGCGGAAGCGAAAGCGGCTGCAATTCCCACCTATGACGTAGCGATCGTTGGGGGTGGAATTGTGGGCTTGGTGGTGGCCTGTGGGTTGCGCCAAACGGGGTTGAAAGTGGCGATCATTGAAGCCCTAACCCAGGCCACGGCAGCAAAACAAGCCCAGACCTATGCCTTTTCCCTGTCTTCGGCCAAAATTTTCCAGGGATTGGGCCTGTGGGATCAGGTGCGATCGAGTCTGGAACCCTTCCGGCGCATTCGGCTTTCCGATTGTGATTGGCCCGATGTGGTGGAATTTTGGCCCCAAGATGCGGGAATGCAGACGGAGTTGGGCTATGTGGCGGCCCACAATACCCTGCTGGAAGCCTTGCAAGGGGCTGTGAATCGATCGCCCCATTGCACTTGGATTGGCCCAGCCACGGCCACCGTTTTGGACTACGGGGCCGATTGGGCTGAGTTGGTGATTGCGCCCAATGGCGAGGGGGTGACGGTTCCGTCGCGACTGCGGGCCAAACTGGTGGTGGCGGCGGACGGGGCCCGATCTCCCCTGCGGGAAGCGGCCGGCATTCCCAGACGCGGTTGGGCCTATTGGCAATCCTGCATTGTGGCCGCCGTCAAGGCTGAACAGCATCACCAAAACATTGCCTACGAGCGGTTTCAGACCAGCGGCCCCTTCGCGATTTTGCCCTTGGGGGATGTTTGTCGTTTGGTGTGGACGGCTCCCCACGCGGAAGCCCAGGCGATGTTGGCGTTGGATGACCCAGCATTTTTGCGGGCCCTGAGCCAACGGTTTGGCCCCCAGATGGGGCAATTGGAATTGGTGGGCGATCGCTATCTATTTCCGGTGCGGTTGATGCAGTGCGATCGCTACGTGGGGCATCGGTTGGCCCTGGCGGGGGATGCGGCCCACTGTTGCCATCCGGTGGGGGGACAAGGTTTGAACATGGGCATTCGCGACGCGGCGGCCCTGGTGGATGTGATCCAAGGGGCGATCGCCCGGGGTGAAGACTTTGGGCAAGTGGCGGTGCTGCGGCGCTACGATCGCTGGCGGCGTTGGGGCAATTGGGTGATCCTGGCGTTCACCGATTTGCTCGATCGACTCTTTTCTACCCAACTGTGGCCCGTGGTTTGGGTGCGACGGCTGGGCTTGGCGGCCCTCAAGCGGGTTCCGCCCCTGAAGTCCCTGGCCCTGAGGTTGATGACAGGACTGCTGGGGAAAATGCCGAGCTTGGGTCGCCTGGCGGATTCCAACCCTTGAGCGTTGGGCGATCGCCCCGCGTCAATTGGTGGTTACAGATGGTGGTTACAGACGTGCGATCGCAAATTCACTGATCGCAAATTCACTGATCGCAAATTCACTGATCGCAAACTGGCAAGCTGCTAGCCTAACCAGGCGGCCGGTGCGGGCCGAGCGGTCGATCGACCGGCGGGCCGCACCTCGTAAAGCTTGCCTTCATTCAGTTGCAAAACTCGGTGATGACTGCGCCGCACCCACAACTCATCATGGGTCGTGACGATCGTGGTTGCTCCCAATTCGTTGAGCCGCTCCAAGATCGCAATGATCTGTTGGGAGTTGTCGCCGTCGAGGTTGCCGGTGGGTTCATCGGCCAAAATTAAGGGGGGCGTGCTGACAATTGCCCGGGCAATGCTGGCCCGTTGCTGTTCGCCGCCGGAGAGTTGTTCGGGGAAGTGGTCTGCCTTGTGCAGCAGCCCCACCAACCGCAGGGCGGGCGTGAGACGACGGCGAATTTCCGCCTGGGGATAGCCCTGGGCCAACAAAACGAAGGCAATATTTTCGGCTACGGTGCGGCGGGGAATGAGTTTGTAATCTTGAAAAACGATGCCGATTTTGCGCCGCAGGAGCGCCAGTTGATTGCGATTGAGATCGCTAACCCGTTGCCCATCGATGATCACTTCGCCCCGATCGACCAGTTCTTCGCCATAGAGCAGCTTCAGCAGGGTAGACTTGCCCGCGCCGGAGGGGCCCGTAATCATCAAAAATTCGCCGCGATCGACCCGTAAATTAGCCCCCAACAGGCCGCGCTGACTGCGGTTATAGATTTTCACCACCTCGCGCAATTGCACGATCGCCGCCGCATTCGACCTCACACCAGCCATGGCCGTTCTGTCCTTTGTGGAGGGTGGGGGTCGTCAGGATGCCAAGCTTGGGCCACTGGGCCCGCAATCGCCTGAATCGATCGCCCTGTTCCACCCAATTGTTCGTTCTTGTTCGTTATGAGTTTAACCGCCGATCTCCTTTCCACCATCCCCGGCCAACCGTTGGCGGGTTTAGCGCGAGCCGATCGCCTGTGGCAACAACTCCGGGGGCTGGATGATCAGGGGGTCAAACCCCCCATTTCGGTGATTTACGAATCTTCACAAAATCTGGCGGCCGATCCTGACAACTGGCCGCCGGCCGATCCTGACAACTGGCCGCCGGCCGATGCCCTCAGGGTTGATTTGGTGGTGCTGGGGGGAACCTTGGGGATTGTGATGGCCACGGCCCTGGCCCAGGCCGGTTGGCGCGTGGTGTTGATGGAACGGGGACAACTGCAAGGGCGAGATCAGGAATGGAATATTTCCCGATCGGAATTGGCCGTTTTGGTTGAACGGGGGCTGTTGACAGCGGCGGAACTGGAGCGGGCGATCGCCTCGGAATTTAATCCCGTGCGGATTTCCTTTGCGGGTGGCCAGGAGCGATGGGTGCGGGATGTGCTGAATCTGGGAGTCAGTCCCGCCATTTTGGTCGCCCAATTGCGGCAAAAATTCTTGGCCGCTGGGGGCATCCTGCTGGAGCAAACCCAGTTTGTTTCCTTGACCGTGCAGCCCGATCGGGTTTGGGTGCAGGGGCGATCGCTCCTGGGCGGCCCCACCGGAGCCACCGGAGCCGGGGGCAACGCTGCCTATGGGGATTGGGTCACCGCCCATCAGGCTACGGTCACGATCGGGGCGCGGCTGGTGTTGGATGCCATGGGGCATCAGTCCCCGATTGTTCGGCAAACTCGCGGCCCCGCCAAACCCGATGGTGTTTGTCTGGTGGTGGGCACTTGCGCCACGGGCTATCCTACCAACGACAGCGCTGATCTCATTGCCACGACCACCGGCATTCAGGACGATCGCCAATATTTTTGGGAAGCGTTCCCCGCCCAAGCGGGCCGCACCACCTATCTGTTTTGTTATGGGGATGCCCACCCCAGCCGTCCCAGTTTGCACGACTTGTTTGAGGACTACTTCCGGCTGTTGCCCGCCTACCAAAACTTGCCTTCCCTGGAGGGGTTGCAATTTCAGCGGGCCCTGTTTGGTTTTTTCCCTGCCTTTCGCCAAAGCCCTTTGCAACCAACGGTCGATCGCCTGCTGTTTATTGGTGATAGCAGCGGTTTGCAATCCCCCCTCAGTTTTGGCGGCTTTGGGGCCCTGTTGCGCCACCTCGATCGGCTCTTGGATGGCATCACCAACGCCCTGCAAACCGATCGGCTCGATCGGGCCCACCTGAGCCTGTTGCTGCCCTATCAACCGAATCTTTCCGTTACCTGGTTATTTCAGCAGGCCATGCGCGTGGCTGTGGGGCAACAGTTACCGAGCGATCGAATCAATCGATTGTTGGATGCGGTGTTTGGGGAAATGGCCGCAGCGGGCGATCGGGTACTGCGGCCCTTCCTGCAAGACGTGGTGCAATTTCCCGCCCTTTCCATTGCCCTGGCCCGTGTGGCGATCGCCCATCCGGCCTTGGTGGCTCAACTCATTCCCCAACTGGGCTTGCCTGCCTTGTTGGATTGGATGCGGCATTATCTCGCCTTGGGGCTATATCACGCGGGTGATCGCCTGGCCTTGCCCGCTCGTGAACCGGTGCGATCGGCTTGGCGCTACGGTTCTGGCAACGATTGGCATTCCTAACGGTTGGTTAATACTTGGCTAGTTAATACTTGGCTAGTTAATGCTGGGTTAGTTAATGCTTGGCTAGTTCATTCTGAATTGGTGAATTCTCAGGGACTTAACTGGTTGTTGAACCCTCAGTTTCCAGGGATTCTGAACGAACCACAGGAGCACGACTATCCCCACCCGTTCCGTGGGCAACCCCTGCGATCGGGATGGGGGGCTGCTTCAGCGGTAGCCGAATCATAAAGGTTGTTCCTTGTCCCGGCTGCGAGCAACAGGTTAGGGATCCATGGTGTTTTTCCGCAATAATTTGGTAGCTAATCGATAGGCCAATTCCTGTGCCTTTGCCAATGGGTTTAGTAGTGAAGAAAGGGTCAAAAATCTTCGCCTGAATGGCTGGGGGAATTCCAGAACCATTATCAGTAATGGCAATTTCTACCGTGTCTGTGTTGATTGGTGAGTTTGATAATTGGGATGAGTCAGATTTCACTAGTTTGGTTGTAATTTGCAGCCGATTGGAATTTGCTTCAATCTCCGGAAAGTCCCAACGGGCTGTGCGCTCTTCCAATGCATCGATCGCATTAGCCAATAAATTCATCAAAACTTGATTGAGCGGCCCTGGATAGCAATCCACCAACGGAAGATCTCCCAACTGGGTTGCAACCTGGATGGCGGGTCGTTGCGAGTTGGCCTTCAAGCGGTGATTTAAAAGTGCCAAGGTGCTTTCAATTCCCTCATTAACTTGGAAGGGTTGATGCATTCCTTGATCGGATCGGGAAAAGTTGCGCAATGAAAGAACCAGTTGGCGGATGCGTTCAGTGCCCAAGGTCATGGAACCAAGGATTTTGCCTAGATCTTCCTCAATGAATGCCAGTTCTTCAGCATCAAAATCAGCCTCACTTTCTAAGTCAGAAAGATACTGCGATCGCACGTTTTGGGGAATGACTTGCACGATCGATTGATATTGATGAATCAGACTAATGAGGTCTGTGGTGTAGTTTTTAATGTGATCAAGGTTGCCATAAATGAAATTCACAGGATTATTAATTTCGTGGGCAATGCCTGCCAGCATCTGCCCGAGTCCCGACATTTTTTCGCTCTGAACCAGTTGAATTTGAGCTTGCTGCAACTGATCTAAAGCCGCCGTCCGCTCGGCCACGGTTTGTTGAAGAAATTGATTCGCTGATTCCAAAGACTGAAAAGACTGTTGAACCTGCTTAGACATTCGCTCAAAGGAGAAGGACAAAAATTCCAACTCATCCATCCTGTGGGGCGATCGACTAGATTTTGATTGCTCCAAATCTTGCGCTGCATTGGATTCTGAAGTCAATAATCCTGCACTATTTTGTACTAAGGTTGAGATCTCCAATGAAGAATAGGTCTCTGATGAATTTCCAAATAAGCTTCCATTTGAATTCTCGAGAAAATGGCGAGATTCCTTCATGGAAGAATTACTGGAAAAATCACTAATCAATAGATCATTGCACTTGGAAACGATGGGCTGTAAGCGACGATTAAGATATTGCACAGCAGCATAAACCACAAAAGCCAATACCAGAGCGGCAATGGCTGCGCCGATCAGGACTGTGCGCCAAATGGGATATTTAACGACCGATTCTGGGACAACAGCGACCGCGATCCAGTTCGTGCTAGGGACTCGTTGATAGGCTAAGAACTGGCCTTCCATGTAAGCCATACCCACGGGGCGCGACTGTAGAATCAGCCAAGCTTCGCGAAATAATGCAAAGTCATAGTAATCGGTGGTGACTTTTGTAAACTTAAAATTGGGCGGTGGAACGAGCAATTTTCCTTCTTGACTGAAAACTGCAAAATACCCTTCGCCACGGGTAACGGTTCTTTTTAATTTCTGAGCTAGGGCTGAGATATTCACATCAGCGCCTGCAATACCCAATAGTTGGCGGCGGTCATTATAAAAAGGACTATAGAAGGTGGTCATTTTAATACCTGACCACTCATAAGGCTCTAGCCAAACATCACCTCGGGCTGCGATCGCGGCTTTCCAGTAATCGCGCGTTGGATAATTATCATCGGTGTAAATTTCTGAATAGCGCACATGCTGGTAAGGCGCAGGGAGGCGGTGACCCACCATGCCCGAGCTGCCTTGATCGACATAAAAGTAGGGATAAAACCAAGGGCGATCGCGCACAATTTGGTAGGCATCTTGACCGAAAAAAACCGCCATGGTTAAGTCAGGGCGGCTTTTAAAAAACTCAAAAACTAATTGTTTATAGGATTCGGCATCCTGAATACCGGCTTGTTGATTGGCTCTGACGGCTGAGCCGATCGCCTTAACATAGGCTTGGGAGTTGGTGAGCTGTCCATTGATGACTTGTACCTGAGCATTCAAGGTGTCTTGGATTTGGTCGATCGACTTACTTTCCAGCGATCGATAAAAAATTCCTGCCATGCTGCCAATGCCCACCAGCGCCCCACCAAGAACACTCATAAAAAGGCGCGCACTGACCGATCGAACCGGCCAAGAAAATCCCAATTGATATCGATAGTCAATAGGCATAGGACTAGCATTTGCTGTTAAACCTTACCCCTGTTATATAGCGGTCTTAGAACAGAAAATCATGAGATTTCAACAATAAAACTTTACACTCTCCACAATATTTCAGAGGTAATCATTCTGCAAAATTCCCCCAAAATCCCATGATTCCAAGGATTCAGGAGATGATCTATCTTGGGATGACGTAAGGAAAATTTGAGAATTTTCAATCACTGAACCGCTTCGAGAACTCAATTCCGTCAATGGCTAAGTGTGTTATTTGATACCAGCAGGCAAATGAATAATAAATTGAGTACCTTGATTGGGTTGAGAGCGACAGAAAATTTTCCCTTGGTGTCGCTCCGTAATAACTTGATAGCTAATTGACAGTCCCAAGCCTGTGCCTTTGCCAACGGGTTTTGTGGTGAAAAATGGATCGAAAATCCTTGCCTGCACGGATTCTGGAATGCCGGGGCCATTATCAGCAATGCTGATTTCAACCACATTTTCACTAGCGATAAACTGGGTGGTAATTTCAATTCGGCTAGGATTAGCCTCAATTTCCGCCTCGCTCCAACCGGCTGTTTTTTGCTCCAAGGCATCGATCGCATTAACCAGCAAATTCATAAACACCTGATTCAGCGGGCCTGGATAGCATTCCACAGGTGGCAAATCGCCATATTTTGTGATTACTTCAATGGCTGGATGATCAGACGTTGCTTTCAAACGATGTTTGAGCAACAGCAAGGTGCTTTCAATGCCATGGTGCAAATTGGTGACACAATCTTTGGTTTGATCAGTTCTGGAAAATGTGCGCAGGGATAAAACTAGCTGCCGAATTCGATCGGTGCCCACGGTCATCGAATCCAAAATTTTAATCAAGTCAGCTTGAATAAACGCCAGCTCTTCAAAGTCGATCGAGGCTTGACCGTTGGATGGGCTGGCTTGACCGGCATGAATTGCATAGACTTGCGTTGTGGCTTGGAGTAATTCGTGAACATAGTCCCGCACATAATCTAAGTTGCCATGAATAAAATTCACGGGATTATTAATTTCATGGGCAATTCCTGCCAAAAGTTGCCCCAACCCTGACATTTTTTCGCTTTGAATCAGTTGTAATTGCGTTTGTTGCAATTGGTTTAGGGCCTCGCTGCGGTCTTGAACGGTGGCTTGCAGGGTTTGGTTGGTTTCGGCCAAAGATTGCAAAGTTGCCTCCACTTTGGCAGCCATTTGATCAAAGGAATGACATAAAAAAGTCAGCTCATCCATGTGCTGCCGGTCGCGAACCGCAAAAGCGAAGACGGCCTCTGAAGTGGTGGCTTTTGGGGTGGCCATGGGCATGATTTTCTCCGTGGCCACCAAGGTATCGCATTTTTCTAAAATCGGCTTAAGTTGGCGATTGAGACGGCGCACAAAACCCAATACGGCGATCGCTAGCAGAATGGCGGCAATGCTGACACTGATGATTAAAATGCGCCAAAGGGGCCCCAACACTACATCACTGGGAACAATGGCGATCGCAATCCAGTTGGCACTGGGAATTCGCTCATAGGCAATGATTTGATCTTGGTGATAAATAATATCGGAATTTTTGCTCTGCAAGATGGGCCACAGTTCGCGCAAGAGTGGCAAATCTCGATAGCTGGAATTGGCTTGAAGAGACTTGCGCTTCGGTGGGTAAGCCAGTAATTTGCCAGATCTGCTGAGGATGGCAAAATAGCCTTCATCGTTGATGACGGATCGATCGACTCGTTTGCTGAGTTCGGTCACGCTGAAATCTGTTCCTGCCACACCAACTAGGTTTTTTTGACTGTCATAGAAGGGAACTAAGTAGCTGGTCATGACAATATTTGACCACTCATAGGGTTCTATCCAAATTCCCTTTTGATTACCCACAGGAATTCGCCAGTAATGTTGGTCAGGATATTGATCGTCTTTATACAACTCTGAGTAAATCCAGTCGGAGTGGGGAGGTGGTAGGCGCTCACCGATCGGATTGGGCTGACCTTGATCGACATAAAAATATGGATAAAACCACTGACGATCACGCAAAACCTGAAAGGCATTTTGGCCGAAGCCTACTCCCAACACTAAGCTGGGACGTTGTTTGAAAAATTCTAAAGTTAGTTGCTTATAGAATTCTGGATCTTGAATATTTCGATCGCGATTGGTCAAAACAGCCGCCGACAGAATTTCAATGTAGCGCTGCGACTCTAATAGTTGCCCTCGGGTAAATTCAACTTGGGCGTTCAGTTCCGCACGAATTCGCCCAAGGGATTCCCGTTCAATGGAGCGATAAAAGACGGCGGCCATGGTTCCCAAGGCCACGAGGGCCCCACCCAAAACGTAGAGAAAAAGTTGGGTGCTGATGGATCGAACAAGCAGGCGATCTCGTAATCTCTGGAGCCACTTGGCCAGCATAGGGATCAATAGTTGGAAAGAGCAGTGAGTTGCGAAGGGGATGCGCTCTGGGCTTGGCTTTGGTGACTAACAATTGTGGCTATTCCTCAGGAAATTAAGGGACTCTTGAGGTATTTGCTAGGACTAAATGGGCTTCATTTGGAGGAAATGGGATGGAGGATGATCAGGATCGGCTTCTTAATTGATTGGAGATCCGTTTTTAGCTATAAATAATTGCAATTGAGTGCTGATTCTTGATCTGCCAGTGCCCCTATTTTGACATCTTCTTTTCAGAATTTTAAGTAATCGATGAAACGGTGGGGATTGGGCGATCGCCCCGATCGTAGCCTTTGGAGCTTTACGGATTCCAAGGGCAACCAACCGGATTCCTTGACTGAATGATTTGGGGAAGCAGACCTGTGGATGGGTGGCCGGAAGCGATCAAGATGAACAGTACGATCGCCCCCAAACAGGTTAAAAGGGGTGAGAATGTATTGTGCAAAACAATTTCTCGTTTCTTTCGCCATGACGTTTGCGCCCCCAGTTCAGCACCATGTTTTTCCCAATGGTTTGACGGCAATTGCGATCGAAAATCCGGCAGCGGACATTGTGGCGGCTCGTATCTTCATTAAGGCTGGGAGTCTGTGGGAGGCGCGATCGAAAGCGGGGCTAGCCAACTTGGTGGCAGCGGTGATGACGAAGGGCACGGAACGCCTGTCATCGATGGAAATTGCGGAGCGGGTGGAATCGATTGGGGCTAGCTTGGGCACGGATGCCAGCACCGATTACTTTCTGGTTAGCCTCAAGAGTGTGTCCCACGATTTTGTGGATCTGCTGTCCTTGGCGGGAGAGTTGTTGCGATCGCCCGCGTTTCCGGAGTCGGAGGTGGAACTGGAGCGATCGCTGATGTTGCAGGGGATTCGTTCCCAACGCGAGCAGCCGTTTTCCCTGGGGTTTGATCAACTGCGCCAAGTGCTGTATGGGCCAGAGCATCCCTATGCGTTTTCACCATTGGGCACGGAAACCACCACGGGACAACTGACCCCAGCGGATTTGCAGGCGTTTCATCAAACCTACTTCCAGCCCGATCGGGTGACGATCGCGGTGTCCGGTTGCCTGAGCACCCAGGAAGCTTTGAAAGCGATCGAAGCAGTGTTTGGCGATTGGCAGGTGAGCGATCAAGTCATTGTGGAGCCGCAGTTTCCGCCCTTGCCCAACACCATTGAGCAACGGGCGATCGCCCAGGAAACTCAGCAGGCGATCGTCATGTTGGGTTATGGGGCCGCATCGGTGTTGGGAACGGATTCAACCGCAACCGAGCAACAACATCACCCGGACTATGCGGCGCTGAAGTTGGCCAGCACCTATTTGGGCAATGGCCTTTCGAGTCGCCTATTTGTGGAGCTGCGGGAAAAACGCGGCTTGGCCTATGAAGTTTCGGCCCTCTATCCCACTCGCTTGGGCCCGTCGCACTTTGTGGTTTACATGGGCACTGCGCCTCAGAATGTGCCCGAGGCGATCACCGGGTTGCAATCGGAGGTGGAACGCTTGATTCATCACCCGATCGAAGCGGCAGAGTTAACCGCCGCCAAAAATAAGCTCTTGGGTCAATACGCCCTGGGTAAGCAAACCAACGCCCAGTTGGCTCAACTCTATGGTTGGTATGAGGTGTTGGGCTTGGGTCGCGAGTTCGATCGCACCTTTCAAACCGCGATCGCCCAAGTGAGTGCCCAAGATATTCAAACGGTGGCCGATCGCTACTTTGCCGCACCGCACATGGTTTTGACGGGCCCCGCCGCCGCCGTGGAGCCGGCCCTGTTGGTGACCCCCTAAGTGCAGCCAGCGAGCACCAAAACAGGCCAAAGCCAAAAAGTCCCAAGAAAATCAGAAAATTAGGGGCAAGGAACTTCAGCCCCTTGCCCTTGTTCTTGACCTTTTAGTGGTTTTAGCTGTTGATTAACCCTTCCACTTCACCTTCGGCAAAATTTCCGAGTTGTCCACCCGCCCCTTGTATTTCACCGCGAAGTTCAACAGGGAATCCAGCAGCGAATCGGACAGGTAGTGTGGTTGCAAGCCCAAATCCAGCAGATTGGTGTTCTTGGCATTGAAGTAATGTTCTTCGGCTTCGACGCGGGGGTTTTCGATGTTGTTGATTTCCACCTTCAGACCCATGGCCGCGCTGGCCTCTTGGACTTTCTTGGCCAAGTCCAAAACGCTGAACAGTTCCGTGAATTGGTTGAACACTCGGAATTCACCGGGTTTGGCAGGCGTTTCGATCGCCAGCTCCACGCAGCGCACCGTATCGCGAATGTCCAGGAAACTGCGGGTTTGGCCGCCCTTGCCATACACCGTCAACGGATGGCCCACGGCGGCCTGAATACAGAAGCGGTTAAGTGCTGTGCCGAACACGCCGTCATAGTCCAACCGGTTGATCAGCAATTCGTCCATGCCGGTTTGGTCGGTCAACACGCCGTAAACCACCCCTTGGTTGAGGTCGGTGGCCCGCAGACCCCAAACCCGACAGGCAAAGTGGATGTTGTGGGAGTCGTGGACTTTCGAGAGGTGATAGAAACTGCCGGGTTGCTTGGGATAGGGCAGGGTATCTTTGCGACCGTTGTGCTCGATCGTGATGTAGCCCTCTTCGATGTCGATGTTGGGCGTGCCATATTCGCCCATGGTGCCCAGCTTGACTAAGTGACAGTCGGGGAACTTCTCACGAATGATGTAGAGCAGGTTGAGGGTTCCGACAACGTTGTTGGTTTGGGTCAACACGGCATGTTCGCGATCGATCATCGAGAACGGAGCCGATCGCTGTTCCCCAAAGTGAACGATCGCCTCAGGTTGAAACTCGGTCAGAGCCTGATCCAGGAAAGCATAGTTGGTGATGTCGCCAACGTAGAGGTCAATGTGTTTGCCGGTCAGGTCTTTCCACCGTTGGATGCGCTGCTTGATCGGGGCGATGGGGGTCAGGGTGTCAATTTGCAGTTGTTGATCCCAGTGCCGACGAACCAGGCTGTCCAGGATGCCAACTTCATGACCGCGATCGGACAGGTATAGAGCCGTTGCCCAACCGCAGTAACCATCACCGCCAATGACGAGGACTCTCATAACTTCTTGGAGCTAGCGCTTGCCGATTGTTTCGCTCAATCTATCAGGGTTTGGTTAAATTTAGGCCTTCCACTGAAGGATGGGCGCTGGATCCCGATTGATCCTGATAGGCTCCTGATGGGCTGGGCGTTTCGAGCACTAAGATCTTGCTTTCGAGTTCTGATTGGTTGCGGGTTGGTTGTCGGTGGATCGTTGATTGATCGTTGTATTGATCAGCGATTGATCGCTGACTGATCAGCGGTTGCCGGTTTGTGATTATTTGCAAATATTTTCTAGGCAGGTACTTTCTGCAAGTCCTTGCTGCAAACCGATGGCTCAAAACAAGTCCACTTGCCAATGGCGGAACCCATCCACAATGCCCAAGAGGCCAGGATGGGGACTGCGGTAGAGGGTGGGTCGATCGCCCAATGCCGCCAGCAGCTTGGGTTCACTGTTGCCCACGGCGATCGCTCGGTAGCCCGCCGCCAACAGGTTCAAATCATTGAGGCTGTCTCCGGCGGTGATGATTCGATCGCCCGGCCAGCGCTCCAGCTTGGCCAGTCGTTGCAGGGTAGATCCCTTGGCAACGCCCTTGGGCATCACATCCAAATAGCGATCGGCGGACATAATCACATCAAAACCGGCCGCCTGGATCAGGTTCAGCGTAGCTTGCCGCAATAATTGCGGGTCGTAGTCATAGGACACGCGGTAGGCAAATTCCCCGCGCTGCAACGAGAGACCTGGCTCCCCCGCCAGCAAGCGCTTGACCCGATCGTTCGCGCAATTCCAGCGATTGGCGATTTCCGTTTGGATGGTTTCGATCGGGCGGCCCTGACCGTCATAGACCGTTGTGCCCACATCGCCAATCACAAAATCCGGTTGGGGCACTGGGCAATCGCCCGACCACAGCGGTTCAATGAGCTGCCAATGGCGACCGGTCACGAAAACCAAAATCAGCCGATCGCGCTGTTGTTCAATCCGTTGATAAAACGCAGCGCGATCGGCCTGGGAGCCGTGCAGAAAGGTTCCGTCCAAATCCGTCGCCAGCACCCAACGGGGCGCGGTCGTTGCAAAAACCATAGATCACCAGTCCCCCACCGATGCGATCAATCCCTGGGCATTGTACCAAGGCGTTTCCTGCTTCCTGGGGGAGATGGGTTCCTGGCTGGGCTATGCGCCAACGGCTTCCTTGGCGGCATAGAGCACTTCAGCGGTAATTTGCGTCAGCCCCCGATCGCGCGCAAATTTTTCCGTATTGCGCTTCACCTTGCCCCGCACAAAACCCGGCACACGGTTCAACTCCGTCAGCCCATCGCGACTCCAATTCAGCTCCGAATCCGTGGAAACAGACTTGGTAATCACTTCCTTGGTGTCGTGGCCGCCAAAGATTTCCAGCAAATGATCTTCCATGCCCAAGGTGAAGGAGTTATACACCAAATCCACCACCTGATTGGCTCCCTCGTAGCCCAAATAGGGTCGATAGCCAACGGGGAAATTCTGAATATGAACCGGAGCCGCAATGACACCACAAGGGATATCTAATCGCTTGCCCACGTGGCGCTCCATTTGCGTGCCAAAGATGGCGGCCGGTTCAATTTCCGCGATCGCGTTGGCCACTTGGGTATGGTCATCGGTAATTAAAACCCGATCGCAATATTCACTGACCTGATCCCGGAACCAATCGGCATCATACTGACAGTAAGTGCCCGCCAAAACCACCTGAATTCCCATTTCCCGGGCCAGGATTTTGGTCATGGCCGCCGCGTGGGTATTGTCACCAAACACCACGGCTTTTTTACCCGTTAGATTTTGACAATCGATCGAACGAGTGAACCAAGCGGCTTGCGAAGCAAATCGGGTTTGCTCATCAATAAACCCTTCATAGTTCACCGGCTCGCCCTGGCTGTTCAGCACGGCTTGGATCGATCGAATGCAGCGGGCCGTTTCCACAATCCCCATCGGCGTGATATCCACAAGCGGCATCTGAAATTCCGTTTGCAAATATTGCGCCGTCAGCCCGCCAATTTCACGGTAAGGAACCAAATTAAACCAAGCCCGGGGCAACTGTTTCAGTTCCTCCACCGAAGCCCCATCGGGAATCACCGCATTCACTGTAATTCCCAAATCTGCCATCAATCGCTTCAGTTCTGTGCAATCGTGGCGGTTATGAAATCCCAGCGTGGTCACTCCCAAAATATTCACCGAAGGGCGATCGGTCTTTTGGGTTTGCAAATCACCCACTTTGCGGGCTTTTTCAATGTAGAACTTGACGATTTGCTGAAGGGTCTGATCCGCCGCTTGTAATTCGTTCACGCGGTAGTGATTCACATCAGCAAAGAGCACATCGCCCCTAGCATCCAACTGGGCCCGTGCCACAAAATTTTGCAAATCCTCTTGCAAAATGCTCGAAGTGCAAGTGGGAGTCAGCACAATTAAATCGGGCGCTTCTTCTCGATCTTTGCGAACAATATTATCAACAACTTTTTCTTGGGAGCCTTGGGCCAAAACGTTGCGATCGACCACGCTGGTGGTGACGGGGGTATAGTCTCGCTCCCGTTCCAGCATCGATCGCATCACATTGAAATAGTCGTCCCCCAGTGGGGCGTGCATGATGGCATGGACTTTTTGAAAAGAACTGGCAATCCGCAACGTTCCAATGTGAGCCGGCCCGGCATACATCCAATAGGCTAATTTCATCTGCTGCTCAACTTGGGCCCAATAGCCCGACGCATTGACGTTGAATCAGGTCTAAATTTGCATCTAAATCTAAGCCCAAGTTTGATTCTCGCAGACGAATAATTGATCCCCGCTAAACATGAAGCATTGCAACGTAAACAAAAATCTGCAAGTGTTGCGAGACCTAACAACCCTTGCAGACGAATGAATGGCGTTTGCCTTGTTTGGGATTGGCTTTTCGAGAATTAACCCTGTTTTGGCTTTGTCTTCTTTTGAACAAACTTGAATTCAATTGGACGCTGGAGCCAATTGGGCTGGAGGCAATTTAGGGTTGCAGAGCCGAAGCGATCGCCCAACCTGGCGCTTAAACCGAAGCTGTGTCGGCCACGGTTTCCACGGCGCGATCGTCCTGGGCCGGCAATTCCAGACAGTAACCCGCACCATAAACGGTTTTGATGTAGCGCGGATGGCGGGGATCGGGTTCTAACTTGGTGCGCAAATGTCGCACGTGAACTCGAATGGTTTCAATGTCATCGTTGGGATCGTAACCCCAAACTTCCTTGAGAATTTCGCTGGGGGCAACGGTTTGGCCGTGGCGCTGCAACAGGCAATGCAACAGCTCAAATTCCAGGTGAGTGAGCTTAACAGTTTTGTCAAACCAAATGGCCTCAAACCGTTCAGGAACCAGGGTTAAGGGGCCGTAGCTCAGGATTTCGCTATGTTTGGCGGCTTGGGGAATGCGATCGGTGCGTCGCAACAGGGCCCGCACCCGCGCCAACATTTCTTCCACTTCAAAGGGCTTGGTTAAGTAATCGTCTGCCCCTGCATTGAAGCCTTCAACTTTATGTTGTGTTTGCCCCAGCGCTGTCAGCATCAGCACTGGAATATCGGCGGTGCGTTCATCGCGTCGCAGCCGCTGACAAACGGTGAACCCATCAACCTTGGGCAACATAATGTCCAACAAGATCAAGTCGGGCATGAGTTGGAGCGCTAGGGCTTGGCCCTTGATGCCATCGGTGGTTTGGTTCACGTCATAGCCGGCCATTTCTAGGTTGACGGATACCAGTTCGGAAATGGCTGGATCGTCGTCAATAACGAGAATGCGCGGCATGGCCTTTGGCTCCGAAAAACGTGCGATCGGGGACAGGCAACCAACTGCATATCCCTGATCGGATTATAAAGCGGCTGAGAAGAAGGCTGGAAAATCACTATTTTGTTTTAGCAATCGTTCGCAACTGACGGTAACAGTTCGCAATATTGCCATGATTCGCAATCGGGCTGGGGCTAACCGGGCCGGGGCTAATCGGGCTGTGGCGTGGCTGCTGTGGCTGCTGCTCGATCGCCCCCATGCCGGCCGCTTGGGGGTTTAGGAATTGCAAAGATTAGGGATTACAAGGATTAGGGACTGAGATGAACTTGGCCGAGGATCGCTCGCAGGCGATCGTAATCATCCTTGAGCAGAACGCTGAGGGCGCGGCCCGCCTGCACCAACCAGGGCCGATCGCCCTGTCGCAGCCGATAAACCTCCCGTAGCGTGGCGGCAATCAACGCATCGGTGGGCGTGCCGCTCATTTGCAACAAAGTCCGCAAAAAGTCCATTTTGGCCGTGAATTCCACCACCTCTTGGCGATCGCACCCATACACCGCCTGGTGAATTTGGGGTGGGCGAGGGGGCAAATGTTGATAGATCGGGCCGTTGATCAGTTTGGCCCCCGCTTGCAGGAGGTTGGCGATCGCCCCTGGGTTCACGCCTTCTGTCCCGATCGCGTCGGGATTCAATGACTCCAGCGGCACAAACCCCACGATCGCCACCCGAAACTCCGTGCGCAACATGGAAAAAATCTGCGGCTGCTGTTCGCGCAAATCTTCCAAGGACAGCCCCAAGGCCTGGGCCCGGTGTACGGAGTCGATCGGGGCGGTGGTGGCGTGATAAACCACCCCATAGATCTGATTGCCGGAATCCTCATCGCGCGATCGCACCCAACTGCCAAAGGGCGGCATGGTCGGAAAACTAAGGGTTTCTGGCTCCAAACATTGGGCCAAATATTCCGTCGTGGCCGTTTCAATCACTTCCGCCAGGTGATGGGACGGGCGATCACGCTGGGCAAATTGCGGCAGGGGTAAACGCATAACCGAACCAAAGCGGGGCTAAGGGGAGCAAGGGTTAGGGGCTTGACGGCCTTGAACCAATGCGTTACTTTTTGCCGCGACCAGCCGTGGCATCCACCGTCTCCAGTTCCGAGAACCGGAAGGTGACCAATTTATCCCAGTTGCCGCCCTCAAACAGCACGGCCACTTTGCCATCGGTCACGCGCTGCACTTGACCTTGAAACTGATAGTAGGTGTCGTTGGGGTTAATGACACGGACTGCGGAACCGGGCAGGATCATAGGATTAGCCTGAACTCAACAGGGACTGGGATTGGCTTGGGAATTAGGGCTTGGGGCCCCGGGGGCAGTCAACCGATGCCCAGCCCTTACGATAGCGTGCGATCGAGCTGCTTTGATCGCCCAATCCCGCCCGATCGCCCCCAAAATTTTTGATATCCCCAATCAGTTGAACGGTTGAATATGGCTGAATCCTGTGCCCCGCGTCTTTAGCTGGCCAGCACCAAGTTATCCCGATGCACCACCGTTTCCGGCGCATCATGCCCCAAAATTGCGGCAATTTCGTCCGATCGCTTGCCACAGATTTTCTCCAGCGCCTCATGGCTGAAATTCACCAGGCCGCGAGCCACCTCCCGCCCTTCCAAATCACAGAGCTGCACCGCATCTTGGGGTTGAAACTCCCCTTCCAAATCCCGAACTCCCGCTGCTAACAGGGATCCACCGCCCGTGCAGATGGCCCGCACCGCCCCGGAGTCGAGATAAAGCTTGCCCGCTGGAATCAGGCCATGGGCGATCCACCGCTTGCGGGCGCTGGTGGCCTGGGGTTGGGGGGCAAACTGCGTGCCAATATCCGCCCCCTCCAAGATTTTCAACAAGTTACGCGGTTGGCTGCCGTCCGTGATCACCACGCGAACCCCGGCACTGGTGCCAATTTGGGCGGCGGTGATTTTGGTGGCCATGCCGCCGGTTCCCCACTGGGAGCCACGGCCGCCAATGTCCAGCTCCAACGCCTCCAAATCAGACATTTGCTCCACCAGGCGAATGGGTTCCGCATCGGGATTTTGGCGCGGGTCGGCGGAATAGAGCCGATCGACATCCGTGAGCAAAAACAGCCACTCCGCTTCCACCAAGCTGGCCACCAAGGCCGAAAGGGTGTCGTTATCGCCAAATTTCAACTCGTCCACGGCCACCGTATCGTTTTCATTGACGATCGGGATGGCTCCCATCCGCAGCAGTTCTTGAAAGGTGCTGTAGGCGTTGATGTAGCGACTGCGCTGGGCCAAGTCTCCCCGAGTCAGCAACACTTGGGCGATCGGCTGGTCAAACTGACTAAACAGATCGTCATAGACCCGCATCAGTCGCCCTTGGCCCACGGCGGCCACGGCCTGTTTCTGGGCGATCGCCTTGGGCCGTTCCGTCAGCCCCAACCGCGCACAGCCCACCCCCACCGCTCCCGACGACACCAGCACCACGGGATAGCCCCGATCGCGCAGATCACAAATCACTTCCACCAGCGTGGCGATCGTGGACAAGGCCAGCCGGCCGCTGTCCGGTTGGGTCAAGCTGGAAGTGCCAATTTTCAAGACGATCGGGCGCATAACTAACCACCACTTCTGGAAGGGTTGCAAGGGGCAACCAATTATCAAACCAGCGAATGGCCCCAGTGGCCCAGGCTGTGGCCCCAGGGCGATCGAGGTTGATGGGGATCAAACAGTTGAGGTATGGGGGTAATGCGTGGGGCTAATTCTGGGCGATCGACTCGCCTTCGTGCGGATCCCCCACCGGAATGCTTGAGATTACCGCGAGACCTCCGCCCCCGATCCCGACCCAGATCCTGGGCGAAACGGCGATCTCAAGCACCGTGATCCCAAAAACCCTGAGCAACAGGGCCCCAAAACAGCAGGGCCAAAAACAAAGTGCCGGGATCCGGAGACCCCAGCACTTTGAGTGTTTAAAAAAGTTGGTTTTATGGTTAGGGTCTTTATTGGCTGACCCCATTTGAACTGTTATTAGAATCGCAGATTTTTGGGATGGCGTTTTATTTCCTTATATTTTTTTTATATTTGTTTCTTCATAAAAGTTAATCAAAAAGGCGAGATTTTGTATTCTAGCAAGCGATATATCACGGGATCAGTATCTTTTCTTTAAAAAATGTTTCAGCCATAGCGGCAACTTGATAGAGAAATCCCCCCCGGTCAGAAAACGAAGACGATTTGAATAAAAACTGTATCGGGATTGACAAAAAATTATTAAGCGCCCTATTCCCTAGATTTTCACCATGAATCTGTGCGTTACACCGCAAATTGCAACGATTAATGATGGCAAAAACCATGACTAATCGCTCCTAAAGTTAGCCCCCAAATCCTCGGATTGGATTCCGAATCTTTGGGGGCGGTTGTCAATGGTGCTCTGTTGGTTTTTTGGGGCCAAGACTGCTTAATTGTGTGCTCATCTATTCAGGTGGGATCCACCCAGTCGAGATCCATGAGCACCGGCCATTTTTAACTCAATCTCAGAATGACTTCGAGTTGGCCATTGATTGAGTTAGCTGGTGGGGCGATCGGGCGAGGAGGTCGCTGTGGGCAGGGGCGAAGGATCGCGATAGAACGATGCGCCAATCAGTTTTGAGAGCCACACTTCGAGGGAGTGAATCGGGTAGCCCCGATGGGCCGACAGGGGATTCACCATCGGTTGCACCAACACGGTGAACAGCCCCAGACGGTTACCGGCTAACACATCGGTGAACAGGCGATCGCCCACCATGGCCACCCGCTCCGGCGGCAGTTGCATTTCTTGGAGCGCTTGGCGCAACTTGCGGCGAGAGGGTTTGGCGGCTCCGGTGAAGTAGGGCAAGTCGAGCGATCGGGCAATGCTGCCAATTCGCGACTCGCTCAGGTTGTTGCTGGCCAGCCACAGTTGCACATGGGGCCGCACCGCTTGGATCCAGGTCACCAGTTCCGGTGAAACCGCGTCGGTGGTGGTGGGAACCAGGGTGTCATCCACATCCAGAATCAAGCCCTGCAAACCGTGCTGCACAATCACTTCCGGCGTGAGGGCCAAAATGCAGTCGCCTAGGATTAAGTCGGGCTGAAGCAGGACACCAAACGTCACGGGAACCTCACAAACTTGTGGCGATCGAACTGAGCAGCGAAACGGAGCAGCGAAACGGAGCGGCAAACTGATGAAGGGGCGATCATCAGGGCGATCGGGGCGATTGTGTCTAGGGGCTGGGGCTGGCCGCCGGTTGAGGGGTCGATCGAGTCCTGGCGTTGCGCTCGGCCCGAATGCGCTTCACAGCGGCTTCGTGTTCCGCCAAGGTTTTGCTAAACACATGGGTTCCGTCATACCGTGCCACAAAGAACACATAGTCTGTTTTGGCCGGAGCCAAGGTGGCCTCTAGGCTGGCCTTACCCGGTGCGGCGATCGGCCCCGGCGGTAACCCAGGATTGAGATAGGTATTGTAGGGCGAAGGCTGGCGAATATCCGTGAAAGTCAGAGGGCGATCAGGTGTTTGCCGAATTTTCAGGGCATATTCCACCGTTGGATCTGATTCTAGCTTTTGCCCCCGATTCAGCCGATTGCTAAACACCCCCGCAATCACCGATCGCTCCTGGGGAATCACCGCCTCTTTTTCTACAATGCTGGAAAGCGTCACCCACCCCAACAAATCCAGCTTGGTTTGGCCGCGATTTTGGTTCCACAGGGGCAAAGCCACCTTCTCGAAGCGATCGAGCATGGAATCAATCACCGCCTGCGGGGTAATCGTGTCTCCCGGAAACTGGTAAGTATCCGGAAAAAGAAACCCTTCCAAGGACGTAATTCGCTGGGGCAGCCAGGGGTAGCGATCGCGCGGAATTTTTTGCGTGAGGGCCAAAAACTCCTCCGCCCGAAACACCCCTTGGGACTGGAAATAGTCGGCCATTTGCCGCACTGTCCAGCCCTCCGGAATCGTCAGGCTCTGTTGAATGGTCTTGCCCTGCCAAAGTTGCTGGGCAACGTCCGTCATCGGGGCCGTGGGTAATAGTTCATAGGTTCCCGCCTGGAAGCCGCCATTGTCGTCATTCCAAGTCAGCCATCGGGCCCACAGTTCCCAAGCCGCGCTGGAGCGAATAATCCCCAACCGTTCCAGATCGCGGCCAATTTGCCGGGCGCTGGTTCCCCGTTCAATTTGCACTTGTACTGCTTTCATGGCGGTGTCGCCCTGGGCCAAGTCCATGGGACGGTTGGCCCAGCTCCACCATTGCCATCCTTGCCAAGCACCAACCAAGGCCGCCGTGGGCACGAGGAGAGTAAATATCACGCGACCCAATCGTTGCATGGCTCGATCGAACTACTCCAACCCATTAAATAGTTGTTCCTCGATCGACGGTAGCAAATCTTCGATCTGCTCCAGCTCCTCGGGATCCAGTAATTCTGGCTGTCCCTGCTCATTCATGCGGGCCACAATGAAGAATGGATCCAGCGGCGTATAAACCGCGTACTCCGTTTCATTATGAAAAAAGCTAGCTAACCACTGGAACTCATCCACATCTTCGCCGGAGCCGTTCCCTTCCCAGGGTTCATCGTCCTCCGGCTCTTCGGGTAATTCGCCCTCAACGGTCAGCACGATCGCCGTGCGCTTCAACTTCAAGTTCTCCTCTGCCAACACCGCCTTCGCCGTGTTGAACAGGAGATCGATCTGTTGCTCGTTCTCGATCGGGACGGCTTCCTCGTCCTCGTCGTCACCCTTCCAGGTCACAATCTCAACCGGGGAATCCACCGGGTGTAAGAGCACATACTCGGAGCCTTCCACCTCGATCGAGTGCTCAACAAAACACTCCAATGTCCGACCCGTGGCATCGGACAGGGTGATGGTGGGAACGTCCCACGCAGTATCTTCTTGGGTCATGCGCGCGATGGAAATCGAGACCTTAAAAGTATCCCCCATGAGGGCAGCGTTGCCGCAGGGAATAATGAGGATTTTCCCGCCCTGCTCTCAACCACCGGACTGACAGCAGAATGGCCAGGCCATTGGCTCACCCACAAAAAAGCCCCCTGCACAGGAGGCCCATTGCGGACTAGAGGAGTAAGTTCACCCTCAATACCCATCTTTCACTCAGTGCCTATACCCGATCGAGAAACCCATAACAGTGCTGTTCCGAGTGCCGTGAATTGTGCCGAACACTGGGCCACCAATTGAAGGGAAAAAAAGAAAGGGCGATCGCACCGGTATTCTCAGCCTCAGGGGCATCATTGAGAATCAAGATGGGATTGATCGTACTTGAAAAATGAATTGGGAAAAACCGGTTGCAAACTGCTGAACATTCTCTTTTGAAGCGATTGTTTCAGTGAACAACCTTCAACCCAACATCTCAATTCAGCGAATCTAGCAAACTTCATGAATGGTCGTTGCGCAATCGCTGATTCAGCCATTCAACCAACGGAACCCTTAACCAATGGCATCTTCTTCAGACAGCATCTCTAGAAGATTGTCGGGATCCACATAATGGCAAACCGCATCATCAACACAAATCAAAGCCCAACCCGATGCATCAATATCCATTAATTTGTAGGAGGCTTCTTGGACAAAAAAGCCCTTATGATTACGGGTTTCCGGCTTAACAGTAACGTTGTTCGCAGACATTTCCCTAACTCCTGAAACGGTGTGACGACGAACTGAACTGGTCGGGTAAAGCAAGTCTAATAACTTGTATCGCAAAATCCTATCATTCAATTTTTGATTGTCCAGTAAAGTTCTGTGACATCTTGCAACCCCTTGTTAAATGTAAATGCTGTAACCAGGGAGCTGCTGAACCCTGTTTTTTCGAGGGTTTGACCTGTCGGAGATTTGGCCTTTTGGGGTCACAATCGTTCGAGAAAGTGTAAAGTTTTTTGACAATTAAAAATGGAGCCAGTTTTTACCTGACTCCAATGCCAAAAAATCAATAAGACGCGATCCCAGCGCGATCCCTAACTATCAAAGATCCAAGCTTTGATCCGCTGAAAGCCTTTGCTGTTGGGTTTTTGGGCGATCGCCTCTTCCAAATTTTTCTGAACTTCTTCGGCCGCGTCTTGGTCAATCAAAACCAACTGGCTGGCGATTTCCACCTGTTCGCGCACCCCTTTTTGACCGTCTTCGATCATGGCAACAGCCAGATTTACACGGGCTTGGGCATCCTGGGGATTGAGTTTCACGGCTTTTTTAGCAGCTTTGAAAGCCAATCCCGCTTGGTCAGTCAGCAGATACAGCCATGCCAAGCAAGTCCAAGGGGGGCTGCTTTTGGGGGCCCGATCGCACACGGACTTGAACAGCGGAATCAGCACAGCGGGATCTTCACCGGCTTGATAGCGATCGATGCCTTGCAAGAACAGTTCTTCGGCGGTTAACGTCGCGGAGTCAGTGGTTTCCGCATCCGCAAGTTCTGAAGTGACAACAGGAGTTTCGGCCATGGGTCAACCACGAAAAAGAATGAGGGTCAGTCCTGACGAACGATCGCCAACGGGAAGCAACCCGCCAGCACCGATCGCCCAAAGGCTTGGTCTTTGACCACTGTTGAAGGGTTGCGTTGCGCGCACAAAGTCGCGATCGCCCCGAAAACGGAATGGCAGGGATAATTCCGAATCCTAACGATACCAGCAAACGCGAAACGGCAATCCCGAAGGACTGCCGCCGCTGACAGAGGGGCGATCGATCGTCCCCCCAACGGGCCCCACCAAACTGATGAAACCCAGTTAAGGACAGGAGGCCCAGTTCAAACCAACTCAACTCAAGCTAAATCAGCTCAAGCTAAATCAACTCAAACTAAATCAACTCAAACTAAATAAACTCAACCAAAACCCAGTAGCTCGTAGCTTGTAGGGTGGGCAATGCCCACCGAATCGTTCCTTCATGGCATCTGCGCTATGGCGTGCCAATGATTTTGGGTAAAGGCTGTAGGTTCAATCCCAACTAGGCCGAAAAAGACTTCCCACAGCCGCAGGTTTGGGTAGCGTTCGGGTTGCGGAATTGGAACCCGCCGCCAATCAAAGCCGTGCTGTAGTCCAGTTCCAAACCATAGAGATACAGCAGGCTTTTCGGATCGCAAATCACCTTGAAATCGCCGTAATCAAACACATCGTCATCGGGGCGAATATTCGCTGCCGTCTCAAAGTCCATCGTGTAAGACAAACCCGAACAACCGCCTCCCCGAACGCCAACTCGCAAGCAGAGGTCGCTTTGGCCTTGGCTCTGGCGCAGGTTGAGCAGGTGTTGGCGGGCCGACTCGCTAATTTGAATGCCTTGCTTGGCGGGAATGGTTGAAGTAGTCATAGGGTTCAAAGGGCTGGGACTAGCAACTGCCTGGGGATGGCTCCGTGGAGGAAGGCCCCAGAGTTTCGCGGAATCTATGAAATCGATGAAATCTGATGAAATCTATTGTAAGCAACTCCTCCAGCTAATTTTCAGTAATTCCAGGAGGCTATAGGTTCTGGCGATGTGACGATCACTTAACGATCATCTAATGATCGTCCTCTGCCTGAATGCTCTGGGCTGAAACCACGGCAAAATAACCACGGTAAAATCAGCCCGCCGCAGGAAATCACAGCACAATCACCCCACCGTAGTGGCATGACAGGCTTAATACATTGGGTCAAAGTTGCGAAGCCAGTCGTGGTAACAAGGGGCTTAAGCCCCTTGCTGCTTAACGATCAGGTGACGGTAACAGCCATGTAATTTAGCCCAACGAATTGAGGCAGCCACGCTAGTAGGGTCTGTCGTCAAATCCTCTGAAACTCTGATTCCACCGCTAACGGTTCTTGAAGGCCAAGGCCCTTAAGCCTCCTGTTGCGACGATCGGGGCACGGAAAATCAACCGTTCCTGCCTAATCCCAAGACATCACAACCGCCCCTAAAACCTCCCGTATGGTTAAGCCACCGTTTCGTCAGGCTAGCGCTGATGCTGGGTTTGGCAAGTGCTAGTTGGGAAGAATTGCGATAATGGAACTGGAAAAGCTGTGTCAGAACGTGAAAATGGGGTGCGCACTGCTCTTTCCAATGCGCTGTGTTGTTGGGGATCTGGGATATGCAAAGTTTGCCAAAGGCGACGATCGAACGGTTAACACAACTTCCGTTGTTGCGAACCACTTGGCAGGGAGACCTGAGACCGGTTCATAGCCGTGCCCTCAATACCCGCGCAAACCATGATGCCCAAAGGCTCTGTGTGTTGTGGATGGATGTTAGTCAACCCTCGTTGCGTGCTTTGGAGCCGGTGACAGAAGAGGCGGGGTTCGGAGCGGTGGTGCGGGTTTTGCTGCAGGCCATTGAACAACCCCGAGGACAACAGCCGCCGGGACGGCCCCAGCGGTTGGTAGTTTGCAACCGAGAATTGCAATTTTTCCTGCGCGGCGCACTGCAAGGGCTAGACATCAAGGTGGAATACGGCGCGAAGCTGCCTCTGGTTGATGATGTGGTGCAATCGCTGGAAGCCTATAACCCAGAATTGGAAGTGCGAGACATTTGGGATTCGCCCCACGCCAAACGGCTGGTTCAAGCAATTCGGGCCACCTGGCGATCGGCCCCTTGGATGTTGTTGGCTGAATACGAAGTGGTGGAAATTAAATTTGAGCTGGATGAGCCACACCAGTTCTATCTATCCACTTTGGGTATGGAGGGGTTGGAGCTGGGATTGTTGCTCTATCGATCGCTGGAATCGTTGGAGAAATTCCGCAAAGATATCATTAGCAGCCCCCATCGATCGGAACCGCACAAGATGGAAGAAATCTTTCTGAATCAAGATTGTTTCTTCCTCACCTTCAATGATCTAGAAGAGAGTGAAGCACCATCCTCCCAAAGCCCCATTTTGAGTGAATCGGCTTGGCCAGAATTGGGCAGCATTCATCCCCTTGAAGGAATGCGGGATCATTTATCGGATGATGAATTGATGGTGATGGTCGTAATTTTGGAAGCGCTCAATCAGTTCATCAAGCGCAATAACAAAATCCTTTACGATGCTGACGATTTCCCAAGCCTCAAAAACCAATTTCGGATTCTGAATCCCTTAGCGAATCCTAATCCTGGCCAGAAGCGTAAACAGGACAACATTGCTGTCACGATTCAAACGCGCCCTGATGTGACCCTGCGATTGCTGGAATCCGTTGCGGATCCGGAATCCCTGGCGGCTCATTTGCTGATGCCCGATCTTATGGATGACTTGGATGAGGATGCGGAGGGCATGGCCGCTTTGGAGCAAATCCAAAAATTGCTGTCCCTTGCATCGGGACGGGATGTTCCTTTGGGATTGGGCAACCCTAACTTGAATCCTGGCTATGTTCCCAGGGCGCTGAAATCGGCATCGTCTCAACAATTGCCATCAGGTTCACGCCACTATTCTCAGGAAATTGAGATGGATTGGTTGCCGGAGGGAACGTTGGTCAATTTGGAAACCAATTTGCCTCGGGTGACCTATGACATGATCCCGGATACTTTTCGATCGCCCTTGGTGGACTATCCCTTCACGCCAAATAGTTTGACGGGTGGCGGTTCGGTGCAGGAAGGCCAGCGGAAAAAAGCTGGTTCCGGAAAGGCTGCTGGAAAGGCCGCTGCTCAGTCGTCGAAGCGATCGCCCCAGAGTTTCCCGCTACTGGCTTTGCAAACCTCCCAGCCCAAAGCCAAGGCGTTGATTGATGAAGTGCTGAGTCAAGATCGCCCGATCGCGATGGGGGTAATGTCGAGTTATGACCAGTTTGATCAGGCTTACGATTTATTGGTGCTTTGCACGGCGCAAGGTCGTTTGCTGGGGGTGAATGTTTATTGGCAAGATGACCCGTTCGATCTCGCATTGATTGAAGACTGGCACAAACGAACCAAGGCGGCGGGAAATCGCTGCTCGGTGGCGGTGTTTAAGGGAGCCACGGGCAAGAATCGCGGCATGGTTGATCCATTAGATCTGATGCGGTTGTGGGATATCCATGTGTTGAGCATGGAAGATTTGCTCCGATCGGCAGTGCAGGCTCAAATTGCAAGGGAGAAGGCCTAGGGGCGACGGAAGCGGGCAACTGCGATGTTACAATCTGTTAATATTTTGGGCGATCGAGTTGGGTTAACCGTTCCAGGAACCCGCCGCCCGATCGCCCCTACTCACCCGATGCACAGAAGGATTTGAGGCAGCCATGCGAGTCGCGATCGTGGGAGCCGGATTAGCCGGATTAGCCACCGCCGTGGATCTAGTCGATGCGGGCCATGAAGTGGAAATCTTTGAGGCCCGCAACTTTGTTGGCGGCAAGGTTGGCAGTTGGGTTGATGCAGACGGTAACCATGTGGAGATGGGCTTGCACGTCTTCTTTGGCTGCTATGAAAACCTGTTTGGCTTGATGAAAAAGGTGGGAGCCTTTGAAAATCTGCTGCTGAAGGAGCATACCCACACCTTCGTAAATCGGGGTGGCAATTTGGGCGAGCTGGATTTTCGCTTCCCGATCGGGGCCCCTTTCAACGGTCTGAAGGCTTTTTTCACCACTTCGCAACTGTCGGTTGCCGACAAGCTGGCTAACTCGATCGCCCTGGGAACCAGCCCGATCGTCCGGGGATTGGTAGACTTCAATGGCGCAATGAAAACGATCCGTGAGCTGGATCGGGTCAGCTTTGCCGACTGGTTTCGCAGCCACGGTGGCTCCGACGGCAGCTTGAAGCGGATGTGGAACCCGATCGCCTACGCCCTCGGCTTCATCGACACCGAAAATATTTCGGCGCGGTGTATGCTCACCATCTTCCAATTCTTCGCTGCCAAAACGGAAGCTTCGGTGTTGCGGATGCTGGCCGGCTCGCCCGATGAATATCTGCACAAGCCGATCGTGAAATACATCACCGATCGCGGCGGCAAAATTCACCTGCGTCGCCGCATTCGGGAAGTGCAATACACCGAAAGCAGCAACGGCGAAATCCGCGTCACGGGCCTTGACGTGGCCGACGGGGAAGCCACCGAGCGCATCACGGCCGATGCCTACGTGGCCGCCTGCGACATCCCCGGAATTCAGCGCCTGTTGCCGGAATCCTGGCGCAAAATTCCCGAATTCGACAACATCTATAAGCTGGAAGCCGTGCCCGTGGCCACGGTGCAGTTGCGGTTCGATGGCTGGGTCACGGAAATGCAAGATCCCGAAGCCATGAAGGATCTGAGCAAAGCACGGGGCCTGGATAACTTGCTCTATTCGGCCGATGCGGATTTTTCTTGTTTTGCGGACTTGGCCCTTACCAGCCCCAAAGACTACTACCGTGAGGGCCAAGGCTCCCTGCTGCAATTGGTGTTGACTCCCGGCGACCCATTCATCAAAAAGTCCAATGAGGAAACGGTGCAGCATGTCCTCAAGCAAGTCCATGACCTGTTTCCCTCATCGCGCAGCCTGAATCTGGTGTGGTCAGGGGTGGTGAAGCTGGCCCAATCGCTGTACCGCGAAGGGCCGGGCATGGATCCCTATCGCCCCAACCAAAAGACCTCGATCGAGAACTTCTTCTTGGCCGGCAGCTACACCATGCAGGACTACATCGACAGCATGGAGGGTGCAACTCTCTCGGGCAAACAGGCCGCGAAGGCGCTGTTAAGCACCAAACTCCCGATCGCGGCCTAGCCATCGGCTGCCCATGATGGGGTTGATGGGGTCATCCTCGGGCAACCGGGGGTAACCGGGCGATCGGGTCATATCTTCAGGTGCTGATCGCAGCAACGTGTGGGGTGGTTAATGGCCACCCTCCAGGTTTAACAGTGTTGATCGTGCAGAAGTGTTGATTGTGCAGACGATTCAAACCAGTTCAGGCCAGTTCTGAACCCACTTTTCTGCATCTCAAAATTCTGGTGTCAAAATAAATCAATTGGTTATAAATCAATTGGTTGCAAGCACGGTGATGTTCACATGCTAGAAACCCTGACCGCCCCGATCGCCCTGGCAGACTTTTTGGAGTTGCCGGAAACCCAACCAGCGAGTGAATATATCGACGGGCAAATCCTGCAAAAACCCATGCCCAAAGGAAAACATAGCCGAATCCAAAGCAAGTTGACTGCGTTCATCAATGCAGTAACGGAACCCTTAAAGTCAGCCAGTGCATTTACCGAATTGCGTTGCACCTTTGATGGGCGCTCGATCGTGCCGGATATTGCTGTCTTTTCTTGGGAACGGATTCCCAAAGATGAATCGGGTGAAATTGCCGATCGATTTCTGCTGGCTCCCGATTGGGTGGTGGAGATTCTGTCTCCTGATCAAAGCCATGCCCAATTGTTTAAAAAACTACGCCATTGCTTTCAGCACGGAACGATCGCTGGTTGGATTATTGATCCTGCAAACAAAGCGGTGATGATCTATCGGCCGGGTCAAGAGGCACTGTTGTTTGATCTAGAAGAAATGCCCGATCGCCCCTTGCCCATTCCAGAATTTGTCGGAGAGCTAACCCTCACCTCAGAAGTTTTATTTAGTTGGCTAGCACTCTGAAACTGCGAAAAATGCCAAGAATGTCAAAAATTCAAATTCTTCAAATCCTGCAATTTCTTGTCCAGCCTTTGCCTAGAACCATTTGCCTAGAACAATTGGTACGACAGATTTCAGATGCCATAAAATAACAATTCGGTGGGCAATGCCCACCCTACGGGCTAAGGTTCACCATTAGTGAATTCACCATTAATTAACTATTAATTAACTATTAATTCACCAGTTTCTGTTGGGCTTGCCGTTGCTTTTTGCGTTCGACCATGGCCGATAAATGCCGTCGCAACAGAGCGCTACCTTGCAAATTCTGATTTTCTAAATATAAATCTCCCGCCTTCACCAACCGAGGAACTGCTTCATTGTCATTGAGCAAATTGGCCAAGGCCAGACCCCAGTTATGGTAAGCCTCCGGCCAGTTGGGTGCTAATTCTAGGGCCGTTGCAAATCGCTCACCGGCTGCTCGATAGTCCCCTTGCGTAAACAGCGTTTGTCCTTGATTGAAAGCCGCGATCGCCTTAGGAATTCGATCGCCGTTCTCTATTGGCAAGGGAACCGCCTCCGTGAACAAAATCGATCGGCTACCCTGGCCGCGATAGGCCCAAATCATAATCCCTAAAGAGCCACCCAACACCGCACCAATTACGCCAAACCAAAGGGCAAAGTCCCCCCACTCCAAGCCCAGGCGATCGAGCAATGGGGAGTCAACCACTGCCGTGAGTGCTGTCATGAGTGTTGTCATCACTGCTGTCATTACCCCGATTATGATCATTGATGGATGAATCTGCTGAATTTGACGAACGGATCTGATTCGTCGGTTGCATAGACCAATTTCTAATCAGTTTAAAACCAATCAGAAACGAATAGAGCCAAGGGATAACTCAATCTTCCCTTGGCTCTGCAATATTTAGCGCTAAGTTTTGAGTGCTAGGTTTCAACAGCGTTTTTCACGGCTTAGGATTAATCAACGGTTGTAACTTAGCCTCTTAACTGAAGCATTTTGACTGAAGCACTTTGGCTGAAGCACCCTGACTCAGTACCTCAATTCAACGTCTTGAGCTTGAGTTTCTTGAGCTTGAGTTTCATCTCTGGAGCTTTATCACTGGAGCTTCAACTTTTCAATCGATGGCTGATTGCGATGGTTAATGCTGTTGCCTTCCCGATCGCCCGATCGCAGGCCAAGCCGAGCCAAAACCCCTAAGCCGGTTGGCGAAACAGCGTTGATAGATAAACCCGCGACACCCGCCGATCGCTCTCCCCGTTTTGCAACAGAAAAAGCGACAACGCCGCTGCAAACACCCGATTCAAATCCCAGTCGGGATGCACTTCCAAATAATCCTTAAGGGCTTCGTGGAGTTCTTCAGGAATTTCCGCCACGATGCTAACTGTGCCACTCATCGGCAAAACCCCAGCCACATTGGTAAGCGGCAACATTGTGCGCCAGGCTCCCGGCGATGTCAATGCTGCGAAATATTGCGATCCAGCTCAAAAACTCAGAATTTTTTCGGGATAGCACATATTTTTGCTCATTTAATTTACATAAAGTCATGAAAAATCGCCTTTTATGAGAAGTCGGGCGATCGCCCAAAACAATCCCCAACTGAACGACAAACCGTATCGTTGGCGACATAGCCTGTGGAAAACTCCGTCATTTCTGTGGAAAACTTGGGGGTCTTCTGTGGAAAGCCTGTGGAAAACTTTCCCCCAAGATAAGAATTTCCCCTTTGCAAAATGATTTGCATCCTCAGAAATCCTAACCGGGGGCCTTGGATCGTCAGCCCAGCGCCCAATGCGATAATGGAGGTGTTGAATTCAGCCCAGCTAGTCGTGACCGTAACCCCGCTCCGTTCCGCCACCTTCAATGCCCAAGTGCCCGATGCCCTCGGCCGGTTTGGCCAGTTCGGCGGCAAATACGTTCCCGAAACCCTGATGCCCGCCCTGGCTGAGTTGGAGCGGGCCTACGAGCACTATCGGCACGATCCAGACTTTCAAGCGGAACTGCAAGGGTTGCTTCAGGACTATGTGGGTCGTCCCAGCCCGCTCTACTTTGCCGAGCGACTGACGCAGCACTATGCCCGCCCCGACGGCAGCGGCCCGCAAATTTACCTGAAGCGCGAAGACCTGAACCACACGGGCGCACACAAAATTAACAACGCGATCGCCCAAGCCCTCCTGGCCAAGCGGATGGGCAAACAGCGGATCATTGCCGAAACCGGAGCCGGTCAACACGGCGTGGCCACGGCCACCGTTTGCGCCCGCTTTGGCCTCGATTGCGTGATTTACATGGGCATCCATGACATGGAGCGTCAGGCCCTGAACGTGTTCCGCATGAAGCTGATGGGTGCAGAAGTGCGACCCGTGGAAGCGGGAACCGGCACGCTGAAGGATGCCACCTCGGAAGCGATTCGTGACTGGGTGACCAACGTGGAAACCACCCACTACATCCTGGGTTCCGTGGCTGGTCCCCACCCTTACCCGATGATGGTGCGCGACTTCCACGCCATCATTGGTCAGGAAACCCGCCAACAGTGCCAAGCCAAGTGGGGCGGACTGCCAGATATTTTGCTGGCCTGCGTCGGCGGTGGCTCCAATGCTATGGGGCTGTTCCATGAGTTCGTGACGGAACCAACCGTGCGGATGATTGGCGTGGAAGCGGCCGGCGAGGGGGCCGAAACCGAAAAGCACGCGGCTACCTTGACTAAAGGCCGGGTGGGCGTGTTGCATGGGGCCATGAGCTATTTGCTGCAAGATGGCGACGGCCAGGTCATTGAGGCCCACTCAATCAGCGCTGGGTTGGACTATCCCGGCGTGGGCCCGGAACATGCCTACTTGAAGGATGCGGGACGTGCGGAATACTACAGCGTGACGGATCAGGAGGCGTTGGATGCCTTCCAGCGGGTGTCGCGTCTGGAGGGAATTATCCCGGCGCTGGAAACAGCCCACGCCTTTGCCCATCTGGAAAAACTTTGCCCGACCTTGGAAGGTAGCCCCAAAATTGTGATTAATTGTTCGGGCCGGGGCGATAAAGATGTGCAAACGGTGGCTAAGGTGTTGATGCCTTAGGCCTGGTTGGCACACCCGATCGCTTGGGACGGGAAGGGCTGATTTTCTAAGCCACCTCCGTGGGGGCGTACAGCGGTACGCCCCTACCCGGATGCCTTCTACTCCCGAGGTTTTGCCCCAAAATTTTGCCCCGAAATTTTGCAAAGGGCGACGGCCAAATCAGGGGAGCATCGCCACCGCCAAAACCGCACGAGGGCGAGAGTTGCAACAACCATGAAAATTTTGGGCGCGGGCCTCAGCAAAACGGGCACTTCTTCACTTCATGCGGCTTTGCAGATTCTGGGGTTGTATGGGCTGCATTTTGATCGCGATCGCCTGAACGAGATCCTCAGCGGCAAGGTCACCCAACCCAATTTCCGCTGCTACGACGATGTGGATGTCGTGACGGATTTGCCCAGCGCCTATTTTTATCGGGAGTTGGCGGCCGCCTATCCCGACAGCAAAATCATCCTGACCGTGCGCGATGTGGATGCCTGGTGGCGCAGTGTGGAATTTCACATCAATCATCGCTTCCCCGTGTCACCTAGCTTGGGGATTCGGGCCCAGCTTGCCCAGCGTTGGCAGCTCGATCGCTGGTTGAGCCATGGGCCTTGGCCGACGGATTGGCAAGTGGGCTGGCAAAACTTTTGGCAAGAAAGTGCATCGCAACAGTTTCGTCGCGACCTGCGCAATTGTGTTTATGGCTCGGCGATCGCCACCGAATTTCTTTATAAGAAGAAGTATCTGGAGCATAACGATCGGGTGATGGCAGAAATTCCGCCCGATCGACTGCTGGTGATGAATATTCCCGCCGGGGATGGTTGGGAAAAACTCTGCCCTTTTTTAGGTGTGCCAATTCCCGATCAACCCTTTCCCCACGCCTACAAAACCGAGCACCAAGCCTACAAACGCTGATCAACAAAAAGCAAGACTGACCCTGTGTTAGAGTCATTCCGACCCGATCCGGATGGTTTAAACAATTCCCATGGCCAGACTCAGCGGAATCTTGCTGCACCCCACTTCGCTCCCCAGTCGCTACGGAGTGGGTGATCTGGGTGACCAGGCCATTGCCTTTTGTGACTGGTTGCAGGCGGGGGCCCAGCGGGTGTGGCAAATGTTGCCCTTGGGGCCGGTGGGTGCTGGCAATTCGCCTTATATGAGTTTTTCTGCGATCGCTGGGGAGCCGTTGCTGATCAGCCCCGATCGCCTGGTGGAAGCTGGCTGGCTGCCCGCCGCCGCCCTCGAACAAGTGCCCGATTTCAATCCCCATCGGGTGGACTTTGCGGCGGTGCGGGCCTACAAAGAGCGCCTGTTTGTCCAAGCCTGGGCTGGGTTCCAAGTTCATGCCACCGCAGAACAACGCACCGCCTTTGAGGAATTTTGCACCGAGCAGGCCACCTGGCTCGAGGATTTTGCCCTGTTCATGACCCTGAAGGCAGAATTTGGCCAAATTGTTTGGAACCGTTGGGATGTGGGATTTGCCCAGCGAGATCCGGCCGTGTTGGCCGCCGCCCGCCAAACCCTGGCCGAGCCGATCGCCCTGCAACGGTTTTTACAATTTGTCTTCTTTGAACAGTGGCAACAACTGAAGACCGCTGCCAACGAACGGGGCGTGCAATTGGTGGGCGATGTGCCCATCTATGTCTCCTTCGACAGCGCCGACGTTTGGGCCAATCGCGAGTTGTTTGCTCTGGATCCAGACACCCTCGATCCGGCTCAAATGGCCGGCGTACCCCCGGACTATTTCAGCGCCACGGGGCAACTGTGGGGGAACCCGGTTTATGACTGGGAAACCAACGCCCAAACGGGCTATCACTGGTGGATTAACCGATTCCGCCATTTGTTCACCATGGTGGATTGGGTGCGAATTGACCACTTCCGAGGGTTCGAGTCCTTTTGGGCCGTGCCCCAAGGGGAAGAAACCGCCATCAATGGCGACTGGGTTCCGGGGCCGGGCGCTGCATTTTTTGAAGCGGTGCAGGGGGCCTTGGGCAAGCTGCCGGTGATTGCGGAAGATTTGGGGATTATTACGCCCGAGGTGGAAGCACTGCGCGATCAGTTCCAATTTCCCGGCATGAAGATTCTGCAATTTGCCTTTGACTCCGGCAGCGGTAACCCCTATTTGCCCCACAATTACCGCAGTCCTAACTATGTGGTTTATACGGGAACCCACGATAATGACACCACGGTGGGTTGGTTTAATGGCCGATCGCCCGAGGAGCAACAGCGCGTAATCCGCTACGCTGGCTATGCGGGCCCCGATGGCATTCAGTGGGATCTCACCCGGATGGCCATGGCCTCGGTGGCCGACTGGGCGATCGTTCCGTTGCAAGACTGCTTGGGCTTTGGCAGCGATTGCCGCATGAATGTGCCCGGCCAGGCCGATAGTAATTGGGAGTGGCGCTGTTTAGAGGGATCCTTTGCCCCTTGGATGGCCGATCGACTCCGGGAGTTGGTGGATTTGTATGGCCGCTGGGGCTAGGGGCAACCTTGCCACGATCGAGCGCCTGATAGTCGTCATCATCAGCCAGGCCACAAAACCGGCCTGAGGACACGAAGGATCAGATTTTGGAGCATAACCCCCACCCGATCGACTCGGGTGTATGAAATCAGGCGATCGCCCCGCATGAGCAGAAACTTTGCCAATCGCCGTCTTGATCTGGCGCGAATCATGCCCGAATCATTCCTTGAAGAATTCGGGCAGAAGGACGCGGGCACAAGACGGTTTTTGCTCAATGCCCTCACCCTATTTGCCGCCATTTCCCCCGAGCAACAACACCAAGCCATCAACGATCTGATTCAGTTTGAAATTATCATTTTGTCCGATCGCTCGCGGGAATTTTTGCGACGACGGGTGCAAGGCTTGCTGAAGCGATTCTACTTGCAAAAAAATCTGGGTGAAAACGATATTCGTGAATATTACTATCGTTATTACATCCTCACGGGTACGATTCCGGAGCGCCTAACGCCCGATTATCTAAACTTTTTGATGAAGTTCATCGTAGGCATTGAACTCATCATCATGATTTTCTGCATGAGCTTCATGGAGCAGCAGCGCTTCTTTGAACTGCAAGGAAAATATTCCACCCAAGCCCTGTTGTTTTATCACTACATTCGCCCCATCCGCGACAAGTTAGTTCGAGAACGAGTGGTGACGCGGGATCCATCCGGTAATCACTACTATCGGCGGCCCAGCCTCGATCATTCCGAGGTGATGGATTTTGTCTTTGATGTGTTCGATCTCGATCGAATCGTTGCCTTGGGCGAATATGCCGAAAAACTAGCCTTTGAGCGGGACTACATCCACAGCGGCCCCGATGAGCTGGAGTCGGACGGATCCTGAGCGCCATCCCCCTTGCGATCAATGGCTGGCCTATGGCGTAACCGTTGCCTGAACCTTCCCAAATTGCCCTAATCATCCTGCATCACCCTAATTGTCCTGAGGAACCGGGCCAGCCCTTGGGAACCTGGTGATACTGGT
Source organism: Limnothrix sp. FACHB-881 (assembly GCF_014698135.1). Classification (NCBI taxonomy): domain Bacteria; kingdom Bacillati; phylum Cyanobacteriota; class Cyanophyceae; order Pseudanabaenales; family Pseudanabaenaceae; genus Limnothrix; species Limnothrix sp. FACHB-881. Next base: position 264,574 of record NZ_JACJSN010000002.1, read on the forward strand.
TACGTCCTTAATTGAGGAGCCATCGAAAAATAGCCCATGACCACGATTTACTGAAAAGAATCAAGCTCCTGGGTTCTAATTCCAGTCACTATCAAAGCCTGCTTTTAAAATCAACCCAACCACTGGGTTTTGTTTTCAGTAACTCTTAAAATCAAGAAACTGACTGAGTTAATTAGATAAAATTTCTAAGCTTCAACCACCAGAAAACTATTAATAGAAAACCCTAGCCTCAAGCTGCATTTCCCAGGCATGGGCAGGAGGCTTGGGGGGATCGCGGTTGATGATCCCTAACCGAAGGACGGGATCGATCGGCCATTGATCGCCCATAAATCTCCTCAGCCCTTCAGGATCAATCCGCCTGGGATGCCTTCCTTTTGGCTCGATCGCCCCTTAGGCCCCAACCCCACACCATTGCTATCCCCAAACAACCCGAGCCGATCGCCCCGATGGGATTGGGCGGATTGAGCGATCACTCCACCGGAGCGTTGGCCAAGACGCGATCGCCATTCAGCCGATCCTGAAAATCCGGTTCCCAACAGTCGCTCCCCAGACGAACCAGACAGGGCGATCGTTCCCGATTATTTTCCAGAAAAATCAAGAATTGCGGGAACTTTTTGAAAACTTTTCAGAACATTTTGTTCTCGCAAAATTCCCCAAAAAAAATTTCCCCACTTCCGGATTCTTCGATCGCTTCCCGAAGGAATAGGCAGCGAACCACAGTTCACCAACCCGCACAGGGAACGCAACAGCAATTCACTTGCACCTCGATAGCGGTTCCGGTTCCACCGGCCCCTAAGCACCCAAGAATGCAGGACTTGCACCAGCGTTTGGGACTCGAACTCGTGACCGCAATGGTTGCGGCTGTTCGTCCGCGCCTCTTCAACTCAACAGCTCACCTTTTGCAACTCAAGTCCACTGGAGGAGTCAATGGCTGTTATTAACGGAACCAACTTTCCCGATGTCATCCCCATTACTGAAACCCAAGCCGCCCTCGACAGCCTGGCCGGGAATGATGTGATCAGCGGTTTGGATAGCAACGACATCATCCGGGGCTATAACGGAGACGATCGCATCCTGGGCGGCAACGACAACGATCGCCTGTTTGGCAACCAAGGCGTAGATACCCTGGAAGGGGAATCCGGCGACGATGAATTGCTCGGCGGTGCTGGCAATGACCTGTTGTTGGGCGGACTCGGCAATGACCTGATGTTCGGCAACATGGACAGCGACCAACTGTATGGCGGCAGCGGCGGCGACGAGCTGTATGGCGGCAAAGGCAACGACCTGCTGTTTGGTGAAGACGGCGACGATGTGTTGTCCGGCGACCTGGGCGCAGACACCATGCGCGGTGGTCAAGGCAACGATACCTTTGTGATCGGTCGCCGCAGCGACAGCTTCTCGGCCCAGACCGGTCAAATTTCCACCGGCGGTTCCACCATCCTGGAAGCCGACGTGATTGAAGACTTCAACCAATTTGGCCAAGACCAAATTCGGCTGATTGGCGGAGTCACCATGTCTGACCTGGAAATCTTTGATGGTTCCGGTCAAACCGCTGGCAGCGCCATCATTCGCGACAAAGGCAACAACCAAATTTTGGCGGTGGTGAAAGGGGTCAGCGCCAACCAACTGATGAACACCCCCGGCACGTTCAGTTCCGATGGTGTGCAACCTGGATCTGTGCCGCCCCAAGGCGCACTGCAATTTTCGGTGGCCAACCTGACCGGCACGGAAGGTTCCCAAGTGGAAGTGACCGTGACGCGGGATGTGAACCAATCGGCGGGTGCGGTTTCTGTGGATGTGGGCGTGTTGGGCGGCACGGCAACGGCCAACGCAGACTACAAAACCTTCAACCAAACCTTGAACTTTGCGCCGGGTCAAATTAGCCAAACCTTCAAGGTGGATCTGATTGACGATGCGCCTTTGGCCGACAGCGGCGAAACGATTCGGATGTTGCTGTCTCGTCCCACGGGCGGCGCAATCTTGGGCAAGCAGGATTCGGCAATCTTGACGATCGTGGACAAGGGCGCAACGGGCGGCGGCGGAACCACTGGCTCTTCCACTTTCCAATTCAGCGGCGCAACCTACACGGCGACGGAAGGCACGGCCACGGTACAAGCGGCCATCAACATCACCCGCACGGGCGACACTTCCCAAGCTGGCTCCGTCACCTTCTCGACCGGTACAGGCGGCACGGCGACGGCTGGCTCGGACTACACGGCGGTTGCGAACCAAGTGGTGAGCTTCGCGGCGGGTGAAACGGTCAAAATCGTTAACGTGCCGGTGTTAACCGATGCGATTACGGAAACTGATGAGACGGTGAATCTGACTCTGACGGCTCCCACTGGCGGTACGTTGGGCACTCAGGCCACTTCGGTGCTGACGATCAAGGATGCTTCGACCTCATCGACCACTCTGCCCCCGGGTAGTACGGCGGTGGGTAACACGTTGCAGTTCAACGAGCTGAACAACGCGGCTACGATTGATGCGAGTCTCCTCAGTCTCTTCCCTGGTGGGGTTAATGGCGGTGCTGGCGATGATCAGTTGACGGTTCCTGCCACTACCCCAGTAACGCCTGCCACAGTTCGTGGTGAAGCTGGCAATGACGTGATTAATGGCGTAGCAGCTACTGCTCCACTCACCGTCGATGGCGGCGCGGGTAACGATTTGATTACGGGTAGCACGGTTACTGGCGACAAGCTGGTGGGCGGCGCAGGAGATGACATCATCACGGTCGGTGCTGCTGGTGGCGCAACGATTGTGGGTGGTTCTGGTTTGGATCGCATCACGGTGGCGGGCGGCGCAGCCAATACCTTTGCCTATCAAGGTAGCGACGCAACCACGAGCTTCTTGACCGCCGACCAAATCACCGGTTTCGTTGCTGGGACGGATAAAATTGGCTTAGGCCCAGACATTGCGAGCCTAGTGATTTCGGTTGAAACGGTTAATGCGGATGGCGGAGCGGCTGCCGATGACTCGGCATTTACGTTCGTGGATGCGAGTGGCGTGAAGAAGTATCTGGGCGTGGCGCTGAATGTGGCAGTTACGCCAGCACAATTGGCAACAACCCTGACTAACGTTTCGTCTAGTACGTTCACGGTTTAGTTCAGAAGGGGGTTGAGCGAACTGAATCGCACCTGCCCTGTCGTGACTGCCAAAAATTTCACTTCTGTTTGGAGGGGCTGGGTCGATCGACCTGGCCCCTTTCTTTAGTCGTTAGCGCGGGGCCTTTGTCCAGCCAGCCGCGATCGCCTCCGCCTCCGAACAGAACCAGCGTTCCCCTCGCGATAGGTCGATCACGGTGCGCTCATAGTCCCGCATTCCTGGCAGGTGATATAGCCGTCGCCCGGTGCTTTGGCCGTCCGTGGTTTGGGAGATGTTGCCTTTGATCGGGCAGTTGGGATCGGGTGGGGTGGTGGAACGGCTGCTGGGGGCTGATTGGGTGTTGGGTCGCTGTTGGGCCTGGGCCGGTGCGATCGCCGTGGAGCCGATAACCAGGGCGATCGCACCGCATAAAAGCTGATGAAGCATTGAGATCACCAAAAGAAAAGGGTCTGAAGCCCCGCCCTTTTAAGGCGGCTTTTTCTATGATCAGTTTCTATAATGCTAGCTATGAAAGCACGATTTCGCTACCGAATCTATCCCAATCGCCTGCAAAGATTAATGCTGGCGAAGACGTTCGGTTGCGCTCGTATGGTGTGCAACGATGCAATTCGGTTGCGTCAAGACCTCTATCAGAAAGGGGAAAAAGTTGGCGACACTGAGCTTCAGAAATGACTGATTACCCAAGCCAAACTTTCTGCTTTTTGGAACCAACAAATGACCAAAGCTTGTCCAATTGCAGGATTAAACGGCCTTTTTTTAGGGCGTACTTGGGACTGATGAGGGATGTTTGAAGTGTAAGATATTACTTGCTCAGAACCCCAAATAACATTAATTAGAAAAACACAAGCATGACTTTACTGGAACTTCGTGAAGCAACCTTAGCCTTGCCATGGCGAGATCGGTGGTTACTACTTTGGACTGTCATTCGATCGCTCTTCATGTTCAAACCACAGGAAATGCCACCGACGATCCTTGAGCGCATGGGTGGATTACCAGAGCATTGGCTTCATGATGGTGATTTGGCTGATCGAGATTTAAGGCGAGTCGCCTTGGCCGATCGACTCCATCAATCCACTACAGATCAATCATGAAGTCAGCAAAAGTGCTAGTGGACTCAGGCGTTTTAATTGCTTTTTATAATGCTGAGGATCGATACCACAGTCGAGTTGTTGATTTCTTTAGAACTTGTCGAAGTGAACTGATTACAACTTTGGCTTGTGTCACGGAAGTACTTTGGTTATTGAATAAAAGCTGGCAAGTTCAAAATATTTTCCTGAACCACTTAGCACAGAATATTTATCGCTGTGAGTCATTAAATCGTCATGATTTTCAAAGAATTGTAGAACTCAATGAACAATACTCAGATTTGCCTGGAGACTTTGCAGATTTAGCATTGGTAGCTATTTCAGAACGATTACGAATTGCAGAAATTGCAACTTTAGATCAGGATTTCGATGTTTATCGTCGCTACCGCAAAGAGCCTTTTATTCGGGTCTTTCGCCCCTAACTTGATCAAACTCAGGTTACGCATTACCCACTATCTACTCGCTAGTGAAGTCTAGCGACATGGGATCGCGCGGAATTTGTGGGGAGTGGGTTCCCTGAGGGCGGCCAGTTCATAAACAGGAAGTACCTCCACGATCGGGTGGAGCGCGGGCCGCATACTGGATTTATTCGCGATCCGGCGTTCTGCCAAGTTTTGGAGGCCCGGCTGCTCACCATCAGGAGATGCTGCCATGAAAACCAACCGATTTTTCTCAATTTTGACCGCCAGCCTGGCGATCGCCACGATCGTGCCTTGGGCAGCGCCGGCCCGAGCCGATTTAATTGCCCTGGGGCCGGGCATGAGTGAGCCGATTCTTCGATCGGGCACGGCCGGCGGCAGCACCAGCACCAGTTGTGGCTTTGTGGCCGGTACGCCCAACCATCGCCTGGCGGTGGGTCAGGATTTTGGCTCCCTGCGGGTGAAGGTGCAGGGGGGTGATGGTTTAACGCTGTTGGTGGTGGGGCCGAGCGGTCAATTTTGCATTCCGGCGGCCAACGGGGTGGCGGAAATGCCGGGCTATTGGGGCGCGGGCAACTATGACATCTTTGTGGGCGATCGCAACCCCAGCGGCCGCCAACCCTATCAACTCTCGATTTCCACTAATTAATTCCCACTAATTAATTTCCGTTAATTAGTGCTCAAGATTAGTGCTCAAGGTGAGTACTCAAGATGAGTATTCGAGAACTGCAAGAGCGTTCAATAGCGTTGGTCGGGTGGGGTGGCATCTCTTAGCTCTCGTTTGCCCACCTCCACCGCTTGCACATCGATCGTGCCGGGGGCCGATTGGCGCTGCACCGTTTGCCCTAAACCGCTCAGGGGTGTGCCGCAGTTCGGGCAGTTGCTGCTGAAGCCGCGCAGGGTGGTGACGGGATAGCCACAGGCGGGGCAGGGGCCGGCCACCAAGTTGCGCCGCAGCCACCACAAACCAACCACACTGAGCACGATCGGGGTCAAAATCACCAGCAACAGCAACCAACCGATCGCCTGCACCACCACCCCTAAACCGATCGCATTCAGCAGCCCGATCGCCCCTAAAATCAGCAACCAGGGCCCCAGGGCCGCGATCAGAATGGGCCAAGCTTGGGTTGATTTCCAATTAAAACGGTTCACAATCGGGTCAGCCTCTCAGCGAAACAATGGGGGCGATCGGGGTTCCCCAGAATTCGTTATTTAACCTCATTAAATAACCCCAAAAATAATCCCAAGGTGCAGCAATGCCATATTCAGCGCTGAGCTGTCTGGAATGCAGAAAATACCCCATTTCCAGTATGGGCCGCAGGGGTGGCCAACCCAAGCCGATCGGGGGTGGGGTTGCCCGGCGCGATCGGGCGGGATCGCCCCCCTAGCGAAGGGTAGTTTTTGAGGCAATACGGGTCTTTTTGCGATCGGCCTCCGACAGGTCATCGCCCGCCTGGAGTTTGGTGGCCTGGGTTTGCAGCACCGTCGCCGCGTTGCGATCGCCCATTTGCAAAGCCGTTTGGGCCGCCGCTTGCAGCATGGTCACCGCACCTTGGCGATCGCCCGTTTGCAACTTGGTTTCGGCAATTTGGGTTTGGCGATATTTGGCCAATGCGCCGATGTGAGCCTGTACCGGGGCATTGGGAGCCGGGTGAAAGAGTTCCAGCGATCGCCCAATCACCGCGATCGGCTCCGACAGCAGATCCACCTGGCCCGTCGCCGGATCGTCATAACAAACCTGCACTTGAACCAACCGATGATCCCCCGGCGGCAACTGGGCCACATAGGCATTCACCAACACCACCCGCGGCCCATCCACCATCAAATCGCCCAACCGCACCTCCAGCCGACCATCGGGCAACTCCTGCGCCGTCAGTTCCACCGTTTCCGGGGCCACCTGGGCGATCGGCTTCAGCTCCGCCAAGCGCACAGGTGACTCCAACGCCAACAACAACCGCGCATTGGTTAACTGCACCGACTGCACTCGGGCCAAGAGCCTTTCAAAGGCGGCGGGCGCATCTTCCGGCTGTTCGATGTAGCAAAGGGCCCCGGCTCCTGCGTCGGCAATCTGTTCCAGGGTGTCTTGGTTCCAGTGGCTGCCAAACCCAAGGCAATGGACTGAAATGCCGTAGCTCGCGGCCAATTCCGCCATCTTTAAGCAGCGGGGATCGTTGCCGTGCTCATTTTCCCCATCGGTGAGCAGGAAAATTTGCGACACCGAGGGTGCAGTGGGCAAAATTCCGCTGTGATCGGCGTTGACATTGCCCAAAAGGCCCGATTCCTTACGCGATCGCGCCAGTTCTTCAATGCCCAGCTTCAGACCCTCATCAATGCAAGTGCCGCCACCGGCCGCTAAACCCTCGATCGCCTGCAAAATTGACAGCGGCTCCGGGGCCACTTCCTGACAAGGCAAGATCACTTGGGCCTCGTGGTCAAAGGCCACCAACGACAGGCGATCGCCCAGGGCCAACTGACCCACCAACTGACGCGCCGCCGCTTTCACCATCTCCATCGGTCGGCCGCGCATGGAACCGCTGCGATCGAGAATCAAACACAGGTTCGATCGCACCCGCCCATGGCCGGCCTGGGCCGCCACCGAAATCGCCAGTTGCCGCTGGTTGCGGGCCAACTTGGCATCCAAATTGGCATCACTGAGGGCACATTGCACAAGGGCTGGCATGATTTGCACCTCCTGCCGGAGAAAAACGCATGGAACGCTGGCGGGCCTCAACCATCGCCATCAAAACGATAGCAAGGAACCCAACGCTGAAACCTGCAACCGCACTGAAGACCACTCATCGCCCCGGCAACCGGCGCACCGGCAGCCCCAGGAATCGCCACCCACCGCAAACCACCCACAGCAAACCACCACCGCAATAATTGATTGAGAACCATTGAGCAGTCACGAGCGATGGCTTTTTTCTAGGCTATGACTGAAGCGCGACCGGAATCTATTCTGAATCGTCCCGCTTTCTCCGGTTCTAACAAAATTCTATGCAGAAGATTCACCCGAATCTGCGGCGATGGTTGCTTGGCTTCGTGAGTCCCGTGGTGATGATCGGGGCGATCGGGTTGCCGGCCCAAGCAGAGACCGTTGCGCCCAGCTTTTTCCAAGGATCGACTCCCCTCAGCCTCACGCTTCAGGAATTGGACGATCGGTGGCATGTGTTTAGTGTCACGGGGCAAATTGAAACCAGCAATATGCTGTCTCTGACGGCGGCGATTTTTGGCGCATCTCCCAGCGACTATTACACGAAGGGCGAAATTGCGGAGGTGGGCGGCGAGCAATTTTTGGTTGCCTACCGTGTCATGCCCGGCAGCATTACGGAACCGGCCGCCGTCAATGGCAGCACGCCAATTCATGTGTCGCTGATTCATCTCGATCAGGTGGCTTCTTTGAACGATTTCCGGCCCTTCAGCCTGGTGACGGAGATCGATCGCCTCAAGGCCCTCATCCAAAGCCGCGCCGCTTCGCCGTTCAACATGTTCAACGGCGGTGGCCCGCCGCGCTCTTTGCCGCCACTTCCCCGATCGACTCCTTAAAACCTTTTCCAGAAATTTTGCGGGGCGATCGGTTTGTATCGCCCGCCCGATCGTGATCGATACTGCGAGCCAAGAGACCGGATCAACAAAAGCGGGTTAGTCGTTTAGTTTGGCGAGTTCAGCGCGCCCAATTTTTTCCAAATTCTTGGTAGATCACGAGGTCGCAATCGGATGATTAATTCATCAATGCAATGCCTCGTTGCTGCTCGCTTGATACCTTATCCTTACTTTATAGGTACTACCCATAGTTGTAATGCCTGAATAGCTGGTAATTATTTATACATTCACCATGCAATTATTGATCAGACCGTAATAACGACGCAGAGCGCTAAGCCAAATGTGCTCTCCATTACAGATTAAGCAGCGCATTTATTATTTTTTGCTCATGAAACTTAACTTGATCGTCAGTGTCGGTCAGGTAATAATTCCTGTTGAAAGATGACTGACATCGTAAAGCTTTCAGGACAATCAAGCTAATCACGTTGATCAGTCCCCTTGCAGAGGAAAGACACATGCTCAAAACAGTTCTTGGTCATAGTGATGATCCTGATTCCCAAGATGCTATTGAAGAAGTGCTAGAGCAATGTACCCGTGAATTGGCAGGAATGCTGCCCAAGGCAGGATTGTTATTTGCGGCTATTGATTTTGATCATGCCTTAATTTTACAAAAAATCAATCAGGTTTTCCCGGGTTTGCAACTCATTGGTTGCACCACCGATGGAGAAATATCTTCAATTTTAGGGTTTCAACAAGACTCGCTGACCCTAACGCTATTTTGCTCAGACACCGTAGAAATTTACGCGGGTGTGGGTCGCCAAACCGAACAGGACGCGATCGCCGCTGCTCACCAGGCCGTGCAGCAAGCCACCGAAAAAAGCCTAACCCCCGCCAAACTCTGCATCACAGTTCCAGCCAGTTATACGGCTGATGGTTCAACAACCAGCGGCGAGCAAATTTTGGAAGGATTGGAGCTAGCTTTAGGGAAAAATGTCCCCGTTGTGGGTGGAACCGCAGGCGATCAATTTCGATTCCAGAAAACCTATCAATTTTTTGGAACAGAGGTCTTCACCGATGCTCTGCCGGTTCTAATTTTTGCTGGAGATTTGCGCTTTTCCCATGGCACTGGTTGCGGTTGGCAGCCCATTGGCTCTAAGAGCACGGTCACCAAATCTCACAACACAGTGTTGTATGAAATTGATGGTCAATCGGCGCTGAACTTTTACCAAAAATATTTGGGCGATCGCCCTCCTACCGCAGAGCATCCTCTCTATATTTATGAAGGAGATAGCGATCGCTGCTATCTCCGAGTTCCCAACACCTGCGACTTAGAAACAGGCAGTATTAATTTTTTGGGAAACATCCCCCAAGGCGCGATCGTGCAATTGGCTGAAATTAGCCGAGACCAAGTGATCGCTGCCTCTGAAACTTCTTTCAAGATGGCCCTAGACAATTACCCTGGAACCGAACCAGAAGCAGTGCTGATCTTTTCTTGTTGCTGTCGTCGTTGGCTGTTGGGAACAAGAGCCAAGGAAGAATATGATTTAGTTAAAACTGCGCTGCCTAAAATCATGCCGATCGCAGGCTTTTATACCTACGGCGAGTTTGCACCACTTCAACAACAGGGTTCTAATTACTATCATCAAGAAACTTTCGTCACTCTGCTTTTAGGCACAGCATAAAAGTCCTATGGAAGCCAATGCTGATCAGCAAAAGCTACGAGAGCTAGAGAAGAAAGTACGGGTTCTCACGAAAAAATTAGAGCGTTCAGAGGCCGATCGGCGACAACTAGAAGATGCGAGTGAAGAGAGAGAACGTATCCTTAAAGTTGTTATTCGAGATTTTGAACTATCCCAAGCCAATCTGGAGCATCGCACTCGTGAACTAGAAGTGGCGCTGAGGGATCTCAAGCAATTACAAGTCAAACTAATTGAGTCTGAGAAAATGTCAGCCTTGGGTGTGCTGGTGGCTGGCGTTGCCCATGAAATCAACAATCCCATTAATTTCATCCATGGCAATTTAACTTACATCAAAACTTATACTCAAAATCTATTAAAGCTTGTTACGGCCTATCAAAAATATATTTCTAGCCCCATTCAAGAATTACAAGATTTGAGTGAAGAAATTGATCTTGACTTCTTGCAAGATGACATGATTAACATTCTCAGATCAATGCAAACTGGGAGTGAGCGAATTCAAAAAATTGTGCTCTCGTTACGCAACTTTTCGCGGTTAGATGAATCCAAATTCAAAGCAGTTGATATCCATGCAGGAATGGATAATACTCTGATGATTTTGCAGCATCGGCTTCAAGCAACTGCAACTCGCCCGGAAATTCAAGTTAGAAAGCAATATGGCAACTTACCTCCAGTGGAGTGCTATGCCGGATCGCTCAACCAAGTGTTTATGAATTTGCTGAATAATGCTATTGATGCGATTGAAGAAGCCAATCAAGCCTGCACTGATCAAGAGATGCAGCATAAGTCTCATGCAATTTGGTTACGCACAGAAGTTAATAATCAAGATCAAATTAAAATTACGATCGCTGATAATGGTCAAGGAATTCCTGAAGAGGTGCAATCACGTATTTTTGACCCCTTCTTCACAACAAAACCCGTCGGTAAGGGGACAGGTTTGGGACTTTCCATTAGCTATCAAATCATCACTGAAAAACACAAAGGTAAACTCTACTGTCATTCAATAAGGGGAGCAGGCACGGAGTTTATGATTGAAATTCCTGTGCGACAACAGTCCCCAACCTCTCGATAATGCAATAGCGCTGGATAGAAGCCAAGACAATAGAGGTCATGATTAATGACTACACGGCAGCTCAATCCTAAACTTCAATCTCGATTAGGCATTACTCCAGAACAGCTTGCTGAGTTTTGCCAACGATGGAAAGTGGTTGAACTCGCTCTCTTTGGCTCAGTTCTCAGAGACGACTTTTCCGTGAATAGCGATGTGGATGTCTTGGTCAACTTTGTTCCTCATCATTCTTGGGGCTTGGAGTTTGTTCAAATGCGAGACGAATTAGCGACGCTCTTGCAACGACCAGTTGATTTATTAACTCGTCAAAGCGTTATGAACAGCCATAACGCCCTTCGCCGCCAAGCAATCTTAGATTCAGCAGAAGTTATTTATGCAGCAGCAGTAGGGTGGGCATTGTCCACCTACACTTATGGCTCATCGCTAACGCAATCTGATCGCACTGCGATCAATGCGTGATCATTATTTTGAGGATGAATGCCGCTTTGGCTGGATAGTGGTGGGCATTGCCTACCCTACTCGCTCGCTGAGGTCACAAGACGAGTTTCAGAAATAACCCGGCAGTCATTACTGAACATTTCTTGGCAAGAAATTAATAGAATTTGCAATCGGCTAGTGCATGACTATGATGGTGTTAGTTTTTATATTATCTGGAATATAGTATAATTTAAGGGGTTACTTGTGATTGAAGAGCTGAAATTGAAAACTTCTTTAGAACTGTAATAATGACAGTAGAGTGAGCAATGCCTATTCACACCTATAGCCCATCGCTGAAGCAAGCTGATCGCACGGCAGGAAAAAGCGATCAGGGGTGGATGCCGTTTGGGTTGAACAGTACTGGATATTGCCCACCCTAACTTATCACTCTCTTGCGGCGAAGTACAAGTTTGAAAATGAGTCTTGGTTTCTGATTCGTATAAGACAACTTAAGATTTGAGTATCAGCAATGTATCTCCGCGAATGCCTGATTGAGAATGTTGGCCCAATTACTGAACTGGATATTTCCTTAGATCTTGATATTAAAGGAAATCCTAAGCCGCTAGTACTGGTAGGCAAAAACGGAACAGGAAAGACTATTTTTCTGGCTTATATTCTTGACGCACTAGCAGAGTTGGCAAAGAAGAAGTTCCGCGATATAGCTATAGGTCAGCAGATTGGTCATAGTCCATTTCTTAAGATTTCTAGCGGTGGAGATACGCGCTCCTTATCTGGAATCAGTCTTAGCCTTTTAGAGTTCTCAGATGCAGACGATAAGTTCTGCTATGTAGAAAAAGTAGGTCAAATCAATCTCCAAGACTACATCTCAAAGCTAAGAGGTCGATTCGAGACAGTACAACTATGGCAGGAGAATGAGCCATTTTATAAGGCAGTAACAGGAGATGAGAAGCGGATTGAAACCTTTTTCCAAAACGGATCAGTTGGTTTTTTCCCATCCTCTCGCCATGAGCGTCCTCATTGGTTAAATGTTAGTGCAGTGGAAAACACTTCTCTATTTGGCAGTGAGCAACGATTCTTAGGAGTGTTAGGAAAGCCATTGATTGTTGAACAGGCTGCCGAAGCTAATAGGCAATGGCTAATGGATATTTTGCTTGATTCACTTGTTGATGGAGATATTGTTGTTAGTAGATCTACTGGTGAGGGCTATCCCCAACTTCAATGGCAGCCATGTTCTAACTTATCTGACAAGTTGTTGCTAAAAGAAGGGCGAAAAAATGTTGAATTATTGCTTCGCTCAGTTCTTGAAGATGAAAGCGCTCAATTAATATTGAACTATCGTAACGCAGTATATGGACGAGTTGCAATCTGTCTAGGAAATGGTGTTGTCATCCCGTCATTGATCCATCTCTCAGCAGGACAGGCTTTACTGTTCAATCTCTTTGCTACGATTATTCGCTATGCTGACCGAACAGATCTTCAAAAAAGCGTTATTTTGAGTGAAATTCACGGAATCATCTTGATCGATGAAATTGATGCTCATCTACACGCGGATTTGCAGTACAGGGTTCTTCCTAAGCTAGTTAAACTATTTCCAAAAGTACAATTTATTGTTACCTCCCATTCACCACTTTTTTTGCTTGGTATGGAGCGTGAGTTTGGTGCTGATGGTATCCAGGTGTTAGAAATGCCTACAGGTAAAAGAATTGGTACCGAAAGGTTTGAAGAGTTTCTGAAATCATTTGAGTTCTACCGCCAAACACAAATATTCGAGAATGCAGTCGAAGAGAAAGTGTTGGCAGCGTCTAAGCCGCTAGTGCTAACAGAAGGACAAACAGATGTTGCCTACATTACTACAGCATTAAAGTTATTGGGACATGCTGATCTTCTAGATCAACTAGAAATTGATGAGGTGGGTAAATCGGGAAAGGAAAGTACAAAAGGTGGTGGTCACACCAACTTAGATTCTGCGCGTAAGTTTTTAGAGAATAACCAGAACCGATTTCCTCGACGAGTCTTGCTTCTTTATGACTGCGATACAAAAAAAGAATCTGAAGATACTGATTTACTTTCAAGTCGCTGCATACCCCGAAATATCCATAACAGCAAAGTAACGAAAGGTATTGAAAATCTTTTTCCAGTCGAGTTGTTTGAAGAGAAATTTTACGAGAAGCGCACTAAACCAACAGATTATGGTGGGGAAAGTATCATCAGTACCTTTCAAAAGCAAGAATTTTGTAATTATGTTTGTAAGACACGCAGCCAAAAAGAAGATTTCCTCCAATTTGAATTACTGGTAGTGCCAATTCTTAGGGAGTTTCTTCTTGCTCAAGATCGCAAATTAAATGACGAACTGAGCTGATGCATCGCTAAACTGAAAGAAATTATTCTTGTTTAGTTGATATGAGGTCTAGACTACAAATGAATTGCCTTCCACACTCAGCAAATATCTCCAGAAGCTTGGTTGCCCATCACTCAATTAACGTCAGTTGGAGATAACGATACATTAGCCAAATTGCTAATCTTCCCCTCACCAAGAAGAGCGTAAGTCTCGCAGCTTGTCACACCCATCCAAGGATGGTTACTTCAATTAGGAATAAGAAAAGGGCGGAGCCAAAACTCAGCCCTTTGTCATTTGGGTGGGAATTACTCCTACGCGGTGAAGTACTTCGCGATCGGGTGGTAAGCAACGATCGCCGTGGTGGACTGCTCCGGGTAAAGCTGTTCGCTCTCGTCCATATACATATTGATTCGATCGGTTTGCAGCAACTGCAACTGAATCAATTGATCCTGAATATTCGGACAAGCCGGATAGCCAAAGCTGTAGCGCGATCCCTGATAACGCTGGGCTAAAATGTCCCGCAAACTATCCGGTTCCTGCGCGCCAAAACCCAACTCCCGCCGGATGCGAGCATGTGTCCATTCCGCCAGGGCTTCCGCCGTTTGCACCGCCATCCCGTGGAAGTACAAATAATCGGAATATTGATTCGCCCCAAACAGTTTTTGGGCATATTCCGTGGCAATTTCGCCCACCGTCACCGCTTGCATCGGGAACACATCAAAGATGCCCAACTCCTTCGGTGCAAAGAAATCGGCAATACAAAGGCGACGCATAGAACCTTGGCGCGGAAACTCAAATTGGGCGATCGGCTCCAGGTTGGTTTGCCCCGCGCTGACCGCTTCCGGGTCGTAGATATAGAGCGTATTTCCCTCCGCATTGCAAGGGAAATAGCCATAGATCACTTGCGGTTGCAACAGGTTTTCAGCCAGCACCTTGGCTTTCCATTCCGCCAAAATTGGCCGCACTTTTTCATCAATAAAGGCATCGTAATCCTCGCGGGATTGCTCCTTCGGTTTACGGAATTGCCATTGACCGACGAACAAGGCTTGCAAGTCGAGATAGTTGAACACTTCCTCGATCGCAATGTCCGAGGGATTCAGCAATTGGCTACCCCAGAACGGCGGTTGGGGGCGATCGATATGCGGATCAACCGCTTCCGATCGCCGCGTGTCAATCACCTTCGGTTTCTCGGCTTTGGCGGGTTTCTCAGCCGCATCGTCACCATCCGCCTTGGCTTGGCCATAGCGACCCAGCGCCGCCGGATCATCGGCAAATTCTCCTAAAAAGCCCTGGAAATCATCCCATTGTTCAGCGGCTTTCGCGGGCATCAACTTATCCATAAAGCTGAGATCCGAGAAGGCATCTTTGCCATAGATCACCCGACCGCGATAGGTCTTTTGGCAATCTTCATAGACAAATTTCGGCGTGAGGGCCGCGCCGCCCAAAATCACGGGCACAGTAATCCCGCGATCGTTGAAGGTCTCCAGGTTTTCCTTCATAAACGCCGTCGATTTCACCAACAAACCGCTCATGGCAATGCAATCGGGCTTGTGTTGCTCGTAGGCATCAATGATGTTTTCCACGGGCTGTTTAATGCCCAAATTAATCACCCGATAGCCATTGTTAGTGAGGATAATATCCACCAGGTTTTTGCCAATATCATGCACATCGCCCTTGACCGTGGCGATCACGAAAGTCCCCTTGGCATTGTTGCTGGTTTCGGATTTCTCCATATGCGGTTCCAAAAAGGCCACCGCCGCTTTCATGGTTTCCGCTGATTGCAACACAAAGGGCAATTGCATTTGACCCGAGGCAAACAATTCCCCCACCACCTTCATCCCATCCAACAGATAGGTGTTGATGATTTCTAGGGGTGGATATTGGGTCATGGCCTGCTGCAAGATGGCTTCGAGTCCCAACCGTTCGCCATCGATGATGTGGCGTTTTAGCTTCTCTTCTAGGGAGAGATTTTCATCCACACCCGCTGCCTTTTTGGTGGTGGCTCCTTCAAAGAGTTGGGTCAGTTCGGTCAGGGGATCATAAACACAAACATCCCCCTCAAACCGGCGGCGATCGAAGATCAAATCGCGACAGACTTCCTGATGCTCCGGCTCAATTTTAGCTAGGGGCAAAATCTTAGCCGCACTGACGATCGAGGAGTCCATCCCCACCTGCATACATTCATGCAAGAACATGGAGTTCAGCACCTGCCGCGCCGCCGGATTCAGACCAAAGGAGATGTTAGAAACGCCCAGCAAAATGTGGCAGCCGGGCAGATTTTCCCGAATCAATCGAATCGATTCGATCGTGGCGGCTCCGTTTTTGCGGTCTTCTTCAATGCCGGTGGAAATCGGCAAGGCCAGGGTATCGAAGAAGATTTCATGGGCGGGAATCCCAAACTCCACCGCTTGCCGATAGGCTCGCTGGGCGATCGCAAATTTCTTCTCGGCGGTGCGGGCCATCCCGTCTTCGTCGATCGTCCCGATCACCACCCCAGCGCCGTAGGTTTTGGCCAGCTCTAGAACTTTCAAAAAGCGCTCTTCACCGTCTTCATAGTTGGTGGAATTCAGCAAACATTTGCCGCCGGCCACTTTCAAACCGGCTTCCATTTTTTGCCATTCCGTGGAGTCCAACATCAGCGGCAAAGTGACATTATTCACCAGCCGTGAAACTAACTCCCGCATATCCCGTTCGCCATCGCGACCCACATAGTCCACGTTCACATCCAACACGTGGGCCCCTTCGCGAACTTGAGCCTTGGCCAGGGAAACTAGCCCATCCCAATCTTCAGCGTTCAGCAGTTCGCGGCATTTTTTGGAACCGCTGGCGTTGAGCCGCTCACCCACAATCAGGAAGGAATTATCTTGCTGATAAAGCTGTGTTCCGTAGATCGATGCGGCGGCGGGTTCGTAATGCAATGGGTTGCGATCGAACCGGCCCGGTTCCAGGTTTTTGGGAACCCGAATTTCGCGGGCTTTTGGTTGCAAGGATGCGGAAATGCCGACCAATTCCTTGATGTGATCGGGGCGCGTGCCGCAGCAGCCGCCCACCACTTGCACGCCCCAATCTTCCACGAATTTGTGCAGGGCCATCCGCAATTCCATCGGGGTCAGGCGGTAGTGGGCATGGCCGCCGACGTTTTCTGGTAAGCCCGCGTTGGGAATGCAGGACACCACAAAGGGCGATCGCTCGCAGAGGTAGCGAATATGCTCTGCCATCCGATCGGGGCCGGTGGCACAATTCAACCCCAAAATATCGATCGGGTAGGGTTCCAAAATCGCCACAACGGCGTTGATATCCGTGCCCACCAACATCGTGCCGGTGGTTTCCATGGTCACCGAAACCATCAACGGAATCCGCGATCCTTGCTCGACAAAAACCTCTTCGATCGCATTCAGTGCTGACTTAATTTGCAATACGTCCTGGCAGGTTTCAACAATCAACAAATCAGCCCCACCATCGATGAGCGCTCGGGCCTGTTCCGCGTAGGCCGCTTTCATCGTGTCGTAGTCAATGTGGCCCAGGGTGGGCAACTTGGTTCCCGGCCCCATGGATCCGGCCACAAAACGCGGTTTTTCGGGAGTGGAAAATTCGCGGGTGAGTTCCTTGGCCAGTTCCACGGCCTTGCGGTTGAGGGCATAGGCTTGGTCGGCCAAATCGTATTCCGCCAGGACGATCGAAGTTCCCCCAAAGGTGTCGGTTTCGATCACATCTGCGCCCGCCTTCAGATATTCCCGGTGCACATAGGCCACGGCTTCCGGCTTGCTTTGCACCAAATACTCATTACACCCCTCATACTGCGGGCCGCCAAAGTCATCGGCCGTCAGGTTCTGCGCCTGGAGGAGCGTCCCCATGCCGCCGTCAAAAACGATGACCGGACGCGAAGGGTGATGCAACCGTTCCAAAAAGGGATGAGTCATGGTCAGGGATGGAGCAGCAATTGGAATGCGAATGGGTTGGGGCGTGGCACTGTACTGTTGACCAGCGCGGTTGATTAGCCCATGGGGCCAATGTCCCTATTGTGCCGGATTTGGCCGAGAGGTCTAGGCCCGGCGTGATTTCCACAACCAGGGAGCACCGATCGCCCAGGAGGTCTGAGCAGCCCAAACCGCCACCGGGTGAGCCTCATCAATCAGCAGAGACCAGATGCTCAAGCCCTGGCCCCCAGGACTACGAGGGCTTGGCCAGTCACCCAGGTGACTCCTCAGACCACTCCTAAGACAGTCGCCCTTCAGCGATCAGGGCCTGGTGAATGAAGCTGGCCAGATCGGCGCGGGTGGTGGGTTGGTTGGGATTCAGGCGATCGGGACTGGGTTGCCCTTGCAGGATTTGGCGCTTGAGGGCGGCGGCAATTTTGCCCTGCACGGCGCTGGGAATTTCGGCGCGATCGTCCAGCACTGCCAAGCCTTCGGGGGACTCATCGGGCCAAGCCAGCCCTCCGGCCAGGGCCGCGGCCAACTGCCAACGGGGCACACCCAGCTCGGGGCCAAATCGATCGGCATCCATACCCGAGAGGAACTGACCCCGGTAGGCGCGATCGATCGCCGCCGCCGCCCAATAGCCCGATGGCACATCTTGAAAGACCTTGCCCGATCGCCGATCGCCGGGGTCAAAGGCTTTGACCAACACCGCCGCCAATTGGGCCCGGTTAATCGGCTCATCGGGATGGAACGAGCCGTCCTCGTAGCCGCTGAGAATGGCCTGTGCCGCCAGGGTATTGATGAAGGGGGCGGCCCAATGGTCGGTGATGTCGCTGAAGGCGCTGCTGGCCGGATCACTGTTGGTGTTGTTGCTGCCCAAATCGACAATGTAGGGCGATCGCAGGGCGCTGGCCAGGCCCTTGGTGACCAGGGCTTGGTAAAGGAAGGCGGACACTTCCCCCCGGGTGATGGCCCGCTCGGCTTCCAGGCGGGTGAGGTCGGGATAGTTCACCACCATGCGCCGCACCGTGGCCGTGGCGATCGCATCGCGGGCAAAGTTGGGAATCCGAATCGCATCGCTGTAATAGCTCAAAACACTCAAGGTTCCCCCCGTCAACCCCAGACCATTCACCAGGGCGACCAACGCTTGGGCCCGGGTGAGGTTGGCATTGGGCTTAAAGCTGCCGTCGGGAAACCCTGCCAGCAATCCGCGTCGATAGCATTGGTCGATCGCCCCGGCGGCCCAAAAACTGGCCGGCACATCCCAAAATTTCGCCCCCGATCGCAGGTTAGGCAAACTGGGAAAAGCCTTCACCAACAGGGCCGCAAACTGCCCCCGCGTCAGGTTGGTGTTGGGGCGAAAGGTGCCATCCTCCTTGTAGCCGCTCATAATTTGCCGTTGGATCAACTGGCGAATAAACGCTTCGGCCCAATGGCCCGTCACGTCATCCCCCAGCGGGCCAGGACTGGGGGTTGGGCCAGGACTCGGAACCGGACTGCCGCCGCCCGCCCGTCGCCGGGCCTCCAACACTGCCTTGTAAGCGTTCACCTTGCCGTAGCCAAACCACCGGGAAAACCCGCGACTGTCATAGGAACCGTAGCGAAATCCAAACTGTGGATCGGCGTTGGTGTCCACAATTTTGTCCGCTGTTGATTCCAGAATCTGTTTCACTTCCCGCGCCGTCAGGTTGGGATTCGCGGACAACACCAGGGCCGCCACACCCGCCACCACCGGGCAAGCGCTGGATGTGCCCCCAAAGTCGGCGGTGAAGTCCGTGCTGCTGTAGCCCGCTGACCCCAGGCGATCGGTCGTGAACACTCCGGCTCCGGCCAGGTTGCTGGTTACCTGGGGTGGAGTCAGAATTGCGCCGGTTTCCGGCAACCAAATTCCCGGCGGTGCATTGTTGCTGGGGGCGCAAACGGAAATGTTATCGCCCCAATTGCTGTAGGCGGCTTTGCGGTTCAAGCTGGTGGAAGCGGCAACGGCAATCACGTCCGGATGGGCCGCAAACCCGGACAGCCATTCCGTGGATCCCGACAACACCTTGTTGGGCCAACCCTGCTCATTCACCGTGCCATTCACGGGCCGGTTCGCGTTGCCGGCCGCAAACACAATCACACAGCCTTTGCCGTTGCGGCCCTGGGTGGCGGCTCGGCTGAGGGCCGCTCGCTGCCGGGTGGACAGGGGAAAGTAAATGCTGCCTGGGCCCCAGCTACAGGAAACCACGGCGGCCCCCCGGGACACACACCAATCAAACAGTTCTTCCACCGCTTGGTCATCTAAATAGCCGGTGGTGCGAATGGGCATCAAGGCACAACGGGGAGCCACGCCCACAATGCCGCTGCCGTTTTCTTCGGCCACGGCAACCCCGGCGCAGGCGGTTCCGTGGCTGTCGTCCCGCGTGCCGGGCAGGGGGTTAAAGTCGTTGTCTTTAAAGTCTTTGGGGCTGACAATTTTGCCGGTTCCCTGAAAGTCCGGGTGGCTGAGGTCGATGCCATCGTCGGCGATCGCGATGATGATGGATCGATCGCCCCGGGTAATGTCCCAGGCTTTTTCCGCATCGATGTGGGAACCGGCGGTGATGCTGCTGCCCCCGTTGTTTTGCAAATACCACTGGGAACTGTAAAACCCATCCCGTGGCCGGTAGAAGGGCTGGCTTTCGAGGATGGCGTTGGGTTCGGCGCTCAGAACGGCCGGATTTTCCAGCAGGGTGTTGGCAATTTTCAGGGGGTTGAGGGGCGTTCGATCGCTCAGGCGATAGATAAACGCATTGGGAATACCGTCCAGGGGTTTTACCAACACCAGCCCCAGGCCTTGGGCGATCGCATCCACCGCCTGGGCCACCAGGGTGGGATGGAACACGATCGTCACCTCATCCCCCAAATAAACCCTTGTGGCCCCCTGGCCTTGGTACTGGTAAACATGGCTCACGTAGTCAAAGGCTCCCGATCGGCGAGCCTCATCCATCACCGAATCCAACCGGGCCGGAGCCACCAGCAACTCCACCAGGGACACGCCTCGCCCCAGAGGTCGCACCTGGGTTACGTCCGGCAGACGGGTGGGATCGATCGGCTGGGCGGCTTTGGGGCGCACCACGAAGCGATCGGGCACTTTTTCTAGGAGGACTTCATCTCCGCCCCGTTGCAACACCAGGCCCAGAAACTGGGGCGGCACACCAACGGCCCCCACAGAGTCCAAATCGGACGGCACGGGATGAGAAGAAGGTTGCAAATCCGCCACGGGGAATATCTCCTGAAACAGGCTGGAAACAGGCTGGGAAGCAGATTGCCCTGAAGACGACAGGGGGGTCATCGACGGCGACGGAAATCAGCCAGCCAGAATGGTCAATGCCGCCACCAATCTAGGCTGATCGGGCGCGGAGGGGCCCAAGGGCGATCGAACCTTGTCGTAGAATAGAGCCGATTTGACCAAAGTAATGGATACAAGCCTCGCCCTTAGAGAGTGGCTTGATCCCAGTCGCGGGCGGGCAGTCCGAGACTCAAAACGGACGCAGAGGCCAGCGTGAATCCAGTTCGCTGGTGGCGGCCCATGAAGCGTCAACCCATGGTCTAGTCGAGCAACCTCGGTTGCTTGGTTAGCACCAGAACCCCCACGCCTTTGGGGTGGGGAGGATGTCAAGCGGCTCCTAATCAATCCACCCAGCCCATGCTAGCCCTTCGATTCCCCCGGTTGCTGCGTGTTGTTTTTCCCCTGTTGGCAGTTGCCGCGCTGGCCCCCAGCGTGCGGGCCCAAGAAACGAATTTGCCCGATGCCACGCCAGCTAACCCTGAACCGGCGGTGGTTCAAGCAACGGGACTGTTGAGCATGGCCGGCGGTCAACGCTTGATGGACGAAGCTGCCCGCGCGATCGAGTCCCAAAACTACGGTTTGGCTCAACAGCGCTTGCAGCAAGCTCGACAGGTGTTTAACCAGTTGTCGAACTTCCATCAGCAATTGTCTGGTGCATTTTCCGCGATCGACAACCGCATTTCCCAAGAACAGCGCAAGAACGCCCTTGAAGCGGCCCAAATGCGCGATTTATCGACCTATCAGCTTGCCTTGGTTCACCGGGCCCAAAATCAACCGGAATTAGCCATTCCTCTGTTGGTGCAGATTGTTTCGAGCCAAAGCCCCACGCGAGATTTGGGAACCAAGGCTTATCAACAACTGGCGGAGCTGGGCTTCATCAGTCCGGGGGCCCTGCGTCCAGCGCCCGCACCGGCTCCCGCTGCCACACCTCGCTAGTTGGGGTAGGGACAATTGAGCCGACCGCCAGCCCTCAGCAATCGGCAGCGCTGGTTCCAATCCCAGTGGCTGGAGGTTGATCGGGCCCTGCGAGACGGGGCCACGTTGGCCCAACGACGCGATCGCCCTTGGTGGGATCAGTGGGTCTTGGCGGGCCGGCAGCGCGAGTTGCGGGCGGCCCGCTCGGTTTTGGGCTGGCTGGCGGGCGGCATTCCTGACCCATCGATCAATCTGGATCCAACCAATCTGGATCCAACGAATCGGGGCGGGAGCGGCTGGGATCCAGAGGACGATACGGCATCGTCAGCATCGGTGCTCAATTCGCCTTTGGGTCGATCGGCAACGCGCCCGATTAACCGCTCACCAACGCAACCGGCCAATTCAGCCGCTAATCAGGCTGCGGGTGGGGCCAATCCATCGGCCAATGCGCCACCCAATCGCCCGATCGGCTCCGGAGCGATCGACTCCAGCCGTAATCCGCCCCCGCCTCCTGAGGATCCGGCGAGTGGTTCCACACCAACCGCCCTAGACCTGACCCTTTGGCGATCGACTCTCTTTGACGATGCGGTGGCCCGGCTGACGGTCGATCGACTGGTGAATTTGACCGGTTCCCCCCTGGAAATTGAAATTTTGCATCCCGATCGCCGTCGGGAACTGTTGGCCCTGGTGTTGCGGCGGGTGGAACGGGGTCTGGAGGAAGTGCGCCGCGATCGACTGCGGGGCGATCGGCTGCTGGCCCAACAGGAAGCCTTGTTGCAAACCTGGTGGGTTCAGCTTCTGGATGACTTTTTAGGCGACTGGCTCACGGAGCGCTCAACCCTGCGATCGGGCAGTGGGGCCTTGCGGCTCCAACGCGATCGATTGCTTCAGGATTGGCCGATCGTGGCCACAGACATTCTGAATCGCGCCGTGGAATTGGGCCCCCTGCTAGAACATCTGCTGTGGGGTCTGCCCCTAACGGTGGATGGGGTGACGGTGGAGGCGGGAACCGGGGCCGCCCTCGATCGGGCCAGTGCCCTGCTTCACAATCTGGTGCTTTGTTTGGCCTGCGCCGTGGTGCAACCGGTTTTGAATCGCTATGGCGATCGGGAAGGCCTGAAGCTGGCCCTGTTCGATCGGCGCTGGTTGCCCACCCGGGAAGTGGAACGGTTTCGGAATGACCTGGCTTGGAAATATCGAGTGCAACGCTGGGTCAGCGAACCCAAAGCCATCTACGAAAGTCGCTATTGGCTGCTGACGGCCAGCGATCGGGGCATTGTGGCCCTGCCGGTTTATGCGCCCCGCAACCAGGAGTGGCGGGCCCTGTCTGGTGTGCCCTTGGGGGTCACGTTGCTGATTGAAGCCCGCGACGCGATCGCCCCTCGGGTGCGGGCCACGGTCACCCTGGCCGGTCGTGGGGCCCTGATGGTGCTCCAGGCGATCGGCCGAGGCCTCGGCTTCATTGGCCGCGGCATCATTCAAGGATTGGGCGATGCGCTCGATCGCCGCAAGACTTGATGGATCGCGAGTCAAGACTTTTCTTTGGGGCTGCCAGATGGGCATTGCTCCCCTGCGACCCAACGCCCTCGATCGCTCGCCTTCGAGGGTTATCACTGACCCTGATCGGCTAATCCGACACAATCTTCAGCAGCCGCACAAACAGCACCCCCAACAGGGCATAGGTCAGCATCGCCACGATCGCATTCAGATCCAACGCATTGAACTGACCAAACCGAAACACCGGGAATAACGTTGAAAAGGGGCCAATGTAGGGACTGGCCAAAAACTCAATGCCCTGAGCAAAGGGACTGCGGGGATTCGCTCCCGTCAATTGCAACAGGAATCGCATCCCAATCAAAATTTCCAGGGCCACAATCAGGTAATAGGTTCCCTGTTGCACCCGCCGCAACACCTCATTGCGCCGTGCGATCGCCATTTGCCGGGCCTCTTCCCGCAAGCGGCGCTCCTCCGCCCGCAACTGCATTTCATAGAGCTTGCGGGCGTAGTCTTCGGGGGGCAGTTGGTCACCCGGCAGGCTATCAGCGCCCGGTTGAGAGGGGCGATCGTGAAACGGATTGCCGTTGGTGCTCATGGATTCGGGATCAGGCCCTAAAAACAGCGATCGAATCCATGCAATCGTTTTGCGGCTCCGTCGTCAAGCGATCGCCCCTCCGAATCCATGATCCACGCAGCGGCCATTGGCTCGGCCTTAAGCCAGCCTTAGGCCAGGTCAAACAGCAACAGCTCCGCATTCTCGGAAGCCGTAATTTCCACCTGCTCCAGGGCCGTGATGGCCGCCGCGTCGCCCGCCTCCAGCGTCACCCCATTCAGGGCGATCGCCCCACGAGCCACCTGCAACCATCCGCCACGCTCAGGGCTGGCAAATTGATGCACCACCCGATCGCCCGCCGCCAACGAGCTGGCAAAAATCAGCGCATCCTGATGAATCGTCACCGAGCCATCGCGACCATCGGGCGAAGCCACCACCCGTAACCGCCCCTGCTTGTCTTCCGGCGCAAAGAACACCTGCTCATAGCCCGGTTGCAAGTTGTTGCGATCGGGCAAAATCCAAATTTGCAACAGGTGCAGCGGCTCCGAATCCGACGCATTAAATTCGCTGTGCAAAATGCCCGTTCCGGCGCTCATCCGTTGCACATCGCCCGGCCGAATCAGGGAGCCGTTGCCAATGCTGTCCCGGTGCTCCAGCAACCCACTCAGCACATAGGTCACGATTTCCATGTCGCGATGGCCATGGGTGCCAAACCCTTGCTTGGGGGCAATCACATCCTCATTGATCACTCGCAACGTCCGAAATCCCATGTGATTGGGGTCGTAGTAACTGCTGAACGAAAAACTGTGATAGCTATCCAACCAACCGTGATTGGCATGGCCCCGATCACCCGATCGCCGAATCGTGATGTTGCCCGCAGCGGTCGGGGCGATCGAGGCAGCAGCAGAAGACGAAATAGTCATGGCTCAATTACTCCACTGTTCAACCTAATCAAACCCTGCAAAATCCAGAAACGCAAAACTCAGAAACGCAAAATCCAGCAATCAGCAAATCACATCAACAACCGAAACCACCGGTAACGCCG
Source organism: Limnothrix sp. FACHB-881 (assembly GCF_014698135.1). Lineage (NCBI taxonomy): Bacteria > Bacillati > Cyanobacteriota > Cyanophyceae > Pseudanabaenales > Pseudanabaenaceae > Limnothrix > Limnothrix sp. FACHB-881. The sequence goes on from NZ_JACJSN010000002.1 coordinate 289,502, forward strand.
ATTCACCTCAGGATCATGATCTGATCAGCCTCTGACTACAGCCTTTACCTAAAATAATTGGCACGTCATATCGCAAATGCCATGAATCAACGGTTCGGTGGGCACTGCCCACCCTACAGGTAACTGATCAGCCTTTGACCATTTCAATGCACCGAAAAATCAGCCATTTTCACCGAATTTGAGTTCTAACCAGCCACCAGCGGCTGATGGGAACCATCACAGAAAGGTGAATTTTGAGTTTGCTTGCAATTACAAATCGCGACCTTCTTCGTTTCTGTCACCTCAAAGGCGAAGGGCGTGAAACTCGTTCCCCGGTGGGATCCATCGCAGAATTTCTTAGCAGCCGATCGACCACAAGTACACCAGAAATATTTTCCCGGTGTCAGTTCAATCACTTCAGGCTTTGTATCAGCAATCACAGCCTCATTAGGAGCAGTCATGCTTAAAACTCTCTCTCGGTTCAGTAAACTAGGCGATTGAATTGATCCTAGGGGCTTCCCTTGGCAGCAACAAGTACGCACAAAAAAGTGCGGTAGTTACCAAAAAGAAACCACCCGGCCACTCAATCAACTCAATCAACCGAATTAACTAATTCAATGAAGAGACCTAAGAATAGGAAAAGCTTGAGAATATTCTTAAGTCAAAATTCAATTTTAGATTTTCTTGAAAATGCAATTTCTAAGTGCAATTTCTAAGTGCAGTTCTTCAGCATAATTTCTAAAAAACTCAAGCGAGTATTCAAAAGCATATTCAAGAAACATTTCAACCATCAACTTGAAGAAATTGATCTATATTGCTTTTGATATGGTTTGCTATGGCTTCCTTCGCTGTATGAGGATCGATCGCCCATGATTACCCCGAATCCAGCACCCACCACAGGCTTCACGCGCCTCAGTTGTGCCGTTGAGACAACACTCAACATTATTGATGGGCGATGGAAAGTCCTGATTTTGCGCGAGCTATTTGCAGGAACCATGCGCTTTGCTCAACTGCGGCGAGCACTTCAGGGCGTGACGCAAAAAATGCTGACCCAGCAGTTGCGGGAGTTGGAAGCCGATGGCATTGTTCACCGGCAAGTTTATCCAGAAGTGCCGCCCAGGGTGGAATATTCCCTCACGCCGCTGGGCGAATCCCTGTGGTCAGTGCTGGAAGCGATGCACAACTGGGGGCTACACTATCAAACCGCCCAAGGCATCGCTGATCATCCGGTTCATGGGGAACCAGCATTGCCACGTTTGCCGATCGACTATGGTGATCCAGGCTATGGCGCTCAAGACTTAGACAATCAAGACTCTGGCGATCGCGATCTGGATGCTCAAGACTCGATCGATTAGTTCACTCGATTAGTTCACTGGGTTCAGATAGTTCTCAGATAGTTCAAGGTGCTGAAACCGTTTTTATAGCCCCGAATCGATCGGGTGAACCAAAATTTAAGCCCCTAAAACACCCAGATTTCAGAATACCGAAATTTCAGAACACCAGAGCCTAGCACGCCCGATCATAATCAAAGGTTGGCTCAATGGTTTTCCACTCAGCCAACCCCTAATTCAAGATCATTATTCACAGACTAAAGCGGCAAGAGTGATCGCTGACAGGAGGGACAAATAGCGTGGATGGTTAACTGGCAATCGAGCAGATGGTAGCCCTCTTTTTCCGATTGCTTAATTCCCATTTTCAAAACCGAATCGTTCTTGAATTCGATCGTTTTGTTGCACTTAACGCAAATTAAGTGATGGTGATGATGGGGATAGGGCTGATTCAGTTCGTAGTGCTTGTGGCCTTCTGCTAATTCCAGTTCGCGCAAAATGCCCATGCGCGACATTAATTTCAGAGTTCGATAGATCGTAGAAAGGCTGATGCCTTGGTCTTGCTCTTCAAGCAAGTGATACAGATCTTCGGCGCTGAGGTGGCGACCTTCGGGCAGATCCTTAAAGACATTAAGGATCACTTCGCGTTGGGGAGTCATCCGCCAACCGCGCTCGTTTAACTCGGCTTTTAGGGACTGTGGTGTGTAGGAAAACATAGGGGTTGGCGAGGTTTGACCTGAAGCGTTTCCCTCTGCCAAATGGTAACAGGTACAAATGAGCATTTGCAAGAAGCTCGCATTATTGAGAATAAATCTTAAGTCGAGTTTTAGGGAATGGGTCGCTGGGGTCTTCCCGGGCCGATCGCCCTGACGATCGGGTTGACCATCAAGTTGTTGAGGGGTGGGGCTTTAGGGCGATCGCGCCGGAATCGGGCCGGGTCAATTGGGGGCCGATCGCCCCTTTGCAAAAGTTTATAGATCCCGAGGGATCAGAGCGATTAACTTGCGATTAAGGGCTGCAACCACCCTGTTTAAATGCAGATCTTTGTAAATATGGGCGCGATCGGGACGCTAAAGCGACCAAAAAGGAGAAATTGCAGCGATCGCGCTGGCCATGGCTGGTGAATTGGCCGCCGAGGCCTGGGCGATCGCCCGGATTGATTCAGGAGGGGTTCAAGTCCCGGAATTTGGCTTGCTTCAGTTGCTCATACCGAGCTTGGAGCGATCGAAAGTTGTGCTGAATGAGGGGAAACAGCTTGGACGGAAAGGGTTCGTTTAAATCCATTGGGTTCACCCCGCGCATGGATTCGATCGATCGCACAGCTTTGTAAATTGCCACATGTTTCAGATATTTCAGCAATTCTTCAATCAACTCTTGGCTATTCTCTGCCTGTTCAGCTAGGTGAATTTTGGATTCGATGATTGCGACAATTTCATCGTGATTTTTTAAAATAAAGTCCCGCTCAATAATTTCTCCGGCAGAATCCGGCAACGCATGATCTCTTGCGCCCAAAGTGGCGATTCGCTGCCACATGGCGTTATCTTTTTCAAGGCGTAAGTAAATTGGCCAATAGAATTCGGAAATTTGGCGCTCCAAGAATTCCAGTTCCGCTTGATGACGAGCCAGCACAATTTCTTGTTCTAATTCGGCAACGCGCTGTTTCTGCTGATTTTCTAAATCGACTAGGATTTGGCGCTGGCGATATTTTTCATTAATGTCACTTTTGAAAATTTCAAATCGCTTGTTTAACCAATAACCGGCAATCAGCACAATGCCGCCAATGAGCACCTTATCAACAACCAGTTCAATGAGTTTTTCAGAAAGGGCCATGTTGATGATGCTCCGTTGGCAATTTCAAGCTTTTTTAAGGGGAATTCTTGAGAAACTATTTGATTAGATTTGATTAGAAAAATCACCTTGAAAAATTGATTCAAAGAACAACAACCGCAGGGGCGAGGGGCTTAAGCCCCTTATCTTTGGTGATTGTTAGCCCCTTGTCTTCAACGATCGATCAGTCAGCAGAATCATCATTTAGGCTCCTCAAACACACTCACTCAGCCGGAGCAGTGACTTTGGGTAAATCCGGATAGGAACACCAGTCACTCCAACTGCCAGCGTAGAGACGAGCTTGGGGCAGTCCAGCGCGGGCCAGGGCCCACAGGTTAACGCAGGCCGTCACGCCGGAACCGCAGTAGACGATCGGGGGCGGATTGGGGGGCAAGTCCTGAAAGTGGGATTTCAGGGAGGCGATCGAGTGGGCGCGGCCTTCTGGGTCGCAAACCTGCACCCAAGGATAGTTAATGGCTCCGGGAATGTGGCCAGCTACGGGGTCGATCGGCTCCACTTCGCCGCGATATCGAGCGGGTTCTCGGGAGTCAATGATGGTTCCTTCTGCCAACCGCTGGGCTTGTTTGATGGTGTCGATCGAGGCCAGCAGTTCCAAGCGCGGGCGGGGCACAAACTGACGGACGATCGGGTGGCTGGGTTGGCTGGTGGTGGGCAAACCAGCTCTTCGCCAGGCCGACCAACCGCCATCCAGCAGCACCACTCGATCGTGGCCCAAATAGCGCAACAGCCACCAGAACCGGGCCGCAAACCCAAATTGGGAATCGTCGTAGACCGCAACCCACCGATCGGCATCAATGCCCCAAAAGCCCAGTTGATCCACCAGGCGATCGATCACCGGCAGCGGATGCCGACCGCCATGGGGGCCAACGGGCCCAGACAAATCCCGCTCCAAATCCGCATAGACCGCGCCGGGAATGTGGGCAGTTTGGTATTGCTGTTGTCCCAAGTTGCGATCGCCCAAGGAAAACCGACAGTCCACCACCACCCAATCCGGATCCGACAGCATTGGGGCCAACTGTTCCGGAGAAATCAGTTGCTCCAACAGCAATTTCGCGGTCATGGTTGAGTTTTCCATGCTGAACCCCAGGTCATTCGCCAAAACAAGGCATTTGCCAGAAATGGCATTTGCCAAAAATGGTATTACGATTAGTTGAAACTTCCACCCCTGCTCGATCGTGTCAGTTCTCCTTGAAGTCCAAGACGTATACGCTGGCTACCTGAAGGGCCTCGACATCTTACAAGGGGTGAATTTGACCCTGGCCCCTGGCGAACTGGTGGCGATCATTGGCCCCAACGGTGCGGGTAAATCCACCTTGGGCAAAACGATCGCGGGGCTGCTGAACCCCAATCGGGGCCAGATTTTGTTCCATGGCGAGTCGATCGGGCACCTGAAGGCCAATGAAGTGGTGCAACGGGGCGTTTGCTATGTGCCGCAAATTGCCAACGTGTTTCGATCGCTCACGGTCGAAGAAAACCTGGAAATGGGCGCATTCATCCTAGAACGACCGATCGGGTCGTTGAAGGAACGCATCTTCACCATGTTCCCCCGATTGCACGAGCGCCGCCACCAGCGAGCGGGCACATTGTCCGGCGGTGAGCGGCAAATGCTGGCCATGGGCAAGGCCCTGATGCTGGAACCGGCGTTGCTGGTGTTGGATGAGCCTTCCGCTGCGCTTTCGCCTATTTTGGTCAACGACGTTTTTGAGCAAATTAAGGCCATCAACAGCACGGGCACTTCGATTATCTTGGTTGAGCAAAACGCCCGCAAGGCTTTGGAAATGGCCGATCGGGGCTATGTGCTAGAAGCAGGGCGCGATCGCTTCACGGGGCCCGGCCGCGATCTGCTCAACGATCCAAAAGTGGCGGAACTCTACCTCGGTGGCGCTGCCGCCCACTAGGCCGCCCAATAGTTGGTTGGCCGCTCGTCCTTCCATCCCGTTGCTCTAATTCCTACCTCAAGATCCGTTGGCTGTGCGATCCCCGATCGGTTATCCCCAAGAACAGTCCACAGACTCCGAACCTGGGCCTTGCACCCACAGATCTCGCCAGCCTTCTATACTGAAAGGCTGTCGCAAGATTTGGAATGCGATTGGGAATTGGGATCAACATTGGATGCGATTCACCTTAATTGGGTGTGATTCACCTTTGGGATGCACCCGATCGATCGCCCGCTCTGGCCATCAGCCTTTCACCGAACCATGAAACACACCCTTTCTGTACTTGTCGAGGACGAAGCCGGCGTTTTGACGCGCATCGCGGGTCTTTTTGCCCGCCGGGGATACAACATCGAAAGCCTGGCCGTCGGCCCTGCCGAGCAAGGGGGCGTATCGCGAATCACGATGATCGTGTCCGGCGATGACCGGATCATTGAGCAAATCGTTAAACAGCTCTACAAACTGATCAACGTGATCAAAGTCCAAGACATCACCGAAGTGCCCTGTGTGGAACGGGAGTTGATGTTGGTGAAGGTAAATGCGCCGAGCAGTGCCCGATCAGAAATTATTGAACTGGCGCAAATTTTTCGGGCGCGGGTGGTGGATGTGTCTGACGACTCCCTCACGATCGAGGTGGTGGGCGACCCAGGCAAGATGGTAGCCATTCTGCAATTGCTGGAAAAATTTGGCGTGCGCGAGCTGGCCCGCACCGGCAAAATTGCCCTCACCCGTGAATCGGGCGTGAACACGGAATATCTGAAATCTGCTGACCTCCGCAACTAGGGCGCTCCCGGGGCCACCGACCGGTGAGCACCCGGCGTGACACGATCGATCCCTGACTCTGACGGCTCGATCGCCAACCAACGCCTCCACCGTCCCCAACAGACGGTAAAATCTGACTTTGGCGAATTGCAGCCCAACCATTCAAGTCCTAGCGTTCCCCGGTACGATCGGCCCATGATTCACGAAGTCTTCATGCCTGCCCTTAGCTCCACGATGACCGAAGGCAAAATCGTCTCGTGGGAAAAAGCGCCGGGCGACAAAGTAGCCAAAGGCGAAACGATCCTCATCGTCGAGTCCGACAAGGCAGACATGGACGTGGAATCCTTTAACGAGGGCTACATGGCCGCGATCGTTGTTGATGCCGGTGGTTCCGCCCCTGTGGGTTCCACGATCGCCCTGATTGCCGAAACCGAAGCGGAAATTGCAGCCGCCAAGGCCCAAGCGGCCGGTCTGTCCGGTGGCGCAGCCAGCGCTGCCCCGGCCGCCGCTTCGGCCCCGGCCGCCACGCCCGTTGCCACCCCGGTGGCCGTGGCCGCTGCCCCCAGCAATGGAGCCAGCGCCCCCGCAGCCAGCCCCAGCGGCCGCACGATCGCCTCGCCCCGCGCCAAGAAGCTGGCCAAAGAACTGAAAGTTGACCTGAGTGGCCTGACCGGTTCGGGCCCCAATGGTCGGATCGTAGCTGAAGACGTGGAACGGGCCGCCGGTCGCACCCCGGCCGCTGCCCCCGCCCCGATCGCCGCGCCCGTAGCCGTGCCCGCCGCTGCTCCCGCTCCGGCTGCCGCTGCTGCGCCGTTGCCGCCCATGCCCGGTCAAGCCGTGGCCATGACCACCCTGCAAAAGGCCGTGGTCAACAACATGATGGTCAGCCTGAGCGTTCCCACCTTCCGCGTGGGCTACTCAATCACCACCGACAAGCTGGACGCACTCTACAAACAAGTGAAGTCCAAGGGCGTGACCATGACCGCCCTGCTGGCCAAGGCCGTGGCCCTCAGCCTGCGCAAGCACCCGGTGGTGAACGCGGCCTATGCCCCTGACGCGATCGCCTACCGCAGCGACATCAACATCGCCGTGGCCGTGGCCATGCCTGATGGTGGCCTGATCACCCCCGTGCTGAAGAATGCCGACCAGGTGGATCTCTATTCCCTGTCGCGCAACTGGCAAGACCTGGTAACCCGCGCCCGCAGCAAGCAGTTGCAGCCAGATGAGTACACGACCGGCACTTTCACCCTGTCGAACCTGGGGATGTTCGGGGTCGATCGCTTCGATGCAATTTTGCCGCCGGGCCAAGGGGCAATCCTGGCCGTGGGCGCATCCAAGCCGACTGTGGTGGCCACCGATGACGGTTTGTTGGGCGTGAAGCGGGTGATGCAAGTGAACCTGACCGCTGATCACCGGATCATCTACGGTGCAGATTCGGCAGGCTTCCTGCGCGACTTGGCCGCCCTAATCGAAGGCGATGTGCAATCCCTGACGCTGTAAACCCTGGGAGGCTGACGCAAGCCGCAAACCTAACCTGGCTAGTCGTTAAGTCGTAGATCGTTCCCATGCAGAGCATGGGAACGCATCCCAGAAGCCCTGCATCATAGCCCGCAATCTTGACTTGGGTAATGCAGATCGTCCGAATCCGGTATTCCCGCCATCTGCGTGGGAAAATCAGACTACGTACTATGCACCCCTATGTTCCCCCTAATTTCCCCCGTTTCCGCTCTGCCTGCACCGCCTACTCCGGTTCCTCTGGTATCTCCGGTGGTTGCTCAGCGACTCGTTGACCCCGCTGATCCTCGGATCAACAAGCTCTTCGATCTCCAGCGCGCCGCTTTTAACCACGTAGTACGGGTGATGAAAGTCCCGAGATCAGGACAGGTAACCATTGATCGCTTTCAAGCTTACGTGGAATGGGGGGCAGCAATTTGTTTCATCAAGGAACGCCCTAGTGACCCTATGGGTTACCAAGTCACTATCATCATGCAATGGGATGACCGGGCAAACCGCTGGGCCTACCGAGGAGTCGCGGATGGGTCTAGTGTCGAAGAATTTATGGGCGTGGGGATGCCAGCCGAGAATGCCCAGTGGATTTCTGAGTTCCTTTGATGCCGCCTCTAAATTATTTTGATCATTGGATCGTTTTGAATCGTTCCTATGCTCTGCATCGTAGCCCCCACCTTCCAAGGAGCGCAGAGCACCCGATCTAGCCTTCCCACTCCAATTGCGAGAGCAATCATACTTGAAGCATCACCATGGTGGGTCAGGACTAATACTGAGTCCTGACCCTTTGTGCTAGGATTTCAAAAGTTCTCACAAAAACCAATGGCAATCATTTCTGTTCTGAATAATCCTGACGCTCAGGGAACTTCTGGGGCTGATACCATCTACGACACTGATTTGGGCCGCCGCACGCTGGGACTTGGCGGCAACGATGAGATTTTTGGAGAGGGTGGCAACGACGAAATTTTTGGAAATGAAGGCAATGACACCATTTTTGGGGGGTTGGGAGAAGACTCACTGTATGGTGGGCGTGGCGATGATGTGATCTATGGCAGAGTCCAACTAGGGCCAGGAGAATCGAATGGCAATTTCCTATTTGGTAACCTGGGCCAAGATACATTGTGGGGCAATGATGGTAATGATCAACTGTTTGGTGGACGCGAAAACGACTACTTAAGCGGCAATCTCGGCAATGATTTCCTCTCAGGAGATTTAGGATTTGATGTCCTAATAGGTGGAAGTGGGCTAGATACCTTTGCTATATCTCCTTTGGCTGATAACTCATTTGACTACATCACCGACTTTGCGCCCGGTCAAGATGTCATTCAATTGGGCGGAGGACTAACTTTTGATAATTTAGTCATCTCCACCGTTGCTCAAGCAGGTCTTGTGGCCAGTGAGGTTAGGAAAAATTTCTCTAGCCTTTCATCAGTCAGTCCATCTGATGTCGTGATTAGGGTGAAAGGCTCAGGACAAATTCTTGCTGTCTTCGACCTCACTGGCTCGTCACCACTCCTCACCCCACAATCCTTTACAGCCAGCAACTTTGTCAGTTGATACTGATACTCATATTGTTTGCCCTGCATGGGAGCGATTTTTCGATGCTTTGCGTCTTTATCAGTACTGGGGAATAAGGTACAGAGCATTTGGGAACGGTCAGCAAAAGTCAGACCGTAATCCTCAGCCCCAATCTTGACAAACGGGTACTAGCGATTACAATAGAGTATAAACCGCCGAAAGGAACGCAATGCGCCGCGCCTTTCGGCGGTTTTGCGTTTCAGGGCGAATTAGATGGGTCAAAACCATGTCTAAACCATCCAATCGCTGGCTGAATATTCTCGCTTCATGCTTAGTATTTCTGACTACGGTCTTGAAGCAGTCTGACTCAGTGCCTCATCAGATCAATATCAATTTCCCGATTCTTTTGATTGCCGTCACCGCAAAAAAGGAATCAGGTAAGGAGTAGCAGCATAGGGTTAGGCCGAGGTACAAAGGCTAACACCTATAAGTACTTCAAGAATCGATCTGGGTTAGAAAGCTCAACTCAATCTTAGGACTCGGGAATTTGCATGGCGCGGGCCAGCTTGGAGGTGGCCATGCCCTGGGTGCGCTTGCATTTTTTCGTTGAGCATCATTAGCGCGATCGACCTAAACAGTCGATCGCGTTCTTGTTGGAGGCTAACTTCCGATCGCTTGCAGTTCTCCGGTAGGTTGGGTTGAGCTTTGCGAAACCCAACTCAATCACCACGAGCCTTACTGTTGTTGGGTTTCGTGCCTCAACCCAACCTACAAAATGACCGTTGATCAGTCCATTTTGGGAAAGGGGTTAAGGATGAGGGCTTCTAACTGATTCGTGAAAGAAGTCTACTAGCCTAATGTTCCGCTTCAAGCTTGCTAGTGCGGCAAACAGGGAGTCTGACCATTTGAAAATCAGCTCGATGGCCAATGATCTTAAAATGATCTTACTTTTACAGTTCTGAATACTGTTGCAAGCAATCTAAAAGTCTTGCAGCGCAAGCGTTTCAGCGATGGCTCAGGCGGGATTTGAACCTGCGACCTTGGGCTTATGAGTCCCCTGCTCTAACCTCTGAGCTACTGAGCCTTAGTGCGTCTTCGAATCTCTAGGTTACGGAGATTGATTGAGTGGTGATCGTTTGGCTAACGGAACAAAACTCAATATTTTTGACGCGAGTATGTATTATACGCCATGGATGAAAAATCGCAAGGGTGCTAGCCAAATAATTTGGATGCCACCCTGCAAAATTCTCAACAACCGGCCAAGATTTTAAGATTGGTTGAGGTTTTCGCCTTTCGCGACGCGCAATTAGGCGATTCTCGATAGGATGCGATCGCCTGGCCCCGTTTGGGCCCGGTGGCATCATTCAACAGAGCAAAGCGTTCCCGATCGCGATCGAGGCGATTACCGTCGGTTTCGATCGGCATGAGGCGCAAGAGCCAGTTGCTCTGCCCCCTTTTTTTAGTAACCCATCACGATAAAACCGCACAACAGCAATGGCAGAACAGCAAAAACCCACCGTCCTCATCACCGGTACTTCCTCGGGAGTCGGGCTGTACGCCGCTAAGGCCCTCGTCAATCGTGGCTGGTATGTGGTGATGGCTTGCCGGAATTTGGAAAAAACCCACGCGGCGGCGGCCGAGGCGGGCATTCCTCAAGATAGCTATACGGTGCTCCAAGTGGACTTGGGGAACCTCACCAGCGTGCGGATGTTGGTCAGTGCTTTTCGATCGCTGGGTCGATCGCTCGATGCGCTGGTCTGTAACGCTGCCATTTATATGCCCTTGATTAAGGAACCGCTTTGGAGTCCTGAGGGCTATGAACTGACCATGACCACCAACCATCTGAGCCACTTCCTGTTGTGCAATCTGATGTTGGATGACATGAAGCTCTCGAACTATCCCGATCGGCGGATGGTGATTTTAGGCACGGTGACCCACAACCCCGACGAATTGGGGGGCAAAATTCCGCCTCAGCCCGATTTGGGCAATCTGGAAGGCTTTGCACAGGGCTTCAAAAATCCGATTTGCATGGCCAATGGCAAGAAGTTTGAGCCGGTGCGGGCCTACAAGGAAAGCAAGGTTTGCAATGTGCTGACCATGCGCGAGTTGCACCGTCGCTTCCATGAGTCCACTGGAATTACGTTCTCTTCGCTCTATCCCGGTTGTGTGGCCGATACGCCCCTCTTCCGCAATCACTATCCCCTGTTCCAAACCATCTTCCCCTGGTTCCAAAAGAACATCACTGGGGGCTATGTGTCCCAGGAGTTGGCGGGCGATCGGGTAGCTCAGGTGGTGGCAGATCCTGACTTCAAGCAGTCGGGGGCTTACTTTAGCTGGGGCAACCGCCAGAAGAAGGGTCGCGAAGCCTTCCTGCAACGGGTCTCACCTCAGGCCCGCGATGAGCAACGGGGTCAAAGAATGTGGGATTTGACCCTGAAGCTGGTGAATTTGGCCTAGAAATTGCTAGCAATTAGCAATTTGCGGTCAATGGCAATCGTTCAAAGGCAAGGGGTTTAAACCTCTTGTCTTTTTTGTTCTGATCTTTTTGATTCTTATCTTTTTTGTTGAAGTTTGAATTTCGTTAAAGTTTGAACTGCTCAAGGTTTGAATTTAACGGCATGGGCTTTTGGGCGGCGATCGGGGAAGGCAGTTGCAATCGATCGAGCCAGGCCATATTGTCACCGCCGAGGGGTTGGATTTGCCCTTTTAATTCTGCCTCGATCGCCTCGCGAAACGGGGGCATCAGGTTCAGGACGTACAGATCGCTAATCGGTGGAGTCATTTGCCCGATCGCCGTTTTCAACAACTGCAAATCACCGGGGTTGACCTGTCGAAAATCTGAGACCAAATAGAACGGTATATTGGGCCGCAGACGTAGGGCCAGGGCGATGGTGTTGCCAACTCGATAGCCAAATCCATCCGCAATCACCAAGGGGTTCGCGGCGGCGTTAATCTGTTCCGCAAAAGCAGGCAAGCTAACACTAATGCCCTTGGCCCAATTGGTGGTGGCGGTGATTAATTGCCAACTACCATGCAGGCTAATGGTTAACAACAGGCTGGCCCCGATCGCGGCGAGACTGCGGCGCAGGGTTTGCCCTTGGGTCAGGGATTGGGCAATCAGAATCGCGAGGGCAATTTGCAGCCCCAGATAGGTCGGAGTCCAGTAGCGCGTTGAGATGGAGCGCAGCCCGCCATCGAACAGATCGGGGATCACCAATAGGCTGGTGGAGACCAACGTGAGGGTCAGCACCCAACCGCTCACCCGCAGGGGAAACTGCCGTTGCAGCCAGATCAAGACTCCCAGGGCGATCGCGCAAAACAGCCCCGCCCCCCACCAACCAGCGCCCACGGGAACCCAATCCGTGAACCCTCGCAACACTTGGATGACCAATCGGCGGAGCACTTGAATGCGCGGCTCTTCATAGGCAGTCATCCAGGCGGTGAGCTGGCGAGCGGCTTCCCAATGGTTCAACAACACCAGCGCCCAAGGCAAGAACAGCAACCCACCGGCCAAGCCGGCCAGAATGAGCGATCGCACCCGCCAGCCCAGTCGCCCCCGATCGAGCCACAACACATACAACCCTTGACCTACGGACACATAAACCGTCAACAGGGAGGTGTATAGCCCCAGCGCCAAAACCAAGCTGTAGGGCCACCAGGCCCGCACCCGATCACCCCAAGTGGCCGCCCGTTCTGTTAACCGCAAAGCACGCAGCAGCAGCGCCCCCAACACCAACAGCAACGCCGCCCACAGGCTATATTCCCGCACCTCTCGCCCATACAGCACATGAAACGGGGACAGGGCCACCAGCGCCATGGCCACCCAACCCACCAAGGGCGATCGGGTTAATTCCCAACAGACCCAGTACAGAGCAGGAAAAACCGCCAGCCCAAAAATCGTGGGCAAGCTCCGAAGGGCAAGGGCACTGCTGCCAAAGCATTCCATCCAAAACCGCGTTAACAGGTAATAGAGCGGTGGATGCTCTGGATTGCCAATCACGGAAGCAAAAACGGTGTGCCAAGGCTGTCCCTTGGGCCCCAAATAGGCGACCAACTCCGGCTGCATGACCAGTTTGTTGGCAAATTCACGAGCCTGGAGCACCGGCAAACGATGGCCGGCGGCACTGACAGCCGTTAGTACTTCGTCGTGCCAAAGGATATTGTGATCAATGGCCCAAAGACGAAGGCCAATGCCCAACACAACACAGCCGATCGCCACCCAACGGATGACGGTTTGCCAAGATGAGGCGCTCGATCGAGTCGGGTTCATGGGCAATGCTGATGGGTAACCGAATTTAAAAGCTAACCGATCGATAAATTTTGGACAGGGGTAACGCTAAATTGCCGGTGGCGATCGAGCAGGTTTCTGTCAATCCTTCGGTTCTTCGCCAACGCCAGTCGCCGTCTTCACCCAACCAGAATCGATCAATTGCCGGTTCTTCCTGAGCCACCAACAGATATTCTCGGAACTCAGGAATGGAGCAATATTTACTAAACTTTTTCGTGCGATCGTAATCCGCCGTTGAAGGCGACAAAACCTCAATGATCAGGGTAGGATTTAACACTTCATCAGTGCGATTTTCGGTGAAGCGTGGCTCACCTGTAATGACCAACACATCCGGATATGTGCCCATTTGCCATTCCGGTAACCAAACGCGCAAATCATTGGCATGGACGGTATATTCCGTTTCGGCCCAGGCTGTAGCCAGCAGCACTATCAAGTTAGTAATAATTTGGCTATGTCGATAGCTGCCACCGGTCATGGGGATTGATACTCCATCGCAATATTCATGGCGAGTTTCGCTTTTTTCTTCAAGGGCGCGATACTCGTCAGGTGTGAGGCTGGCAGCAATTAACTGGGCGGCAATAGAAGCAGTCATAGCAGGACGATCGCAGGAACTCTCTCCAGCATAGCCACTGAATTCAAATCCCATTCGGGGATGATTCTGCGCGATGGCCCAGCCGTTCAAAGTCGCAAACTTGCAGTCTGAAATTAGGGATCGATCGCCAGGGCCAGCTTGCCAATCAAACCGCCACGCTCCAGCAGTTGGTGGGCCTCAGCGGCGCGATCGAGCGGGAAGGTTTGGTGCAACTGAATTTTGAGCCGACCCGCATCAATCCAGGCCGCGCATTGACGCAAAATCTCCGCCTGATGTCGTAAGCCCGCATCCCAATGCTTCAAAAGCGGTGTGAGCATCAATTCCAACCCAATTCGCAAGTTGTGATTGCGGGCGACTTTCCAGTTGGTGTTGGCCGCAGGTTCCAAAATCGTCACCACGTCGCCGTAGGGCCTCACCGCCGGAAAGGTGGCCGTCAGCAACTCGCCGCCCACCGTGTCAAAGGCAATATCTACGCCTTGGCCGCCCGTCCAGCCCTGCAAGGCGCTGACGAAATCCTCTTGGCGATAGAGAATCGGGCGATCGCAGCCCAACCCAGCCACAAAATCCGCCTTCTCGGGCGTGCTGACCGTAGCGGCCACCTCCGCGCCCCAGAGCTTGGCCAACTGAATCGCCACATGGCCCACGCCCCCGGCCCCGGCATGGATCAGCACCTTTTGACCAGCGGTGATGCGTGCCCGATCGCGCAGGGCCTCCCAAGCCGTGATCAACACCAAAGGAGCCGCCGCCGCTTCCGCAAAACTCAGGCGATCGGGTTTGGGGGCCAGGCAGCGGGCATCCACCGCCGCCCATTCCGCATAGTTACCCGCCGGGCCGCCCAACCCGCCATAGCAAAAATAAACCGCTTGGCCCGGTTGCCACCCCGTCACCTCGGAGCCGATCGCCTCGATGATCCCCGCACCATCACACCCCAACACCTGGGGCGTTGTGTCGGGGTAAAACGTGCCGCGCGATCGTAACTTGGTATCGATCGGGTTAATGCCGGCCGCTTTGAGCTTCACCAACACCTGGCCCGCCGTAATCTCCGGCTGGGGCAAATCCTGTAGCTGCAAATTTTCCGGCCCACCGGGCTGACTCAGGGCGATCGCTTTCATCAAATTGCTCTCCAGTCCATATCATCGAGATATTTTCAAGGCAATTACTTACTTTTCTTAGCTGGATTTTTACAATTCAGCCAACTTCGGATAATGCTAACAGCTACTGGAGCAGAGGCATCTAACTTCTCTCCTTGAGGTTTTTGTAAATCATAAAGTATCTCTTCATAGAAGTCATATAAAAACTCATCATCTTCCAAGTCTTGCATTAGCCCTTGATCAGGATTGATGCCATGCTCCCACAATAAGGCATTAACGAGTTGTCGTCGCTTCTCAATCAGAGCTAGGTTGGGCTTGTTGCGATCACCTAGATTTAGAACTCGAATAGTTGTACAGGATAGATCAGAAGTGTTGAATGACAGATTCAGGTTATAAAAAAGGGGCAAGAAGATGTAATTCTTACCCCAAACAATCAAAAAGTAATACGCCAGTGGTATGCTCATTCTCTCAAATCGTCAAACCTATTCTCAAAAGCTTACCTGAGCATAATTACTCAGTGCTCAGCAGTCGGAGATTTTTTGAGATCTGGTTGACCTTCATTCTTGATCAAGATTTGATCAGCATGAGAGACCTATTTTTCAAGCTCAATCATACGGGTATCTCAGTTGACATATCAACGTGGTAGTGCCTGTGAGATGAGAATTTTTGGCAAGCAATTGCTTACGCCACAAAGCTTTCACTGGCTCATCATTACTGAATTACGGCACTACCTTACTTTTCACTAAAGCTCCATACCCCTGTCCAGTCTTCAGGAACGCCCTGATCTACTAAAATATCGATTCGCTTCAAATAAAGAAATGCCGTTTTATCAGCAGCATTAACCGCTAGTACCTTTTGGAAGGCATCCCGCGCTCGAACCAGTTGTCCCTGACAATATGCTTGGATTCCCTGATCAAAATCTGCTTGGGTTTGTAGCTTCAACAAGCAAGACTCCGTTGGTTGAGCATCCAACACCTCGTAGACAGTTATCGGCTCATTACGCCCCTTAACCACCGCTCGATCTAAAAACCGAATTTTGTATTGATTTGAGTGACTTAAGCGAACTAAAACATCTTCCGAAATTAGCAAAGAAACACCATAAAACTTGGTCAATCCCTCAAGGCGAGCAGTCAAATTGACATTATCAGAAAAGGCATCGCCTTGAATACGATTATGCTCGCCCACCATCCCCACCATCATGTGGCCCACATGAATGCCGATTCCCACATCAATTGCCACCAAACCCTCCGCTTGCCGCTTTTCGTTATACCGTTGCACCTGATGTGATTTAGCAACACCAGCAGCTAATGCATCATTCACACCATTTGGAAAAACAGCCATCATGCCGTCGCCCAGAAATTTCACCACAAATCCATTATGAGCACGAATTTCCGGTGAGACACGCCGCAAATAAGCATTAACAAAATCAAAATTCTCCTGAGGAGTCATTTTTTCAGACAAAGTGGTGAACGATCGAATATCCGAGAACATCACTGCCATTTCTTTACTGATATGGTCGCCTAGCTCAATATCTGTTACGTCCTGTTTATTCAGGAAAGATAAATACTCAGGAGGGAAAAACCTAGCAAAGGAATTTTTTTGAGTTTCAAGATTCGTAAATGATGCTTTCAATTGATTGGACATGCTATTGAAGGAATTAGATAGGTTGGTAATTTCAATAATCTGGAATAGGTTGTCTATTTCCACATGTTGGTCGAGATTACCAGCCGCAATTTGCTTAGCTGCCGCATCCAACTTCAGCACTGGGCGCGTAATCCAACGAGAGCTATATAGTCCCGAGATAACAGCACCAATTGACGCTATAAGACACAGTAGTGCCGTATTTCGAGTATTTTCACTAATTTTTCCCATGAAGTCTGATTCAGGAACTACAGTGACAATCAGCCAATCTAGCCCTAGACGATCCTGCCAAGGTTGAACCCTAACCAAGAGGCGATCACCCGTTTGATTTTGAAAGTCCATAGACTGATCATGATCAATTTTTCTGAGATCAGAAAATTGTTTCTTTAGGTACTCAGCTGTTGTTCGCACTAATAAATCTCGGCTTTTCAAAGCATTCAGGCGACGGGCCTTCCCCTGACTTACCCAATACGGCTTTTCGTTACTCGAACTCGCAACAATCAGACCATTTCGTTCAATCACAAATATTCGACCAGATTTACCAAGTTGAAGTGTTTTAAGAAATTGACTAATTTGGGATAAAACAAAGTCAACTCCTAAAACACCAACCAATTTTCGGTTCTGATCCAGAATTGGATAGCTAGAGGAAATTGAAATGATCTCAGGGCGATCGCTCCACTGATAAACGTCACTCCAGCGAGGCTGACCGCTACTAATCACATTTTTATACCATCCTTCTTCTTTAAATCGGTATTCTTGACTAGTGAACTGTTTGTCTGGTTGACCTTGACGATCAAGCACATACCGCTTATATCGGTAGTTGTCACTTGCTTGCATTAGCTCTAGATACAAGTCACCATGGTCTTCCCGACCAATTCCTACAAAATCCCCAGACTCCATACCAATATTGACATAGCTGATCTCTGGAAAAACCTGCATTTGTCGCCAGAAGTACTGCCTAATATTAGTTTGATCCTGAGGTTGTAATAAGCCTAGCTGGATCGATTCCAAATTAAGTTGATTGACCTGAGATGGTGAAGCTAAATAGCTATCAAGCCGTTGACGAATTCGAGATTGAGCCTGTTCTTGAAGCTGAGTGCTTAAAGAATCAACAGCCTCTTGTCCATTCTTAAAAGATAGGTAGCCTACAATCCCAACTGTTACCAAAATTTGCAGTGTAAATGGAACTACCAATGCAGACCGCAGTCGAAAATTTTTGGATGTCAAAAGCTTTAGACTATTGTGAGTCATATCTCAATCTCGATAGGAATTTGGGTTGGTAATGGGCAGTTCGTTAATTTTTCTGAAGACGATTTTCTGGGAAAATTTAATTTTTCAAAAAAATGAACTATTCATTGGATGATAGCCAAAATGTAACAAATTGTACAAGTTCAAAAAACTCAGTTGGTCTTCGGTCACTAGGTTAACATCGAAATATTGACAAAGGACATTTAATAAATATTGAGATTTGAATCAGGATTGCCATCAATCACTCAATCAGGCCTATTATGTAATTAGCTCACTCAATATCTTCTTCGGAAAAGTGTTCAGGAGCCAAACTGTAGCCATTTTTTTCAAGAAATCAATATTGGCAGTAGAACCCCCTTCCTATGCTCCACTTTTGTCAATCATTAACTCACTTTAACTTGTTTTCAGAAGTCGATTGTGAGTGGCTATTCACAATTGGCAAGACTCAATCCCGATCAACGAATTCGACCCTAATACAAGCTAATCAGGAAAGTTCAGCCATTTACATTGTTTTGGAGGGTGAGCTGGCTATTCAGCTGCCTGATGCTAGCACTCATCGTATAGATCAAATTGCTTTGGGCAGTGGGGCTCTCATTGGAGAAACCACGATTTTGGGTCACCCAGTAGCACCCTTTTCTGTTGTCGCTGCCGGAGATACCCAAGTCCTAGAGATCCCCAGACAGTCATTAAATCAGCAACTAACTCGTAACCGAGATTTTGCCGCTCGCTTCTACCGATTTTTAGCCACTAAGCTATCAGAACGCTTGAGACAATTATCTGTTTTGATGGCTAAACGTCAAGTCAAAGAGGGAGAACCACTCCGAAAAGTACTGCGAGTCTTTGCCACACTCAATGATAGTGATGTGGCATGGTTACTAGCCCAGGGCACTGCTGAACGAGCTTCCCTAGGAACCTCCCTGATTGAGCAAGGGAAAGCGGTTCCTGCAATTTATTTACTGCTCGATGGTGTGCTAGGTGTTTACATTAATATTGGAGCAGGAGCAACCATTCAAGAAGTTGAAGTTGCCAAGCGTGTGAAGGGCGATATCTTAGGGGAAATGTCCTTCGTTGATGGAGGAGCAGCATCAGCCACAGTCAAAACTCTAGAAAATGCCTGGTTCTTGAGTGTTCCTCAATCAACGCTTTCAGAAAAAATGCGTATGGATCAGGGCTTCGCTAGCCGTTTTTATCAAGCCTTGGCTCAGATTATGACAACTCGTTGTCAAGATCTATTAGTCCAAGGAGGTTTAGCCCATTTAACATCAGAGTCGATCAATCTTCTTTCAGAAGAGATTGAAGTAGAGGATGAGCTGGATTTTGATGTTTTAGAGGGAACAGCTATTGCCGGTACTCGTTTTGATTGGATGATTCAACAACTGCGTCGCTAGGTCTATCTATATATATAGATAGACCTAATATAGATCTATCTATATTAGGTCTATGAAAGTCCTATAAAACCCTACTCAAACCTATCCTCATGCCACCTAATCACGAAAAGGCAGAAGGTTTATTCCGGCAAGAATCTTTAGAGCGATTATCCTCGCCAGAACGGCTTGATCAACTCATGCAGGTTGTTAACCCGCTGGATTGGTTGATGTTGGCTACATTTGGCAGTTTGGTTTTGGCAGGGTTAGCTTGGAGCGTGATGGGACGCATTCCCGTGACGGTGGAAGGTCGCGGAGTGCTGATGCAACCACGCCAAATTATGGACTTTCAGTCTGCGATCGCTGGGCAACTGACAGAAGTGAAAGTACGAGGTGGGCAATGTGTTCAAAAGGGTGATATTTTAGCAACAATTGACCCCCTAGACTTGCGTCAACAACTGCGTTTAGCCCAGGGGAAATTGGGACAATTACGGACTCAAACTCAGGATTCTCGAATGCTGACTAGTCGACGAACCCAGACAGAACGTAGTGCGATCGAAGCATCTCGGGCTAGTTTGCGTCAACGGCTGCGGGATACCCAAGCATTAGCTCCAGTGTTACGGGACAAGGGGCTAGGTGCTGTGCAGGAGCAGCGTCGCAGTTTAGAACAACGGTTGGCCAATGCCCGATCATTAGTACCTGTGCGACGCAAGCGTGTGGAAGATCTCAGAAATTTGCAAGCACAAGGGGCAATTAATCGGGACTATTTGTTGCAGATCGAGCAAGCCTATATTCAATCCAAAGAAACTGTTGCAGAAATTGAAGCG
Source organism: Limnothrix sp. FACHB-881 (assembly GCF_014698135.1). NCBI lineage: Bacteria > Bacillati > Cyanobacteriota > Cyanophyceae > Pseudanabaenales > Pseudanabaenaceae > Limnothrix > Limnothrix sp. FACHB-881. Next base: position 309,428 of record NZ_JACJSN010000002.1, read on the forward strand.
CAACTGAAAGCCTTGGATGTAGAAAGCACGGAGGCTGAGCGCCGATATCTTGAAAACTTGCGAAGTACTGGGGAATTACAAGCTCAATTACAGGAGCTAGAAGCGCGAGATACTCGTCTCAATCAAGAAACCTTGGATACGAACACTCTGCGAGATCGGGAGCTTCAGGATGTGAGTCGCGAAATTACTCGTCTCAATCAGCAAATCAATAATAATAGCCAAGTTATTAGTCCCCAGGCAGGCTGTTTAATTGAAGTGAACGCTCAACCAGGACAAGTGGTGCAACCAGGGACAAAACTAGGCTATCTCCAAACGATTAATCAGGGCGATACCATGCGGGGCATGGGTTACTTAGCGATTAAAGATGGCAAGCGAGTCAAAGCAGGGATGAAAATAATCGTGATTCCCGACACAGTTCAACGTGAGCGCTTTGGAGGCATTCTGGGCGAGGTCACTCAGGTTTCTGCTCTGCCCGTGACGAAAGAAGGAGCCTTAGCGGCGATCGGGAATGCTGATCTGGTACAAGGTTTGTTAGCAGGTAATAGTGCTGTAATTGGGGTTGAAGCAAAGCTAAGAGCCGACTCTCAAACTGACAGTGGTTATCAGTGGTCATCCTCTCGAGGCCCCTCAGAGATGATCACACCTGGCACCACCGTAACAGTACGAATTACGATTGAGGAGCGTGCTCCGATCACTTTCTTGTTGCCCTTTTTGCAAGAATTTGGCAGTGACAGAAAGCCCAAGTTAGCGATGAATGTACCTCTCGATCACTTGCAAACATCACATCTGGGATTTGAGAGCCAATGATGCTCGCTGGCAAGAACGTCATCAGGAAGTATGACTAGAATTAAGCCACTACTATCATGGGCTTAAATGATTAAACCACTTTTCAAAATTGTCTGCCAGTGGCTATGCAACTTTCAGAAAAAATCCGACCGTTTTTACCCTTTCCGTTCCTGTTTAATAAAGCTCAAAAAACGAGATCGCGTAATAGTCGAGTGAGGACACCTACACTGCTGCAAATGGAAGCTGTTGAGTGCGGTGCTGCGGCCCTAGGCATTATTTTGTCTCACTATGGATTGATTATTCCTTTACCGCAACTGCGAACTCGTTGTGGAGTCTCGCGGGATGGTAGTAAGGCATCAAACATTTTAAAAGCTGCTCGTACTTTTGGGTTACAAGCTAAAGGGTTCAAAAAAGAAATCGATCAATTGCGAGAAATTAAGCCACCCTACATTATTTTTTGGAATTTTAACCACTTTTTAGTTGTCGAGGGCTTTGGTAAAGATCAAGTTTTCTTGAACGATCCGGCAACGGGGCCGCGCCAGGTCAGCGATCAAGAATTTCGAGAGTCTTACACGGGTGTTGTTTTGATCATGGAGCCCGGCCCTGACTTCAAGCGAGGCGGACGAAAGCCAAGCATGATTACGGCTTTATGGAAGCGACTTCAAGGATCAACATCAGAATTATTATTCTGTGTTTTAACAGGATTTGTTTTGGTTTTACCAGGCATTTCAATCGCAGCATTTGCTCAGATTTTTATTGACAATATTATGATTCAAAAGCAGGTGGAATGGATTCCGCCGCTACTGAGTACCATGGCACTGGTGACAATCGTGCAAGCAGGCTTAGTGCTATTACAGCTTAAGAAGTTACGCTATCTTCAGTTACGTCTTTCAATTCAGCTAACTGGTCAATTTCTATGGCATACTTTGCGCTTACCAGTGGGATTTTACGCCCAGCGCTTTGCTGGTGAAATCAGCAGTCGTCTTGGTTTAAACAATCAGGTGGCGGGCTTGTTATCTGGACAATTAACCCGCAGTGTGATCGATGCGGTTATGACTCTTTTTTATGGCACGATGATGGTGTTTTATGATCCAGTATTGACTATTATTGCTATTGTTTTTGTAATCATCAATATTTCTGTTCTGCGGTGGATTTCTCGCCAAAGAACTGATAACTATATGCGCCTTAATCAAGATCTTGGTAAAATTGCAGGCTTGGAAATTGGCGGACTACAAAGTATTGAAACGATTAAGTCAGCAGCTCTAGAATCTGATTTTTTTTCAAAGTGGGCTGGTTACTATGCCAAGTCCATTTCTGCTCAACAAGATCTACTCAAAGGCGAGCTGGTTTTAGGGTCTTTACCCGCATTTCTATCGTCACTATCTACCATGATCGTCCTAATCTTGGGCGGACTTCGAGTCATGGATGGCTACCTCACGGTTGGAATGCTGATTGCTTTTCAGGGATTAATGAATCGGTTTCAACAGCCAGTGGGTAGCCTAGTTAGCCTAGGCAGTCAAATTGAGCAATTAAGTGGCAGTATGAACCGTCTGGATGACGTATTACAAAATCCCATTGATCCAGTATTTCAAGCTGGCTTAGACCAAAAATTTCTACGGGCTAACTCAACGGATAGCCAAGGCATTCAGCTAGCGATGCCAACAGATATTATTCGTTTGCAGGGCTATGTTGAGTTACGAAATGTCACCTTTGGCTATAGTCGAGTAGATGCACCTTTAATTAAAGATTTTAGTTGTTCTTTAAGCCCTGGACAGCGTATTGCCTTTGTGGGAGGTAGTGGCTCTGGAAAGTCTACATTGTCGAAACTGATTACGGGACTATATGAACCCTGGGAAGGAGAAATTTTATTTGATGGTATTCCTCGTCAAGCAGTTCCTAGAGCAGTTCTGACTAACTCCCTATCGATGGTGGAGCAAGAGATCTTTCTGTTTGGGGGAACAGTACGAGATAACCTCACTCTTTGGGATGACACAATTCCAGATGCCCAACTCTTACAAGCTTGCCAAGATGCTGCAATTTTAGATGTGGTCATGGCGATTTCTGGGGGACTCAACGGGAAGCTCCTAGAAAGTGCCGCTAACTTGAGTGGTGGACAGCGACAGCGACTAGAAATTGCACGAGCCTTAGTTAATAATCCTTCAATTTTGGTGATGGATGAGGCAACTAGCGCCCTCGATGCAGAAACTGAAAAGCAAATTGATCGCAATATTCGTCGCAGGGGTTGCACTTGTATTGTGGTGGCGCACCGGCTCAGTACAATTCGGGATTGTGATGAAATTGTGGTACTTGATCGCGGACAGGTCGTCCAGCGAGGCAATCACGAATCTATGAAGGATATTCCGGGAGCTTATGCTCAGTTAATTCAAGCGGGATGAGCCATGGTTAAAGCTTTTCAGTTATGGAGTGTGGAGCAGTCTTGCAAAAATGATTAGTGCTTAAGTTTTAGTCTGTAATTTACTTAACTGGGTTGCTTCAGATTTTGTAGTCAATGAATGCCTGATCCATGAAAACCATGAAAAATATTCAATTTGCACAAGTGGAGCCGACAACTAAGTGTAACTTTCGATGTGGATTTTGTTGCGGGCGATCGATGGATCAATCAAACTTGTCACTGGCTCAGTTTACAGAATTTCTAGAACTTTTTCCAGAAATTCAACACCTAGAGCTTCAAGGAGAAGGAGAGCCATTAATCAATCCCGATTTCTTTAAAATGGTAGATCTAGCAAATCGTCGAAGAATTTATATCTCTTTTATTACGAATGGTAGTTTTCTACATGCCTATATTCAGCAAATTTTGGATAGTCAAATTCGATCTATTCGAGTCTCTTTAGAGACTGCTGATTCTGAAAAATTTCAAAGAATTCGTGGTGGTTCCTTTGCTGTTGTCGAAGCGGGTATTCGTCAGCTACTGTCTGAGCGAAGTCGCTTAGGTTTGAGTCAGCCCAGTGTAGGATTTGCCCTGACAGTTTTGGCATCGACAGTAGATGATGTGCCAGACATTTATGATCTTTATCAGCAATTGGGTATGGATGGAGCGATCGCGATTCAATCGCTAAATCCCATGCCACAATATGCAGAAGTTTATGATGACCAAATCGCATCAGAATATTTAGAGACTGATCAAAAACAGCGTCTTCGCGGTTATATGACCAGCAAAGTTGCTCAGGAAATTTGGTTTCAAAAGTCACCCCATCATCACTTCTATGATGAGCTATTTCGGCCACGCCCAGCGGACATTGCAAAAGGGAAACTAGCTTCTTGTCCTTGGCTAGACTCAGGAATCAATCTTGATCGCCATGGCCGGTTAACACCCTGTTGTATGGTGAAGGGCGAGAGCTGGTCATTTGGTCAGCTAGGCGAGATCAGCCGTGAAGAAATTTTAGACTCAAAGGCTTATTTAGCTGCAGAATTAGCCCGCGGTGTTATTCCTGCGCCCTGTCGCGATTGCCATATTGCCCAGATGATTATTGCTGATGAATAATAGCAAGATCAACGGTTGTTGGTGGTTTTAATAAGATGTCTTTAAGAAAGGGCTTGTTGATAAAGCTCAACCGTTTTTTGAGCAGAAGATTGCCAACTAAATTGCTGGGCTTGTTGGAGCGATCGCCGTGACAAGTCATTCCGTAAGCTGGGTGATCGATAAATAGCCAATAGGCTTTGAGAAAGATCATCTAAGTTATTGGGATCGGCGAGCAATGCTGCGTTGCCAACCACCTCTGGCAAGGATGATCGATTGGATGTAATCACTGGCGTGCCACATTGCATTGCTTCCAAGGGAGGCAGCCCAAATCCCTCGTAAAAAGATGGGTAAACAAATGCTACAGCCCCACTATAGATCGGTGCTAAGTCTTGATCACGTAAATAGCCAGTAAAAATAATGCGATCAGTCAATTGGGGATACTGCCGGGCTGCTGCCAAAATTGGCTGATAATCCCATCCTAAACGCCCTGATAAGACCAGGACTAAATCTTCAATTTTTTCCTGAGTAATTAATTGTAAAAAACTGCGAATTAATCCATCTAGATTTTTGCGTGGTTCCAACGTGCTTAAACTCAGGATGTAGGGCCGATCAGTGGGTATACCATAAGTTGCTTGAGCTGCCTTAATTTGTTCGCGGTCTTGGCAGGGATAGAACCGATCGGAAGCGGCCCAAGGGACAACCTTCACTTGCTCAGGATTTACCTGATTACCCAAGTAAGTGCAGAGATCTTGTCGCGTTGCCTCCGAAGGGCAAGAAATCCAAAAATTGCGGTTAATACCCTTGAGAGTGGTTGGTAAGTCGGCTTCCGGATGGAAATATTCCCGATCGCCATCCTTCAGGAGTCCGCACCACTCAGGATGCAAGATTGGGATAATATCGTGGACTGTTAGGACTGGTTTGACAGACTTTCGCTGCTTAACAATAGCTGGAATTGCATAGTAGGAAGAATGATAAATATCCAAATTATTGAGATCGCGCTGAGCAGTCCCCTGAAATCCAAACTCCAAGACCTTGGCGCGCCATTGATATAATGGAACCTCATTTTCAATTATTTTGTAAGCTTTTAGTTTTTGGATAAATTGAGCGAATAAGGACTCGCTGAGTAAATGCGTCTTGACTTGATTGCGGATCGTGACATTGATCGAGTTTGATCGCCAAGGTACTCGTTCATTTAATTTCCTCGATTTGAGATACAAACGGGAATAGAGCCAAACACCAAAGGAGAAATCGCTCCCGGCAAACATTGATAGATCAGGACACTCTAGTAATTGATTGAGTAATTGTTCCGTTGTCCGAGAAATGCCAAAAGTCCATCGGTTGCGATGGGCAATCCCTAAGCTAGAGCAGTCGTAAAGAACGTTAATCATTCGTACTAGAAAGTTAGGATTGGATCATTATCGCTTGATTAGCTCAGCCATGACTCCAATAGCTTGCAAGCATTTTCAGCGCCATTTTCAGTACGCATTTTTGCGCCTAGCGCTTGAGTTTTCTGTTTTACTGACGGAGAGAGAACTTTATTCTCTAAAATTTTGGCAAGGCTGTCCGGCGTGATTTTATGGGGATGGGCGGCGGCTCCGACCTGTAGTGCTAATATCCGTTTCGCATTAAAGAACTGATCATTGCCTAAGGGTTCAATCAACATCGGGCAATCATTACGGAGTGATCGAGCGATCGACCCAACACCGCCATGATTTAAAAATGCCGCTGCATGGGACAAAATCCAATCCTGGGGCATAAAGTCTACAAACATGACCGCCTCACGATCGCAATCATCAGGCAACAGGGACTCATTAAAATTTGCCCACCCTCGATGCACCAACAATCTACGACCTAATTTGGCCGCCGCGCGCACATGAACTTCCAAAACTGCGCGAGGATTAGTCACAGGAATACTGCTAAAGGATAGAAAAAGTGGCTTTGGTTCTTGTTCAACAAACGCCTGCAAAATTGGATCAGGTTGCCAGGTTTTCCAGGCAGGATCTTCATAGAACCAAAAGCCCATTTGCTGATAGTGAGCGTTCTCCAAAGTCGGTTGGGAGAAATGTTGACTAGACCCTAATAGTGCATGGTCATTATGTTCATAATCTAACCAGTTCATCCCTTCCAGACCTAGCTCTTGGCCGACTTCCTCTAGGACTGACAAGAAAAACTGGCGAATTGCTCGTTGGTTGCTGGATGGTTGTCCCGAGTCAGTACAGAGGAAGAAAGGGGTTACAGATGCGGCAACCCAAGGTAAGCCCAGCTTGTGGTGGAGCATTGACCCCACAATGTGGCGCTGTAGACCGCCAATGAAAAGGTCGGCATCGGCACAAATGGCGAGTGCTTGATGATAAAGCTGAGGTAAATCGTTCCGTAGAAAAGCCTCCATGCTAGTGGCTTGGTCAGCAAAAGAGGTTTGAGGTGGTTCCCAGTGATCCCAATCTTTGGCATCTTGGCGCGCCTGGTCAGCGGTCAACTCTTGTCCATAGTCGATCGCCTCTAAACCCGCCTTGAGCACATAGGAATGCATGGATTTACGGAAGGCCATTTTGACCCGATGGCCGCGCGATCGCAGGGCAGCACCAAGGGCAATATAGGGCAAATGATCGCCGTGGGTTCCCGTGCCGGAAATAACAATAGTTGCCATAAATTAAGTAGTCAAAGCCGTGATGAATAGAAGGTTATTTCCTAGGCAGCTACGGGCGTTGCCAGCCATTGTTTGATTGCATCGCAAGCAATCTCTAGCCCATTTTCTTCGCGAAACTTGAGCGCCACCTGTTGAGCCGTTTGACGACAACCATCCGTTAGCACCTTGCTTTTCAGGACATTAACCAACCCATTCACCGTCAGTTTGTGGGGATGCATGGCGACTCCCACTTTTAGACCCAACACTTGCTTTGCATTAAAAAATTGGTCATTGCCATAGGGTTCTACTAACATTGGACAGCCGTTTTTCAGGGCGCGGGCGATCGTCCCCATGCCCCCATGGTGAATGATGGCGGCAATGCGGGGAAACAACCAATCTTGATTAATAAAATCCGTGAACCAAACGGCATCCCGATCGCAATCTTCTGGCAGCAGTGACTCATCGAATCCTGCCCAGCCTCGCTGTACCAACATCCTGCGACCTAACTGGGCCGCCGCACGCACATGCAGTTCCAAAACCGATCGAGCATTTTCCAACGGCAAACTACTAAAGGATAAAAATAAGGGTTTGGGATCAGTGTCCAAAAACTGGCAAAGCGCCGCATCGGGTTGCCAATCTTGCCAGTCGGGATCTTGATAGAACCAAAACCCTGTGGGTTGATAGGAACTATAGGCACTAATTTCGGGTGCAAAGTGCTGACTCGCGCCGAGGAGTGCCCGTTTAGGTTGCAGGCGATCGACTTCGTGCCATTCATCTAGGGTGATGCTAGGCAGGTCGAATTGCGTGCGAATATCGTTGATCACGCTCAAAAACAAGTCTGATCGCCTGCACAGCATCCGATCAAAATTGCGAACTTGGGCATGGGGCATCACCGATGTGCCCACCCACGGGACTCCCAGTTTTTCTTCCACCAACCACCCCACAATGTGGCGCTGCACACTACAAATCAGCAAGTCCGCATCGGCACAAATCGTGAGCAAGTCCTTGAAGGACTCTCCCAGTTCCCGTTTCAGGAAATGTCCCATAGACTCACGATATTCCTGATCCGAAGAAAATTGCTGTTGCCAATGATCCCAACCTTTAGCATATTTTTTGGCATGATCTTCGCCCCAGGCTACACCACAGCCTACGGTCTCTAGCCCCGATTTCAGCGCATAGGAATGCATGGGTGTGCCAAAAGCCATTTGTACCCGATGTCCTTGCTCTAATAGGGCTTTCCCAAGGGCGATGTAGGGCAAATGATCACCCATGGTTCCTGAGCTAGTAATGACAATATTCGCCATAAAATTATGAGTGGCTTAAATTAGGCAAGAACTAAAATCTATATTGCTTTTGGTAGTTCTGTTCTAACCCCTAAACCCTGCATTCATGAATTTTTTCTGATTTAGTTAACAATAAACAGGTGGTTATTCCTGGAAATTGCCATCAATAGAAACGAGATTGAACTGAAATTCACAGCTCAATCTCGAAGTTGTTGTTCACGATCTACTAGTGACTGTCGATATCCACTAATGCGTTAGGGCAACGTCATGGGCAAATTAACTGGAATGTGCTGGAGCTTTGTTTCTGCAGGGTTCCCATCTGTACCGAGTGCCCCAATGGTAGAAGAATAGCTTGAGTCCTCATTCTTCTTTTGAGGATTACCATGTGGATCCGGCCTAGCGCCACGCAACATATCCTGGAGGAGGGTGTTCTGCCCCGAGCCACCGGACTGAGCATCAAGTTCTGCTTCCGAGAGTTCCCCGTCTTCTAGTTCTGGTACTTCGGGGTTGATTGGTTGCTGATCATTGGCGATGTTTTCTGCGGACATCTCGGCACACCTGAAAATCAATAAAGAGTGGGGACTAATCGATGCTTCTAAGATATATCAAATTATGGCTAATCTTGGATATAACCTAGATTCATGGGTTTGCTGGAGTTAGGTAGCCATAGCTCAACCTTGCTTTTTGAGCTATGGCTGGAAACCTGACTTGTGTAGCAGGCATTGTTGCCGTCAACTAGAGACATTCGCCATCGCACTAAGGGAACTTAGAGGTTAGATTGAGCGGCAGAACATTCACATTACTTGACAATTCACTGCCTTTATTAGCACCCGTGTTCCCGAAATAGGACGTGTAGGATGAATCGACGCTGTTGGCTTGTTTTTCCGGCTTAGTGAGATCGGGCGTGCTGCTGTACGCCTTGGCCATCTCTTCCATACTTAGAAGTGCTCCTGTACCACCGGACTGGGCATCGAGTTCTTCTTCCGAGAGTTCCCCGTCTTCCAGCTCAGAGGAGGCAGACAGCTCAGGGTCGATCGGGGCTTGGTTTTCAGTGGTGTTTTCTTCGGACATGACGATTCTCCAGAAAGGATGAGTGATTGGATCATAGTTTGGAAAACCTAGGATAACCAGTCCTGTTTAACCAAACGAGATTGAGCCACAGTTTAGTGCCTAATCATCTTGTAGCTGTTGACGATGGTCAGCAGGTCGCTGCGATCGTCTGCCAAGATTCTAGGGAAGACGAAAATTTTTCATCATCTCTTGTGTTGATGAGGGCTGTGATGCCTGGTCTGTGGGGGTGTTTTTTTCCTTGGTTGGTTCGCCAAAATGGTAGCCATTTCTGGGAAAGCCAGAACTAGCAGGGAATGACGGAATTGATGGGAACGACGGACTCGAACCGCCAGCCTGAGAATCGAGTTCTGCGTCGGAGAGTTCTCCTTCCTCTGTCTCGGATAACTCGGGGTCGATCGGGGCTTGGTTTTCGGTGGTGTTTTCTTCGGACATGATGACTCTCCAGAGAGTAATGAACCGGCTATTAGTGTTTGAGGCGGGGGCGATCGCAGGCTGATGCCAATCTCATTTAGCAACGCTACTCGAGATCCAGACTGGATAAAGGGTTCAGGCTGAAATTTGGAGCACTAGCAGACGAAACTAGTATGAACACGTTCTAGATTCAGGGATCACCGAACGATAGCGACCCTCCCTCTGTTGATCTGGATTGCTTGATATTCGGAGATGTCAAGTTCGCGGTCTGGTTGTGGCGTTCCCCACCGTGTTTAAATTGACCACCAGCAGCGGCTTCTAGATCTTCCTCTGAGAGTTCCCCTTCTTCTAGGTCGGGAAAAGATTGATCAGGGGCAATTGGAGCTTGGTTTTCGGTGGTGTTTTCTTCGGACATGATGACTCTCCAGAGAGTAATGAACCGGCTATTAGTGTTTGAGGCGGGGGCGATCGGCGGGCATTCTGGCCTAGGGGAATTCCCCTAGATGCATCTGCTGCTGAGTGTCTCTGATAGACACGGAGGTATTGTTGGCTATCTGGGATTGCATGGCCACACTGCTGCTTTGCAACGTACCACCAGCAGCAGCTTCTAGATCTTCCTCTGAGAGTTCCCCTTCTTCTAGGTCGGGAAAAGATTGATCAGGGGGAACTGGGATTTTATTTTCAGCCGTGTTTTCTTCAGGCATGGCTATGACTTTCTGCTAAGGCAGGTGTAGGCGATCTTGACCAAGCTAGCATAGAGTTCTGGATGGACTGGCGGTAGCCATCTGTCAATTTGGTAAAGATTTAGATGTAAAACTTAAGCCGACTTGACATATGGCAAATTTCTGACTAGTTTCCTGACTAGTTAATGTTGACCCTAAAAACTGAGTTGTGCTGGGTTTCTGCTTTTAAACCATTGGTCTAGTCTGCTTTCAGAATATTATCGGAATGTTACTGAAGCCGGACTAAGTGATTACACGGAGATTTCGTGGGATGGATAGCTTTTCATTGTTTTGATCTGGAGACAATATTGTAAATTGAGCAACGTTTCTGAGTTATTAGTAATGAAATTTACTGGTTTAAATTGCATAAAATATTCATGATCTTAGGCAGTAATCATTGACTCAATTGTCTGAATTAGCTGAAACATTTAAGATCATTGAAAACCTTTAAGACTTTGATGATTTTAGTGGTTCCGAGCTGGATTCAAGGCTTTAATGAAGTCTAAATACTGCATTTGGGTACTGTCACCGATATTCAAATTTGGGGTGGTCTGTTCGTTTTATGGCATCTATGGCTAAAGTGATTGGCTTTGATCCTGATGAGAAAACCTTGAAGGGAAATGCACCTGTCCCCCTGGGAAGGCCCGATCGCGTGGCGGTGTTGCGATCGGGATCGGTGGCGGTGTTTGCCCTAGTAACCATTAACGGTGTGCCCCAAGGGGAGCGGCGATTCTTATTTGATGTGTCACCGGGGGAGGCATTGTTTGGAGTGCCCTCTCGCCCCGAAGGTCGCAGCCACCAGGTGATTGCGGTTCCCTACGAGGAATGCCGGCTAGTGGCGGGGCCGTTGCCGGAGCGTTGCTCGGGGCTGGAGGGGGATCGGGTCAATGAGGCGACCGACGATCTGACGGAGGAGACCTTGGCGGCTTGGTTGCGGCAGTGGAGCGATCGCTGGGTGGCGGTGTTTGAACATGCCAAGATTTCCCTGCCGGGTATCGCGGCGATCGAAGTGCCCGATTCGGCTCCCTTGGTCGATCGACTCTGGCAGTTTCATCTCAATGTTTTGGCGGGGTTACATCAACTGCATGAGCAGGAAACCCAGGCCACTGCTCAACGATTCTATGAGCGGCAACGCCTCAACCAGCAGGTGAGCGATCGCGCCCTGGGCGACCTGACGGCGGTTTTTAATCCCCGGCAGGCGGAATTTTTGCATGAGGGCGGCCCGCTGCTGGCGGCTGTGGGAGCGGTGGCCCGAGCCAAGGGGATTAGCGTTTCCCCCCCAGCGCGATCGGAAGATCCAGAACGCATCAAAAATCCCCTGGATGCGATCGCCCGCTCTTCACGGTTCCGAACACGGCGAGTGATTTTGACTGGCAAATGGTGGACTGCGGATTGTGGGCCGTTGCTTGCCTATGCTGCTGACGATAATCGACCCTTAGCCCTGCTACCTAAAGGCACTGGGCAATACGAAATATTCGATCCCACCCTCGAGCAACGCCGCCCCTTGACTGGAGCATTGGCCCGGCAACTCTCCCCTGTGGGCCACATGTTCTATCGAGCATTTCCTGATCAGGCAATGAACTCGATCGACATTTTTCGATTTGCGATGCGTGGGCGAGAGCGTGATTTATTCAGTGTTTTGTCCATCGGTATTCTCTCCTCATTGGTGGGAATGATTACGCCATTAGTCACAGGAATTTTAATTACTGATGTCATTCCCGATGCCCAGCGTAATTTGGTGTGGGAGTTTGCACTTTGCCTATTGGCCGCCAGCTTTGGCAATACCTTGTTTGGCATTGCTCAAAGTGTGGCTTCGGGGCGCTTACAAACCTTAGCTGATCTAGAAACCCAATCAGCCGTCTGGGATCGACTGTTAAAACTCCGGGTGTCTTTCTTTCGGAACTATACGATCGGGGATTTGCAAGGACGAGTCTCCGCCATTTCCCAAATTCGACGCATTCTTAGCGGAACAGTTTTACAAACCATTTTTAGTAGCTTCTTTTCAGCCTTAAACCTAGGCTTAATGATTGTATATAGTCCATCATTATCCCTCGTTGCGTTGGGCATTACGGCTGTGATTATTGTAGTGACCAATGCTTCAAGTTTCTATACCCGCCAGCAAATGCGACCCTTGCAGAAAATGCAGGGGGAATTAAATGGCTTGATTGTGCAATTGATTGGTGGAGTTTCCAAGCTCCGCATTGCTGGAGCAGAACAACGAGCTTTTGCTTTTTGGGCCAGCCAATTTCGTCAGCAGCTCAAGCTTTCATTGAGCACAGAGGCGATCGAAGATGGCATGACACTTTTTAATACATTTCTTTCAACCGTCAGTCCTGCGCTGCTGTTTGCGTCAGCTTCTCTGCTGATCACACCCGCCCAAGCAGCCGGGACAGGGCCGCTCCAGTCTAGTCTTTCGATCGGGACGTTCCTCGCCTTCAACTCAGCCTTTGGCACATTTTTGGGTGGTGCTACCAGCCTGAGTAATCTCTTGATTCAAATTATGGAAATTTCAGTGCTTTGGGAGCGTGCCCGGCCCATCATTGAAGAACCACCTGAGGTGGATCAAGACAAAACCGATCCCGGACGTTTATTAGGGGGGGTCAAGCTCGATCGCGTTAGCTTTCGTTACCAAACTGATGGCCCTTTAACCTTAGATAAAATCTCAATTGAAGCCAAACCGGGTGAGTTTATTGCGTTGGTGGGGCCTTCCGGTAGCGGCAAATCAACGACAGTTCGCCTATTGCTGGGTTTTGAACAACCCGAAGAAGGGGCAATTTTCTATGATGGTCAAGATCTCTCGGGTTTAGATGTGACCGCAATTCGGCGGCAGTTAGGCGTTGTTTTGCAAAATGGACGAATTAACAGCGACTCCATCTTTGAAAATATTTCTGGGGGAGCGCTCATCACCATGGATGAAGCCTGGGAAGCAGCCAAAATGGCTGGCTTTGCTGATGATATTGACCACATGCCGATGGGGATGCATACGGTCATTTCTGAGGGAGGTACCAACCTTTCTGGGGGGCAACGCCAACGACTCTTGATTGCCCGGGCATTGGTTTTAAAGCCTAAGATTTTGATCTTTGATGAAGCAACGAGTGCCCTGGATAATCGAACTCAGGCGATTGTGAGTGAAAGCCTCGATCGCCTACGAGTTACCCGCATTGTAATTGCTCATCGTCTCAGCACGATTCGCAACGCCGATCGCATTTACGTCATCTCCGCCGGTCAGGTCATTCAGCAAGGTAATTTTGAGACCCTGATGCAGGAAGCGGGGCTATTTGCCGATCTCATGAACCGCCAAATTATGTAAGCGTTTCCCTACAGTCCAATCAGTCACTATAGGATTGAGGCTGAGTCAACATCCCATTCAGATAGATGCAAGATCAATACTCAGCTAAGATTTAAATTCATCTAGAGTCAGCGAAATTTAGCACTCGAAATTTAGCACTGTTTAATTATTCCAGTCCATTAACTATTCTGGCAAATCAATTGGATATTCACCTTCAGGCATCTTCCTCAACCTTTTCAGAATCAATGATGCTGCTAAAAGCAGCCGTTTTAGAGCGATTTAATCAAGAAATTCTTGAAAAAAAGTTGTGCTACCACAACCAAGCTCATATTGAGGCAGTCCAACGCCGAGCTTGTCAACTATTTCAGGTGGTTCGTGCTGAGTTACCACATGAAATGGCTGATCGATTAGCAATTTTGCTGGATTTTTGTGCTGTTGCTCATGACCTGGTGCAAGTGTTTTTACCCGTGACTGATGCCCATAGCCCTCGTCGCCGAGAAGCTGGAGTGAGCGAAACAGCAACAATTCATGAGATCCGGCAATTCATTCAAGGAATTAATCAACAAACTAGCCATCTTTCAGCCCAGATTACGGTGGAAGATATGCATCTCATTCAAGAAGCGATCGAGGCAACTATTTGTGCCTACGATCCCCAGGAGCAAGCTATCTACCAGCCCAGTCTCTATGAGCATGATCACCCAATTTCCCTTGTGGCTAGACTGTTAGCGATCGCGGATATTGGCTCGCTAGCTATGGAAGGACTTGAATCCTACAACCAAGAAGGTCGCCTCATTTTCCTTGAAGAAAACCCTGATGTTTATGACCTGCTCGCCACGGGGCGTTTACTGCACTTAGCCACTCATGAGCCTGATTTAGCTGAAAATGTTCGGCAACGTCTGCTGCGACGCAGTCAGTTTCAGGTGAGCTTTGCCAAATCTCGCTTCAAGCGATCGCCCCAAGAGTTAGAGGGTTTACCAGCCCCCGCAATTCCCACTATCCTGAACGAGCTTTTTTCTGATTTAACCCCAGCCAATATTCAGCAGTTGGAATCAGTCACTCCCACAGACCCTGACACACCTCTTCAAAGCCTAATTGACTTTTTTCAGCTCACCTCGCTTTATACAGTTTTTAACTCGCTCAATAAGAAGGGCAGCCAATAAGGTAGTGATTGTGAGGCAAGGATTTTCGCAAGTAATTGCTTATTCCACAAAGCTTTCATTGATTCATCATTACTTCACAGGCACTACTCACAATTAAAATTCAGCTACTCAAGATTCATTATCGAGTTGATAACTCAAGATTTATGATCGATCGCCCTTGATTACTTCTCCGTCCACGTCCGGCGGGCCGGCGGGGCGATCGAGGTCTTTTTCATCCGGGTTTAGCTCATCCCGAAAGCCGCGCAGGGTTTTGCCCAAGGCCCCGCCCAACTGCGGCAACTTCTTAGGGCCAAAGATCAAGATCGCCACCAACAAAATCAACAGCACTTCCGGCCAGCCCAGTCCAAACACGATCGCGCCTCTCCTAAACGACGAATGCCCGCGATCTCAGTTGCGATCGCCGCATGATTGCCGATCGCTGCCTGTACCGCTGCCCCCATAGATAGCACCAATTGTCGGATCTGACTGACTCCATCACTAGCGCAAATCGTCAAATCCGCCACAAACTCCAAGCGATCGCCCAAAGTATGGCAACCTAAAAAACTGGGAAACCCATTTATTTGGGCAACCCCTTGAACCATCCGCGCCTTCAGACATACCCCGCGCCATCCGCGATCGGAGCGAAGCCATGCAAACCCTGCCGAAACCCCCCGTTCCCAACGGCAGCATCGCCACCAACCTAGACGATCGACTGTTTGACACCACGATCCATCGTCGCCAAACCCGCCCCGTGCAAGTGGGCGACATCACGATCGGTGGCGGCCATCCGGTCGTGGTGCAGTCGATGATCAATGAAGATACCCTCGACATTCCCGGGTCTGTGGCCGCCATTCGTCGCCTGCACGAAATCGGTTGCGAAATTGTGCGCGTCACCGTCCCCAGCCTGGCCCACGCCAAGGCCATGGAAAGCATTCGCAAAACCCTGGAAGACACCTATCGCCCCGTGCCGCTGGTGGCCGACGTGCACCACAACGGCATGAAAATCGCCCTGGAAGTGGCCAAGCACGTCAATAAGGTGCGGATTAATCCGGGCTTGTATGTGTTTGAAAAGCCCCGCGCCGACCAGGACTACAGCGCCGCCGAATTTGAGGCGATCGGCAAGAAAATCCGCGAAACCCTGCAACCCCTGGTGGAAACCCTGGGCGAGCAAAACAAATGTATGCGGATTGGCGTGAACCACGGCTCCTTGGCGGAGCGGATGGTGTTTACCTATGGCGACACGCCCTTGGGCATGGTGGAATCGGCCTTGGAATTCCTGCGGATTTGCGAAGACATGCAATTCCAAAACCTGGTGATTTCCATGAAGGCCTCGCGCGTGCCCGTGATGCTGGCGGCCTATCGGTTGCTGGCCAAGCGGCTGGATGAAGCCGGGATGCCCTACCCGATCCATTTGGGCGTGACGGAAGCGGGCGACGGCGACTATGGCCGGGTCAAGTCCACCGCCGGGATTGCCACCCTGCTGGCGGAAGGGATCGGCGACACGATTCGCGTTTCGCTGACGGAAGCCCCCGAAAAGGAAATCCCCGTTTGCTACAGCATTCTGCAATCGCTGGGCCTGCGGAAAACGATGGTGGAATATGTGGCCTGCCCGTCCTGTGGGCGGACGCTGTTTAGCCTTGAAGAGGTGCTGCACCAAGTGCGGGAAGCGACGAAGCACCTGGTGGGCTTGGATATTGCCGTGATGGGCTGCATTGTGAACGGGCCGGGCGAAATGGCCGATGCGGACTACGGCTATGTGGGCAAAACGCCGGGGACGATCGCCCTGTATCGGGGTCGCGACGAAATCAAGCGCGTGCCGGAAACCGAGGGTGTATCAGCACTGATTGAGCTGATTAAGGCCGATGGCCGTTGGGTGGATCCGCCGACCAGTTAAACCGGGCGATCGACTGTTTTTGATGCAGCCTTAGCCCCCAACCAGCTTCCCAGACTGTCCCTCAAGCTCGCCTTTGCGCTTGGTGGCCGGACGCTGGCGAGCTGGTTTGGCATAGCCATTTGGCATCACTGTTTGGCACATTTGGCCGCAAAAGTCAGTGGCCAATCACACTTGCCAATAACATTGCCCATGCGAATTGGCAATCCTGGGCTAGAATCATTACAGATTTTTACAAAAATCGTCTTTCCGAGACCCAACCTGCTGGACTGCTTGCTGTCAGCGGGGCCCGTGTGAACCCATCGCTAATCAACCTATGAGCCTCCCGATTCGTAACGTTGCCATCATTGCCCACGTTGACCACGGTAAAACCACCCTGGTTGACGCGCTGCTGAAGCAATCTGGCATTTTCCGCGAGGGCGAAGAAGTGCCCACCTGCGTGATGGACTCCAACGACCTCGAACGGGAGCGCGGCATCACGATTCTGTCAAAAAATACTGCGGTTCGTTACAAAGAAACACTGATCAACATCGTTGACACCCCTGGCCACGCGGACTTCGGTGGCGAAGTGGAGCGGGTGTTGGGCATGGTTGATGGCTGCGTGCTGATTGTGGATGCCAACGAAGGGCCGATGCCCCAAACGCGCTTCGTGCTGAAGAAAGCGCTGGAAAAGGGTCTCCGCCCGATCGTGGTGGTCAACAAGATCGATCGCCCGCGCGTGGAACCCATGACCGCTGTGGATAAGGTGTTGGATTTGTTCATCGAGCTGGGGGCCGATGACGACCAATGCGACTTCCCTTACCTGTTTGCTTCGGGGATGGCTGGCTTTGCCAAGAACGACTTGGCCGACGAAAACAAGGACATGCAGCCCTTGTTTGAAGCGATTCTGGAGCATGTGCCTGCGCCCGTGGGCGACCCTGAAAAACCCTTCCAACTGCAAGTGACCACCCTGGACTATTCCGAATATCTGGGTCGGATTGTGATTGGCCGGATCCATAACGGGACGGTCACCGCCGGTCAACAAGCGGCCTTGATTAAGGAAGACGGGTCAATCACCAAGGGGCGGATTACCAAGCTGTTGGGCTTTGAAGGGCTGCAACGGGTGGAAATCGAGCAGGCTTCGGCCGGTAACCTGGTGGCCATTTCCGGTTTTGCCGATGCCAACATTGGGGAAACTTTGGCCAGCGCCGAAAACCCCGAAGCGCTGCCGCTGATCAAGGTGGACGAGCCGACGCTGCAAATGACCTTTGTGGTCAACGATTCACCCTTTGCCGGTCGTGAGGGCAAGTTTGTGACCTCGCGGCAAGTACGCGATCGCCTGATGCGCGAGTTGGAAACCAACGTGGCTCTGCGTGTGGAAGAAACGGACTCGCCCGATCGCTGGGCCGTGTCCGGTCGGGGTGAACTGCACCTGGGCATCTTGATCGAAACCATGCGCCGCGAAGGCTATGAATTCCAAGTGTCGCAGCCGCAGGTGATCTTCCGCGAAGTGAACGGCCAACCCTGCGAACCTTACGAATTGTTGGTGTTGGATGTGCCCGACGATGCATCCGGCAGTTGCATCGAAAAGCTGGGGACTCGTCGCGCTGAAATGCAGGACATGCGTGTGGGCGAAAACGGCCGCACCCAACTGGAATTCATCATCCCGGCGCGGGGTTTGATCGGGTTCCGGGGCGAGTTTATGCGCATGACCCGAGGCGAAGGGATCATGAACCACAGTTTCCATGACTACCGCCCGATCGTGGGAGACATCGACACCCGCCGCAACGGGGTGATGATTTCCTTTGAAGAAGGCGTGGCCACTTTCTACGCCATGAAGAATGCTGAAGATCGCGGTGTGTTCTTCATTGAACCGGGCACGAAGGTTTACAAGGGCATGATTGTGGGTGAGCACAACCGCCCGCAAGACATTGACCTGAACGTGTGCAAAACCAAGCAGCTCACCAACCACCGCGCGGCCGGTGGCGATGAATTGGTGCAGTTGCAAGCGCCGGTACAAATGACGCTGGAACGGGCACTGGAATATATCGGCTCCGATGAAATGGTGGAGGTCACTCCCGAATCGATTCGGTTGCGGAAGCTCCCGGCAAAAAAGCTCGCTAAGCGCTAAGTCGTTTTAGGGCGATCGCTCCGGGGCGATCGTCTTCCCCATCTGGCAGGAGAGGCACTGATCTCTCCTGCCTTTTTGCTGTCTGGAGTTTTGTGCTAGCCCCGATGGGGGTAGTGCCTGTGAGGTGATGATTTTTGGTGACTGATCGCCTACACCGCAAGACTTTCACCAGCTCATTATTACTGAATTACGGCACTACCTTGATCCATAGCTATCTAAATCTGACTGAATGAGAAGGTTTGCAATTTGCCAATCCTCTTCAGATTGCTTTAGCCACTCTTGAATAACTTGCGTCATAAAGAACCTTGCCTTGATCAATCGCTACTCGCACTAGCGGATCAAACTGTTGATATCGCCATTGAATTTCATAGGAGGTCTTGACAATAAAATTCACTGAAAATTCCGGCTTTGTTGCTCGCCAAAGCTCCACAGATAAATCGATTGCCCGTCCCTCGAAATCCATAATTACCAACAAATCGAGATCGCTCCATTCGTGAGGTTGACCGTAAGCATAGGAACCAAACAAGATGATTTTTTCAGGTTGAAACTGCTCAACAATAGCTTGACAAATTCCCGAAATCTGTTGATCGGTAATCAGACGAATCGATGAATTCATCATTCAACACTCCTAGTAGCAATAGAGTGATTGATTGTCTTGCTCTCAGTCTTTATTACAAGAAATTTAAGCCCCTTACTCTCATGATCTTGTATCGGCAGATTTGGACTATTTCTCAAATATAATTCCTTCATAGAATTCCTCGATTGCCACGGTTAGCCCAATACTTTGCAGTTCAACCTGATCGCCCGATCGATAGCTCAAAATCACCCAATCTCCCGCACTATTCTTGTGATAAATCTCAACTGCCACCTCTTCGGAACTAACTAACACGTAATCAATCAGATTGGGATTGCGGCGATATTTTTCAAACTTCTTGCCGCGATCGTAAGCTTCCGTACTCGGTGATAGAACCTCCACAATCAAGCAGGGATAGGTATTGTAAAGCGTTGTTTCTCGATCCCTTGAATCGCAAGTAATGCTTAAATCTGGATAGACATAGTCCGATGTGTTCAGAATATTAATCTTGATATCGGAGTTGAAAACTTTATATTTCCCTCCTCGCAAGTGGGGCTTAATTCTCAGCAGAATATTACCGGCAATCAAACTATGATCCTTTGGACTGTAGTTATGGTTTGTTCTGTCACTTCCCGCTTCGTAGACATGACCATCGATTAGCTCGTGCCGTTCGAGCTGTTGGGCTTCCCACTCAAAATAGGCTTCCGGCGTGAAATGGGGCTGATTCTCTCTTGCAGCAACCATTGTTTTTCTCCTGGTTTTTTGGGCTAATTCTATTGTGCTTCAGGTCAACGGGAAAAACATCAGCCAAGCGTCTAACTAGCTTCTGAAGAGGCGGCTATATTGGGTTTCGTGGATCATGCTGGCGATCGAGAGACCCCAACCACAAACAAACCAATCATCATCGGTGTCAGCAGTGGCGAGTTGCTGAATTTCAGCGATGGCGGCGGTTAAATCGGGCCATAAATTGAGTAATGTTTGCTGACCTTGGGTTTGACCGATCGGGATGGAACGAACCCCGGCGCTCACCAAATTACTAGCCCAAGATTGTAGATAGGCGGTCAACATTTCTGCGTGGCTCAGTTGCCAATGGGCGGCCAAACTAGCAAAGGCGATCGCGTAGTTTACCGGTTGCAAGTTCAGTGCCACTAAGGCGGCATCGGTTGGGTTGAGATCTTTGGCCAAGGTGACCAACGATCGCCCCATTTGCCAACTTTGTAACCGCAACTCCTCCGTTTCTCGTAGGGCCGAAATCCATTGATTCCAGTGGTGAATGGAGTCCCGATCGCCCTGCTCGATCGCCTGTCGGGCCTTCAACAGGGCCGCCGCTTCCAGGCGAATGCTGCCCACCCGTAACTCCTGCCGCAACCAGTCGGTCAAATCGGCAGCCGACCGCACCCGGCCCTTGTCCACCAAGGTTTCGATCGCCTCGGAATAGCTGAAGGCTCCCACGGGCAAGGCCGGGCTAGCCAATTGCAACAGGGCAAGCGATCGGGACAGTGGCTCACTCATGGTGGTGGGAATGGGCGTGGTCGTGGTGATGGTTATGGGCATGGTGGGCGCGATCGACCGTTGCATAGGCTCCCGGATCCGGCAAAAAGGGAGCGATTTCCTCAATCACCTGGAGGCCGCGCCGTTCCAGCAAATCCTTCAGGGTGGAATCCGGCGCAAGCCGCAAATAGTCGATCGCGATTTCCAGGGGCGCATGGCGGTTGCCCAAATGATAGGCCGCTTGCAACAGGGATAGCCGATCGGGCGATCGCACCGTCAGCACCGGTTCCGGTTGCGCCACCACCCGGCAACAGTCGCCCTGGGCGGTGCGCAGTCGATCGCCCGGCCGCAGCACCGTGCCCCGAGCCAGTTGCAACCAAGCCACCGTCCCATCATCAAGGGTGACCTGTCGGCGCACCTTGACCCGATCTTCAGCAACCAAGGCCAACTGACGCAGGCCATGATCGGCAGCGGCGGGATCGAAGGCGGCAGAATCCTGGGCCTGGGTCTTGGGCAGTTCCGGGCGATCGACCTGAGTGAACACCCAGTGAGGCGGAACTGTGGACTCAGTTGAGTTATTGGGTTGTTGGGTCGAATTTCCCGGGATCACGAGGGCTACTCCAGCACAACTCATTTGATCATTACCCATTCAATTGTCCTACCCGATAAATTGTCCTACCCGATCGCGTCGCCTCTTGACTCTATAGCTTGCTAGAGAGAATAGAGTTGAGTTGTTAGTCAAACTTGCCCTTGTGCAAGCAGGAGAACGAACCCATGACTCAACAGACTTCGACATCGCAATCGCCTAAAGGTCGCCGCACGATCAAGATTGTGGGTGCTGTGGCTGCTGCTTTGACCGTGATCGCGCCGACCGCTGCCTATGCCTCAGGCTGTGGTTGCGGTGGTTCCGGTTCCTGTACCTGCGGTGCGAACTGTACCTGCACGAATTGCGGCAATTAGGGTTGGCAACTTTGACACCGCTTAAGCTGGAGAGAATGTCAAGACAGCGCTGATGATGACGGCCCCGACCGTGCGATCGTGGTCTGCACTGTGGAGTACTGACCACGGCCCCGGCATGATCAACGGTGGGCCGCCATCAATAACGCCGTCAACAATCTCATTGAACCTGTCTGGAAGCGGGTTTAGGAGCGATCGCCCATGACAGCCAAAACCATTGCCGCCAACACCTACGAAACGGATTACCACGGCTGGATTCAGCAGCAAGTGGAGTTGCTGAAATCCGGTCGTTTGGCAGATATTGATCTAGAAAATCTGATTGAGGAGATCGAGAGCTTGGGGGCATCGAAACGAGATGCACTCGTTAACCAGCTTGCACGCCTCTATCTGCATCTCCTGAAGTGGCACTATCAAGCTCACAGGCGATCGCGCTCATGGTCAATTTCGATCAAAAATGCACGGATCGAGATTGAAGACCTGCTAACCGATAATCCCAGCCTGAAAGCGCGGCTATCGGAGTTCGTCGATAAAGCCTATGCTAAGGCTCGCAGGCAGGCAGAAGCCGAAACCGATCTGCCGATCGACCAGTTCCCAACCGCCCCAGTCTTGAACTTCGAACAGGCTATGACGATAGATTTTGCGGAATGGAGCGATCGCCCATAATTGCCCATAACGTTAATCTCTGGAATTTCAGAAATTTCAGAAATTTCTGAGTCGCTGCCTGGTGTGGGTAGAACATGCCTAAGGTTTCAGTCATCATTCCGGCCTATAACGCGGCGGCTACTTTGCCCGAAACCCTCGCCGCCTTGCGATCGCAGACTTGGACAGATTGGGAAGCGATCGTGGTGGATGATGGCTCCACGGATCAGACGGGGGAGATTGCCCTGCAAACGGCCGATCCGCGAATTCGGGTGTTGCGCCAACCCAATGGAGGTCAGGCGATCGCCCGGAATTGTGGCTTGGTGGCGGCGCGGGGATCCCTGATTGCCTTTTTGGATGCGGATGATTGGTGGACGGCAACGGCCTTGGCCGATCGGGTGGCTGCCTTGGAGGAGAACCCGGCCGCTGTGTTGGCCTACAGTTGGACGGACTATGTGGATGATGACAACCAACTGCGTCACCCGGGCTTTCGCGATCGCTATCAGGGCCAGGTGTTCACCGCCCTGTTGCTGAATAATTTCATTGAAAATGGCTCCAATCCCCTGATTCGTCGATCGGCCCTGGAGCAGGTGGGGGGCTTCCAAACGGAACTCATTCCGGCGGAAGACTGGGACTTGTGGTTGCGCTTGGCTGGGTTGGGTGAATTTGTGCTGATTCCCGAGGCCCAAGTGCGCTACCGGGTTTCGGATCGATCGTCCTCGGCCAATTTGCGGCGGCTGGAGCGGGCTTGTAATGCGGTGTTAGAGCGCCATTTGGCCCAGGCGGGGCCAAGGTCTCAGGCTTTGGGGCGATCGGCGCGATCGCGGTTTTATAAAGGATTAGCCTGCAAAGCGCTGACGGCGGGGCCGCGCGATCGGGGGCGTGGGTGGCGATCGGCTCGGTTGCTGTTGTTGGCCCTGTGGTTTGGGCCGCACCTGTGGCGAGAATGGCGATTTTTGGCAATCCTCAGCGGCAAGATTGGCCTCACGATCCTGTTGGGGCCAACGCGGTTCGATCGCCTGTGGTCGCGATCGGGTGCGTCCAAATTCCTGATCAGAAGCTGATCAAAAACTGATCAAAATCCGTGATACCCAACTCGTAATACTCAACAACTTTCTGCACCTAAGCAGTTAAGGGCGTGGCGCGGGTTTCAATGGCCGCCAGTCGATCGAGCAGCGAAATCGACACATCGTAGGCCGCGCGATAGTCATTTTGACGATTGGCCTGTTGGGAAATGGACTGATCGGGCAGTAATTCATCAATCAACTCGCTGGCCAAAATCTCCAGCATTTCCGCCAACTGTTTCACCTGCGGATAAACCGCGCGGGAAATGGAGGTTTGCGCCTCATCGCGATCGCCCTTTTTGCCCGATCGGGGTTTGAACTCCAGCCCCCCGGTGGCATCCTCCAACAACTCCAGCGTGGCCAGCAATTGCATGGTGGCTCGGTAGGCCTCCTTCAAGGACTCGTATTCCTCCTGGGGCGACTCCACCAACCCATCCGCCAACAGCGCCAACGTGCCAATCACCGCATTCAACCGCAACCGTCCTTCGTAGGACAACCGCTCCACCAACACCACCGATCGCATCCGAATTTGTTCAATCAGTGGATGCCGCTCATCTTCCCAATGGGATTGCTGGACTTGCTCGATCGCCTCCGCCACCCGATCGCTGACCGTCGATCGCCACACATCTTCCGCCACATAGCGCTGAAACGCAGCCCCCTCTTGGGTGGCCGCATAGAGCGATGGCAACCGGTTCAGGGCCCAAGCCATCACACTGCCCGGATCGAAGGCAATCTTCACCCCCTCCGCTTCCAGGGCCCCCAACTGGGAAATGGTTTCCTCCATCACCAGTTTTTCCATGGCGTTGTCGCAGCGCACGGGGGTTTTCGTGGCGCTTTCGGAAAACTGCACCGCGTAAAGGCGAGCATAGTAACCTCGCTTGCTCAGCAACTCCGCATGGGTTCCCACTTCCACCACCTGCCCCTTATCGAGCACGGCGATTTGGTCGGCATTTTGCACCGTGGATAGGCGGTGAGCAATCACGATCGTGGTGCGATCGCGGCTTAATTCGTTAATGGCCTGTTGCACCTGGCGCTCCGAAACCGTATCCAAGGCACTGGTGGCCTCATCCAAAATCAAAATATCGGGGTTGCGCAACAGGGCCCGGGCGATCGCAATTCGCTGCTGTTGGCCCCCAGATAGGCGCACCCCCCGATCGCCCAGCATGGTTTCAAACTGCTCCGGCAAATCCATGATGAAGTCATAGGCATTGGCCCGCCTGGCCGCTTCCATCACGGCCTTGTCTGTTAACTCCTCGCAGCCATAGGCAATATTGGCCCGCACCGTGTCGTTAAACAAAAAGGTGTCTTGACTGACGATGCCCATGGACTGGTGCAAACTGCGGAGGGAAAACGTGCGCAAATCTTGGCCATCGATCGTGATCCGGCCGCCCGTGGGGTCATAAAACCGAATCATCAAATCCGCCAGGGTGGACTTGCCGGCCCCTGAGGAGCCAACCAGGGCCAGGGTTGTCCCCCGAGGAATGCGCAAACTGACCCGATCGAGCACCCGGCTTTTGTCGCGGCTAGGGTAAGCAAAGGACACATTCTCAAACCGAATTTCTTGCCGCAGACCGGGAAAGGGCACTGCTCCATCGGGCACAAAATGTTTGCCTTGGCGGCTTAAAAAACGCACCATGGCATCCACCGCCGCCGAGCAAAGGGCTAAGTTATTGAGCGCCTTCCCGAGGGTGGTGACAAAGGCAAAAACCCGCGAAATTAAGAATAGGTAAGTTAATAGAATGGCCGCATAGGCTTCGAGGGATCCGGGAAATACAAATCGCCCAATCCAGACGATCGAGAGCAACGAAGCCACCACCAAAAATTCATTGACCGAAGCCACAAAAGAGCTGAAGGTTTGGGAATGTAAATCCACCCGTTGCCGCTTCAGCAATGTGCCCGTTAAGCGGTTATATTCCAAATCCTCGCTGCTGGTGGCCTTGATTAACCGAATTCCCCCGATCGCCTCCAAAAGCTGACTGGTATAAAGCCGACTGAGCTGCACCCCCCGTTTGCCATATTCCTTGAGTTTTTTGGCAAATCGTTGGTTACTAAGCACCACCAATAGGGCAAAAATACTGGAAATGATCGTGAGTTGCCAGGAAATGGCCACCAATAAACCAATGAAGGTGAGCAAGGTGACCATGGTGGCCACAATTTGCACCACGGTGTTGATTGTGCCCACGGCTCCGCTCATTTCCGAGCCAAGACGTTGAATTAAATCGCCAGCTTTGGTGCGGCTATAAAAATCCAAACCCACCCCGAGGAGCATCCGAATTCCTTGAAATGTGCCGTCATTGACCAGGGCCCGGGACAAGTGCCCCCCAACGGCGGTGCTCAAAAAAGCCAGGATGTTTTTAATCAGAATGGCTCCCACGATGGTGGCCACCATGGCAGCACCCCGCTGCTCTTCGGGCAAGGCATCAAAGGTGGAAAGGAGGTTGCGCACCAGTTCTGGGGCATCGGCTCCGAGGTCAATTTTGCGACCCAAAAAAGCCAGGATGCCCGGAACCAGGAGGGCAATGCTGACACCGTTAAAGATGCCGCTCCAGAAACTCAGAATCACCGTCCCAAGAATCCAAAGCCAATTGCGAAGGGCAATGGCAAACAGTAAACGGTTGCTGGGCGAAAGTTTCATGCCAAGGGGGCCAATCAACAGCGATTGAACAGAAATTGAACAGGAATTGAACAGGGGCTAGACAGTGATCAAACGGTGATTACTTTGCTGCGGCTTCCTGGCGGTTTCCTCGGGGTGCTCTGTTGAAATCGTGACAGAAAATGCAGAATTCGGGAGGCCCCATTGGAGGCCAGCGTTTCTGTATGAACTGCTTGGGGCAGCGGAACAGGAAAGCGGGGCGATCGAGTCCTGCGATCGAGTCCTGCGATCAAAGTATCGCGAAATGTTCAGGGGCTATGGCTAACGCGCCAATCGGTTTTCGCCAATTTTTACCAATTTTCGCCAATATTTTCTATTGAACGGCAATTGAATGGCGATTGGCGGGCGATCGCCATTGGAAATCCCGAAGCGGCGCACCCTGTCCTGAAGAGGAGATTACGCTCGTGCTTCTGGACGCTGGCCATGCCCACTTTGCTGCCTATCCTGTCAAGTTTTGCCGGTTCCGGTTCGTCCTTGCTGGAAGTGCCGGGGGTTGCTCGGTCTGCCCGTCGATCGAGCCAGAATTTGACCGATCGCCCTCGGGCCAGCCGTTCGATCGCCCGTTCCGCCGCGGCCGGCAGTTGGAACCAAGAGCTATATCAACGGTTGCGGCTGTCCTTGGGGTTGGGGTTGCGGCGGCAGGTGTTTTTGGTGGTTTGTGATGATTTGCCCCTGCGCGATCGACTGGCGGGACGGTTGGCCCAGGAGTTGCCCGCGCCGCAGTTAACCACCTTGCGCCTGGAACCCCATCAACCCACCCTGGCGGGGGCGATCGAGTCCCTTTCCGAAACCACGGTGCAACTGTTGGGGGTGGAACAACTGACCCGGCAAGCGGCCCGGCTGCAACGGCAATTTTTAGCGGAATTGGAAGCCTTGGCCAGCAATTGGGCCCATGGAAATTTGAGTCTGTTGTTGTGGGTTCCCCGACCTTGGCTATACACGATTCGGGAATCGGCTCCGCAGTTTTGGGCCTGTTGCACGGGCACGTTTGAGTTTGAAGGCCAGCCAGCGGTGTTGCTGAATCCCTTGTCGGGAGCCGATCGGGCGGCATCCTGGGTTGGGCGCGATCGGGGACGGCCGACCCTGACGGTGTTGCCCCGACCCAACGAAGGAGCCAAGCCGATTGTGCCGCCCTGTCCGCCCGCGCCGACGATTTGGGAGCGGTGGGTGATGGAAGCCACGGCGGCCCGCGCCAAGGCTGCGGCCAAGGGAGTGGCGGCGGAGGTGGCCCGGGCCAGCTTGGAAACGGCGGCCCAATGCTATCAACGGGCGATCGACTGGGTGAAAACTCACGGAGAGCCGGCCGCCCTCCGATCGCTTTACTACGATCTGGGCGGAGTTTATGGCGATTGGGTGCGCTGGGGCGATCCGGCCTGGGCTTGGGAGCGGGCGGTGCTGGCCTACCGAGCGGCGATCGGGGATGGCTCCGGTGGCGATCGGGCTTGGCGAGTGGCGGCCCGCAATAATTTGGGCACGGCCCTTTGGAGTTGGGCCCGCTATGGCGACTCGGTGGCCCGGTTGCAAGGAGCGATCGACAGTTACCGAGCGGCTTTGGCGGACTATGCAGAACAACCGGGGGCCGAGCCGGCCGCCGGGCGATCGCATCCCGGTGATGAGCGTCTGCCACCCGACTTGCTCTATGGCACGGTGCAGGCGAATTTGGGAACCGCCTACCTAAACCTGGCCCAAGTGGATGTCCAAGAACAATGGCTGCTGCTGGCCGCCAGCGCCTTTGAAGCGGCCTTGCCCTATCGCAGCCCAGCCGATCGCCCCTCCGCCTATGCGGCCACCCAAAACAACCTGGGCACAACCTATTGGCAACTGGGGCGGCAACTGCAACCGCTGGATCCCCAACGGCGGCGAGACTGCTGGCAACGGGCCGCCCAGGCCTATGCCCAAGCCCTGACCATTGACCCCACCATTCCCGTTGGGTTCGATCGCGCCGCCGCCGCCAGCCAGTTGGCCTGGATTTACTTACAGTTGGGCATCGATTCCTACTTGCCCCTGACGGTGAGCGATCGGGCAGTCCAGCTCAATCGGGCCCTCGCGACCTACGTGCAAATTCTGACCGTCCATGGGGATCAGCCCCCCCTGCGCGATCGGGCCCTCAGCGGGGCGATTGCCACCATTCGCGCCATCTATCAACATCTGGGCCTTGAGGGCCAAAGCCGCGCCCTCTCCAGCATTCCCGGCCAATGGCTGCCGGCCGTGATCGATCGCCTCACCCACTAATCCTTCGTCCTTCTGCCCCGAGGCTTAAACCCCTTGCCCCCGAGGATCCTGTGGCCCCTGGGACTCTTGCAGCGAATGCTTGGTGAATGCTTAGTCGATCGCCCTGGCCAGCCCAAAAAAATGCGCCAAACCCGGGGGATGCTATCCCGAAGTTTGGCGCGTCAACCATTCGTTATCAATCAGTTCTGAAGAAGCTTTGGATTAGAGGAGTCGCTTTGGAATTCAAAACGCAACCCTACCCGATCGGCACACAAACGATTGCTAGACGATGGCGGTGCGAGGAGTGGAAACTATTTTTGGCACACCAACTTTTAGCACATTGCGGCCCGAGTCTTGCGAAATTGCAGGTCTCCTTTGGACACGCGCCTTGCCAAAACCTGGGTGAGTTCAATGCACCCTGAATGACCAGGTAGTTTCAAGATCGGGCGATCGCCCCTTACAGCGCACCCAGGTAGGACAAGCCCAGGATCGTCCCCAACCCGAGAATGTGGCCAAAGCTCGTGGTGGCCAGCAGGGCGGGGAAACCCATCCCCCCAAACAGAGCGGGCGAGGGCAGGGCCGGAGCCGCACTGGGATACTTAATCGAGTATTTGCCGATGGCGATCGCCAGCACATTGCAAGCAATCATCACCGCACCCACCTTCGGACTCCATTCGAGAGTCGTGGGGACAGCCGCCAGCAAGGACAAGGAAACGTTCAGCATAGATTCTGAAGGGGTGAAACGCCCGAAACACAGCAAATTTGAGGCTATCTTGAACCGAAACCTTGGGGAACGGTGGAGTTTGTTTGCAAGATTTAACGTTTCTTTGAAGAGTTCCAGCAATTCCTTAAGCGGGCCCCTGAGGGGCCCTACGGAATATTGCGAATCTTCCGATCCCCTATTCTGATCCCCCAGATCCAACCGATCGCCCGAGATCGCCTAAGATTGCCCGATCGCCCGCCCCCAGACTCGCCCCAGACTCGCCCCAGACCGGTTTGGCCCTCGGATTCCCACGAAGGACAACCCCGCGTGGCACAATAGCCCCCGGATTCCCCATTCGCTTCAGTTCCCCATCAACCGGCTCAAGGCGCGATCGACCATGCAAGTCGTTAACCAATGGCTCACCCTCGGGCGCAATACCCTGCGCGATCGCCCCAATCTGCGCCATGTTTGCATCGTGGCGGCCCTGTTCGGCGCAGTGACCCTGATCCTGGGTTTGCACCGCTACTTCACCCTCTACGCCTCCTACGATCAGGGTATCTTTAACCAAGTTTTTTGGAATAACCTGCACGGGCGCTGGTTCGAGAGTTCTCTCTCCTCCTCCCTCTCCAGTGCCGTCAAACAAGATGGGCAAGCCGCCGAAGTGTTCTATCGCCGTCTGGGGCAACACTTCACCCCCGCCTTGCTCCTGTGGCTGCCGATTTATGCCCTCCATTCCCAAGCAGTCACCCTAGTGTTTTTGCAAGTGGGGCTAATTACCGCCGCTGGCTTTGTGCTGTATGCCCTGGCCCGGCAACACCTCAGTGGCCCCGTTTCCGCTTGGATTGTCACGGGCTACTATGCGGCCAACGCCGTCATTGGCCCCACCTTTTCCAACTTTCACGATCTGTGCCAAATTCCGCTTTTTTTCTTCACCATTTTGTTGGCCATGGAAAAGCGAATTTGGTGGCTGTTTTGGCTGGTAGCAGGTCTCAGTTTATTGGTGCGTGAAGATCAAGGGATTGGGTTATTTGGCATTGGGGCTTACATGGTCTTGAGTCGCCGGTTTCCATCTCAAGGATTGGGGCTTTGCACCCTGTCTTTTCTATACGTGGTGACCTGTACCAATGTATTCATGCCCTTCTTTTCGCCAGATATTTCCAAACGATTCATGATCGAGCGCTTTGGTCAATATGTGGGAGAAGAGGAGGCTTCCTCGATCGACATTTTGAAAGCCATGTTGACCCAGCCTTGGCTGTTGGTTTGGGAGCTGGTGAATCCGCCCTTTGAAACATTGAAATATTTGGCGGGTCATTGGTTGCCTTTGGCCTTTGTGCCGGCCTTGTCTCCCGCCAGTTGGATTATTTCTGGGTTCGGGTTGCTGAAAATTTTCTTGCAGCAAGGGGAATCGGCCCTGTCCATTAATATTCGCTACGCGATCACGATCGTGCCGGGGATGTTCTATGGGGCAATTTTGTGGTGGAAGTCCCATGGCGATCGATTTAAGCAACAAAAATTTCGGCGGTTTTGGGCCGCTTGCATTGCTCTCTCGCTGTTGTTTTCCTTCACGTCCAATCCCCATCGAGCTTTATATTTTCTGATTCCCGATTCGGTGCAGCCTTGGGTTTATGTGTCGCTGCCGGAACAGTGGAGCCATGTGGGCCATGTGCGCACGGTTTTGGCCCAAATTCCTGAGGATGCGAGCATTGCGGCAACGACCTATTTGGTTCCGCCCCTTTCCAGCCGCCGAGCGATTATTCGCCTCCCTTGGACGGAAATTCGCCGTGATGATCAACAGATTTATTTCGCGGATTATTTGGTGGCGGATACTTGGCATTTAGCTCGCTATCAGGTGGCTTTCAGCAAGGAACGGGGGGAATTACGGGAGTTTGTTCCCTTAGTCGATCGCACGTTGGCCCAAGGCCAATATGGGGTGCAAATGGTGGAAGATGGGGTGGTTTTGCTGAAGCTCAATACCCCTTCGGATCCGGCGGCTTTGGCTGCTTGGAATCAACGGCGATCGGAGCTATTGCCGTTGATCCAACCTACCCAATCCTAGAGGCAAATTAAGCAGAATCAAGCAGATCAATTTGGGCTGTTCAGACATGCTCAACAGTGGCTGAATTGGGGATGCAAATACAGGAGGAAAAACGATGGCAATTCGGATTGGCAATGGCTATGACATTCATCGCCTGGGGCCCGATCGGGACTTGATTTTGGGCGGCATCAAAATCGATCACGAGTTGGGATTAGAAGGCCACAGCGATGCGGATGTGCTGACCCACGCAATTATGGATGCGATGTTGGGGGCCCTCAGCTTGGGCGATATTGGTCACTACTTTCCGCCCACGGATCCCCAATGGAAAGGGGCAGACAGCCTGAAACTTCTGGCGCAGGTGAACCAGCTTTTGCGCGATCGGGGTTGGCAGGTCAGCAACATTGACTCGGTGGTGGTGGCGGAACGGCCCAAACTGAAACCCCACATCAACGCCATGCGATCGCGCCTTGCGGCAGTTTTGGGCATTGAACCCGATCGCGTTGGCGTGAAGGCCACCACCAACGAAAAATTGGGCCCCACGGGACGCGAGGAGGGCATCTGTGCCTATGCCGTGGCGCTCTTGGAAACCGTTGCTTAGGGGATGTCTGAGGCTGGCTGGTTGTGACGACTAGCGAGGGTTGGCGGGCGCTGCGTTGGGGCTGGGGTTGGGCTGAATTTGGGGTTGGGCTGGCTGGAAGGGTTTTTGCTTGCTGTCCATGATCGGCCGCACCAGGGCGAAGCTAATGCCAAAGGCCGTCATGGCAATCAGGGCGATCGCCAAAATGGGCCAAATGCCAGAGCTGGACTCGCCGGAGCCGCCGTTGGGGGTCGATCGCCCAAAGTTGCCCAAGCCTCCCAGCCGGGTCGATTGCGGTTCGTTGGCGGCTCCATAGAACTCTGCCATGGGTTCCAAGTCCGGCAAGGCGTTCCAATCGCTCACGGCCGCTTGCTGGAACGGATCTCCCGCGATCGGGGCGTTGGGGGCCAAGGCGGGCTGGGGCGGCCTGGCGGCCATCGGCGGTGGCGGGGCGATCGGGGCGCTGGGCGCAACACTCAAGGGATTGGGATCTAAGGGGCGCGGGGCATCCTGGGGCGTGGCGTTGGCCCGCAGGGTGGCCACGGCTTCCGCCAAGGCATCCAAGTCCGATCGCAGGCGATCGCGCTGTTGGGTCAGTTGGGCATTGTGCTTTTGCACCGCTTCCAACATGGCGCGGGTAGCTTGCAGCTCCGAAGCCAATTGGCGATAAACCGCCACGGGAATTGTGCCTTGGGAACCGCTTGGCCCGGATGACACAAGGGACTTCGGCGAAACGTTGCTATCCATAGCTCAACTCAACCCAACGTTGAATAACGGCAAAGACTCCCGGCCATTATCAACGATCGCCCTCAGGATCGACTGCCCAATCTGGGTTGTGGACTGGTGCGATGTGGATTTCCCGATCGGGCTAGGGCGATCGGCCGCGCGATCGCCCGTGGCCGAAATGGGGCTGGTTGGCTGGAGTCAGTCCATCAAGTTTTGTAAACTGTTCTCCAGTCTCGCAACCTCACAGAGCCACAGTCATGAGCCAAGCCACCGCTGACACCGCCCACGAACCCGTGAAATACGGTGAGCGCCAAATTGAAGAAGGGCAATTGATCACCTTCCCCAATCCGCGGCCGGGTCGGATCTATCATGTGCAAATTAGCTTGCCGGAATTTACTTGCAAATGCCCCTTTTCCGGCTATCCCGACTTTGCCAAAATTTCGATCGACTATGTGCCCGATCAAAAAGTTGTGGAACTGAAGGCGATCAAGCTCTATATCAACAGCTACCGCGATCGCTACATTTCCCACGAGGAATCCATTAACCAAATTTTGGACGACTTTGTGGCAGCCGCTGATCCGTTGGAAGCGACGATCGTCGGTGATTTTAACCCCCGTGGCAATGTCCACACCGTGGTGGAAGTGCGCCACCAAAAACCCGCCCAAGCCTAGCCCAATTTCGGAGTCGATCGCGTGAGCCAACCTTGGCGACAAATTACCCAACAACCCTGGGGATCCATGGCCGGTGCGGCGGCCCTCAGCCTCGCCCTGGCCATGGCGATCGACCAAGGCGTAATTGTCCTGGCCGAAGCCTGGCCGCCCCTCGCGGCGGGGCTGATGGGGTTGGGATCCTGGTCTATTTTTTTAATCCTGGCGATCGGGCTGGGTGTGGGAGCCTTGGCGGTGCATTGTGCCGAGCGGCTGTTTCCGCAAGTGCGACTCAATGGGGGCAGCCTGTGGACGTTGGTGGCTTGTGTGGGGGGCGAGCTGGGTCTTTTGAGTTTGTTGCCGTTGCCGGTGTTGCTGATTTCCTTCAGCGAGCTGATGGTGATGGCGATTTTGGTCGGTGTGTTTTGGCGGGGTCGGGCCCACTGGCGTTGAGCCAGATTGACAGCTTTCCAAGATTTCTAGATTTCTAAAATCCCAATTTCTAAATTTCTAAAATCCCAATTTCCAAAATCTAAATTTCTAGATTTCTAGAATCCCAATTTCTAAATTTCTAAAAGACTGCATCCAAAACGCGATCGGGTGACGTACTCCAATCGAGCGATCGCGCAGGGTGGCTGATCTCAGTGCAGCCTGTTGGCCAATGGGCCTGGTGTGCAATAGGCGTGCCATAGGCGCGCAATATTTTTGTGCAACTTTCAGTACAACCGGCCGTTAGTACAACCGGCCGTTAGTGCAACCGGCCTTGCTTCTGCGCGATCGCCCCGAGGTCTCAAACCCGATTTTGATTTCAGGATGATCTTTCATGCGCCATAATCCATTGCCCCGTCCTGTTGCCCAAGGTGCTGTTTCTGCCGTTCGCTGGCGATTGTGGGTGCGATCGGCCCTGTTGTTTGTGCTTAGTGGTTTGCTAACCGTTGTATTTCACGGTTTTGCCCTGGCTCCAGTGGGTGGCCCAGGGGCGGCCTGGGCGGGCGATCGCCCTATGCTCTTGGAAGCGAGCCAGTTTGGCCCGATGCAGCCAGCAAATTTGCTCGATCGCGCCGTGCATCAAAATCTGCAAGCAGCCAAGGCAACCCTGTTGGCCAGCGGAGCCAAAACCAGCGAGCTAAAAACCTTTGTGGCCAAAATGAGCACCGCCGAAACAGTGCCCGTGCGAGCCAACAGCGGCGCTTGGGGAACCGTGGGAGCCGTCCTGTCGGGTAACCGCTTGGTGGTGCGGGGCAGTTTTCGGGAGCTATCCAGCCCCCTGCGCAACTACGTTACGGATCCCGTTAGCCCCCCGAACCCAAACATCACCTCCGCCTTTCACATTCACCGAGGCATGGCCACCGAAAATGGCCCTTTCCAATACGCCCTGCAAGTGATGACCGATGACAGTGGCTTGCTGGGCAGCGCCATGGGTGACTACATGCTCACGGTGGAACAGTTGGATGCGTTGAGCAAGGGGATGCTCTATGTGGATTTGCACACCACTAAAAACCGTGGTGGCGAGCTGCGGGCCGTGTTGAAGCCGCTTTAGCTTCTCCCTGGACTGAAGCACGGAGGCGCTCAGCTTTGGGGTTGACGGACTCCCCGTGATCAATC
Source organism: Limnothrix sp. FACHB-881 (assembly GCF_014698135.1). Taxonomy (NCBI): domain Bacteria; kingdom Bacillati; phylum Cyanobacteriota; class Cyanophyceae; order Pseudanabaenales; family Pseudanabaenaceae; genus Limnothrix; species Limnothrix sp. FACHB-881. The sequence goes on from NZ_JACJSN010000002.1 coordinate 344,119, forward strand.
GACGGGGAGCCGGCCGCTGGCTAGAGTGCAGCGGGAAATTGCAGAAAGTTAGGGTCTGAAACTCCGCGCTTTTGGAGCGTGCTAGGCTGCAATTGGCCGCGAGGTTCGTGGCTTCAGTCTGTGGGTGTGCAATTCTCAAGCTGCCTGTGGCGGGGAGAATGCCAACAGCATTACGCAGACCGATGCTTCGCCCGTGGCCCCAGCCCTCAGAGGCTCAGGATTGCCGGTATCAAGACAGCCAGATCCACCGCCATTGCCTATGGATGCCCAATCCCCTGAGCTTGGCTCCGGCCCAGATTGGGCAGCGGAGGAAAAAAGCCGAGTTGTGGGCTCGCCCGAGCCGAGTGATGTGGTTCTGTGGCAGGCGCTGCGACGGGGGGAGCGGGCCGCCTTGGGGCAGCTCTACGATCGCCATGTGGGGGTGGTCTATGCGATCGCCCTGCGATTGTTGGGTAATGTGCAAGATGCGGAAGATTTAACTCAGGAAATCTTTTTGCAACTTGGGCGCAGTGCCTATGACCCCGATCGGGGATCCTTGCGCACATTTTTGGCAATTTTGACGCGATCGCGCGGCCTCGATCGGCTGCGGGCCCAACGCCGGGCGCGGGCTTCCTTGGAAACTTGGCAAACGGAACAACAACAGGCCATTGCTCAACCGCCGGATCTGTTGGCGGAGTCGCTCGATCGAGCCGAGACGGCGGCCCAGGTGCGTGCGGCCCTGGCCCAACTGTCTGAAAATCAGCGCCAAGTTTTGCAGTTAGCCTACAGCGACGGCCTGAGCCAGTCGGCCATTGCCGAGCGCCTTGGTCTTCCCCTCGGAACGGTCAAAGCTTGGGCCCGACGGGGATTGTTGAAGCTGCGCCAAACCTTGCAGCCCGCTGTGGAGGATGCCTAGCCCCATGACTTCTCCCATCCTTCCCCCCAATTCCGACGGCTCCAACCCCGTGCCCGAGCCAGCCCCCGTCGAGCCGTTGACCAATGCTGACGCAACCGATCGCGCCCTGGAGCCGATCGAGCCGATCGAGGTGGATTGGTTGTTGGCGGGCTATGTGTTGAATGATTTGGATTCGGATGAGGCGGCCGCCCTGGCCCAACGGTGGGATGAGGCGGCGATTCAACAAACCTTGCAAGAACTGCAAACCAGTTGGGACTTGGTGAACTTGCCTGCGCCCGTGCAGCCTGCTGCTGCCTTGCGATCGCGCATTTTGGCGGAAGCTGACCCAGCGGCTCGATCGCTGGACTCTGCACCACCGGAGCCATTGGCATTGTCTGCCGCGTCGGAGTCGGCTTCACCATCGCCCCCCTTCACCCGATCGACCCGATCGACCTGGTGGGCAGAAGTTCAGCAACTGCCTCGCTGGGCCCAACGGGCCGGTTGGGCGGCGGCGGCGATCATTGCGGCTTTGACGGCAAGTAATTGGTGGTTGTGGCGATCGTTGCAAACCCAACAGGCCCAAGCGCCCGGCCGCCCGATCGTGGTGGTGTTGCGCACCGCCAATCAGGAATCGCCTGCTGGCCGAACCAACGCAGCGGTGGCGATCGAGGTTGATCCGTCCCGGATGGTCGGTCGTTTGCGAGTGGATCAATTGCCGCCCCTCGCGCCGGGCAAGGTCTATGTGCTCTGGACGGTGGTGGATCCCCAGGCTCCATTCACAACGGATCATAAAAATGCCATCTTGACCCATGTGTTTTCGGTGAATCAACCGAGCGATCGGGTTCAAAATTTAGTGTTGCCGAAGGCTTTTTTAGATCTTGAATATGTCAAGGCGTTGGCCATTTCGGTTGAAGATGCCAAAGCGCCCCAACGCCACCAATCACCGCCCATTTTGATTGAACGCCTTTAATCAAGTGCCGCTGATCTAGCCTTCAGTGATCTGAAACTTCAGCCCAGATTTTCCTAGGTTCTCGGATCCGTTTTCCAAAGCACCATAAAAGCGCCACTACTATTGGTCAGCTTCACCAAACTGAAAAAGAAAGTAATCCCACCGGTATTTTTAGCCATGAACAATTTGGATCCACCGTAGTTGGGATCCATTTCCGTGACTTCAAATCCCAGTTTTTGCGACAGGGTTGGCTCAATGTAATCCAAATAAGCAGCATTGGCGGACATTTGAGGAATTGCCAACGAGGCAAAGGCCCCGCGATCGACCAAAATTTGGCCATCGGCTCCCACAAAATCCCCATAAATTCCCTCAGGAATAGTTTCAGGAATACTGACCATAAATTCCTGAATCGTGGCCTCATCATTCGTGCCACTTTCCAGCAATTTAGCCAGGATTTCTTTGCTTAATTCATCCACCAATCCCTTGCCGCTGCCGGTGCTGTCGCCGCCCGCCTGATTCACGGGGGGCGTGTTGACCGGCGGCGTATTGGCTAAGGGATCTTCGCTTTGGGGATCGGGCTTGGGGGTGGGTTCCGGCTTTGCGGTGGGGGTGGGTTTGGCTGGTTCCGTAGGCTGGGGTTTGGGTTTGGGTTTTGGCGGCGTGGCTACCAACGCGGGCGATCGCCTGGGGGGGGTGGCTTTGGGCTTTTGGGGCTTCGGTTTTGGGGGTTTGGGCTTGGCGTTTTTGGGTTTTTGAGGCTTCGGTTTTGGGGGGGCGGCGCTCAATTGGGAAACCTTAATCACTTCCTTGGGGGGCTGTTTTTCGGTTTCAGTGCGATCGGGTGTGGGCAACATCAAAACCACCACATGCAGCCCGATCGCCACAAACAGCAATGGCCGATTGCACAGGTTCAGCAAATAGGGAATCGATCGCTGAATCTGTTTCCACTGGTTGGCAGCCCAGGGTAGGGAATCAAGTTTAAAGTTCAGCATTGGTGAAGAACCCATGGGAGGCAATCGTCCAAGTGAGTAATGGCAACCGGTCTAAATAGCAATCAAAGTCAAAGCCAAAGTCAAAATCAAAGCCAAAATCAAAGCCAAAATCAAAAGCGACGCTAATTAACAGTTCAGCAATGAATGCTAAAAATCTCAAAATTCTTTAGCCAACACTGCCCGATAAATAGGATTGGGTCAGTGGATCTTGTGGTTCAGCAAACAGCTTTGTCGTTTTTTGAAATTCCACAAGCTTTCCCAAATACATAAAAGCGGCATAGTCTGAAAACCGTGCTGCCTGCTGCAAGCTGTGGGTCACAATCAAGATCGTGACTTGGGCTTTCAGTTGCCGCATTAATTCTTCAATATGGGCCGTGGACATTGGATCCAACGCAGAAGTCGGCTCGTCAAATAACACTAAATCGGGGTTGGTTACGAGGGCGCGAGCAATGCAAAGCCGCTGTTGTTGACCACCGGAAAGATTAAAAGCCGGCTCTTTTAGGCGATCTTTCACCTCATGCCAAAGGGCGGCGGATTTGAGGGCCGCTTCCACCTTTTCATCCAAGTCCGATCGCTGAGTGCGACCCTGAACCCGTAAGCCGTAGGCTACATTTTCATAAACCGATTTTGGGAAAGGATTTGGTTTCTGAAAAACCATCCCAATGCGCATCCGCACCTCGATCGGGTCAATGGTGGGACTGAGAATATTGTGTCGTTGATCTAAGAGAATTTCGCCCCGATAGCGATTGTTAGGATATAGATCATGCATTCGGTTAAAACACCGCAGCAAGGTTGTTTTACCGCACCCCGAAGGCCCCATGAGGGCCGTAATTTGCCGATCGGGAATCGCAAGGTTGATATCTTTCAGCACCTGGGACTGGCCGTAGTAGAAATCAAGCGATCGCACTTCGGCTTTAATGGGAAATTGGCTATCAAGTCGCTGCATAGTCTGTGAACTGCTGGTTACCATTTGATTCCTTGACGCAGACGATAGCGGAGATAAATTGCAAAGCCATTCATCAGCAAAGTCATGGTCATTAACACTGTGCCTGCCGCTGCCGCGTTAACCTGAAATTCAGGATTGGGCCGAGAAACCCAATTGAACATTTGAATTGGCATCACGGTGAAGGGAGAATTCAACCATTCCCAGGACACAAAAGGTGGCTTGCCTTGAAAAGGAGACTCGGGCAAAAAGGCAATGAAGGTTAAAGCACCAATTGTGATCAAACTGGAAGTTTCACCAATCGCCCGAGACAAACCAATGATGGTTCCCGTCAAAATGCCCCCGATCGAGTAGGGCAAAACATGATGCCAAATCACTTGCCATTGGGTGGCTCCCACCGCATAGGCTGCCTCGCGAATCATTTGCGGAATTGATCGCAAGGACTCCCGCGTGGTCACAATTACGATCGGCAAAATCAACAGTGCCAGCGTGCAACCAGCCGTTAAAACACTGCGCCCAAACTTGAATTCATAGACAAACACACCCAAGGCCAAGAGTCCATAAATAATGGAAGGAACTCCAGCCAAGTTGGTGACGTTTATCTCAATCAATTCTGACAGCCAATTTTTGCGAGCATATTCTTCCAAATAAATACCCGCTGCTACCCCGATCGGCACTGCCACAATGGCAGTAACTGAAATCACTAACAAACTGCCAACCCAAGCGGCTAAAATACCGGCGCGTTCTGGGCGGCGGCTGGCAAAAGCCGTGAAAAATTCCCAGGTACTGAGCCTTGGCCAGCCACTCATGCCCATATGAATAATCAAGGCTGCCAGGGTGAACAATGCCACCATAATTGCCACCAAACCCATCACCATAAAGCCCAGATTCAGCAGCTTTCGTTGATGGAGTTGGTGACCCAGTTGGGGTGTAATGAGGTCTGAAAACTTGGCAGCTAACATCAGTAACGCTCGCGATAACGTTTTGTCAGTAAGTGACCAATAATGTTCAGGATGAGGGTTAAAAGAACCAGCGTTAATCCTGCGGCAAAAATGGTTTGATATTGCAAAGTGCCGTGGGGCAAATCGCCCATGCTGACCTGCACAATGTAGGCGGTGATGGTGGCAGCTTGCTCAAAGGGATTGAAGGTGAGGGTGGGTTGCAACCCCGCCGCGATCGTCACGATCATCGTTTCCCCCAAGGCGCGGGATGTGCCCAAAATATAGGCGGACATAATCCCGGAAATAGCCGACGGAAACACCACTTTCAACGCCGTTTGTAGCTTGGTTGCCCCCATGGCATAGGATCCCTCGCGCAGGGTATTGGGCACGGCTTGCATGGCATCTTCACTGATGGAACTCACCAGCGGAATAATGGCTAATCCCATGACTGCGCCCGCGCTGATCATGTTGAAACCGGGGAGCCAAGGAAGCACCTGTTGCAATAGGGGCGTGACTACCAAGAGGGCAAAGTAGCCATAAACAACGCTGGGCACACCGGCTAACAATTCCAGCAGTGGTTTTAGAATTTCGCGCACCGTGGCGGGTGCAAATTCACTGGAATAAATGGCGATCGCAGTGCCGAAGGGAATGGCAATGAGCAAGGCCACAAAGGTGGTCGTTAAGGTTCCAGACAGCAGCGGCCAAATGCCATATTTGGGATCGCCAAACAGCGGTGTCCAGCGGGTTTCGGTAATGAATTCCCAAAGGGAAACTTGCTGAAAAAACTGTAGGGATTCACCCACCAAAACGTAAAGAATGCCGAGCAGGGTGGCGATCGAAGAGAGGGCCGCCAGCAACAGCAACAGTTCGATCGCCCGTTCAGTCCAGCGCTGTCGATCGCGCGATCGCCGCCAAGGGTTGAGGGGAGTTGAATCTCGCAAAGCCATAGGTCTTGATATCAAAGGAGCAAGCGATCAACCCCATCGGCAGACCGCTTGCCCCAGTTCATTCGGTTTGATTCGCTCAAGCGCTGGGCCACCGTCGCGATCGACCCATAATCCCCAGTGGAGTTCGATCGATGCGCAGTTGCCCAGAGCCGCCTGCTATCTGGGCGATCGGGCTTACAGGCCCGCCCGCAGCGGCTTGCGGCCCACTTCCCGTTGGCTCAAGCGTTGGGTTGCCGCTTGGTAGTCCGCATCCGGCAGCGGCACGTAGTCCACTTCCCGCACCAGACGAGTCGCATTCTTCAGGTAAAATTCCGAAAACTCGCGCACCTCGGGGCGATCGAGCGCCGACTTCTTCACGTAGATGTAAACCGGGCGCGACAGCGGCGTATAGGTTCCATCATTCACCGCCCCCACCGTCGGCATCACAGCGCCCTTGCCCGAGTCAATGGCCACCGCCTTCACGCGGCTCTTGTTCAGGTCATAGTAGGCGAAGCCAAAATAGCCCAAGGCGTTTTGATCGCGCGAAACGCCCTGCACCAAAACGTTGTCATCTTCGCTGGGCGTGTAGTCCGTGCGGCTCTTGTTGTCCTTGCCCAAAATCACTTCATTGAAATAGTCAAACGTGCCCGAATCTGCACCGGGGCCAAACAACGTGAACTTCACATCCGGCCAACCGGGACGAACTTGGCTCCACTTCGTAATTTTTCCTTCCGCAGCCCCTTCCCACATGGCCTTCAATTCTGCGGTGGTCATGCTGGCGGCCCAAGTGTTGCGGGGGTTCACCACCACCGTCAGCGCATCGTAGGCGATCGGCAGTTCCACGTACTCAATTCCCTTGGCGGCGCAAGCCTGTTGCTCGCTTTCCTTAATCGGCCGCGATGCGTTGCTGATATCCAATTCACCGTTGCAGAACTTCTTGAAACCACCGCCGGTTCCCGAGATCCCAACCGTTACCCGCACAGCGCCCCGCTTGGAAGCTTGGAACTCTTCGGCCACCGCTTCCGTAATGGGGAACACCGTGCTCGACCCATCAATAGCGATCGTGTTGTTCTGGGACTGAGCGGCTTGGGTACCCCAGTTCGTAACAAATGCCAGCGCTGCCACTGCTCCGGCCAAAATCGCGCTCCGACGACGCAACTTCGTAGAGATCATAAACACTTCACTCCAGCACAAAGATTGATTACGAACACCAGCAACCCATCCCAAGACCCAGCCCGCAACCGTCAGTCAATGTTCAAGCTCTGGCCCAATAGGGAAACCTTAAAACCATTGGCGATTGAAACTGCTGGCTCAGATCTTGGCCGCACTCAATTGGTGCGGAATTGATGCAGTTTTTTGTGTGATGCCAACAGAGCATCGACATTGCCTTGGATTGGCTTGCGATTCATTGAAAATTTGCTGGCAATTGCATCACCGACTCAACACCTGTCTGCCTGAAGTGGGTGATCAAAAACAAACAAATTTCAAGAAGTTGTTAAAAAATTCCAACTTAGCAGCCTCATTATTTCGGAAATCGGTTATTGGAAGTCTGCTATTGAATTAAGAATGGGTTAAAGAAAATTTAAAATCATTCTGGTTCGTCGTGAATTTCTAACAAAGTGACCAAAAATCGTGCAATTTTGCGTCTTACGCAAAAATTTAATTACATTTAAACTTTTCTTAATTTAAGCAAGATTGACTTTAGGCAGGAGCAATCAAAAACAGCTTTGAACGCCTAAATGGATTGATTAAGGTGCTCAATCAGCCCTCATTAGTTCTCAATAGTCACATTTCAAGCTAAAAGTCTGCACGACCAAATAGAATCGCCTAAGTTAAGAGCAGTTCACGGACGACTGTCGAAGCAGATTCGAGGGCTTCTTTCAAAATCCTTCCGAAGCAAAGCACTTCTAAAGCTTCCATACAGCCCTTACTTCGATTACTAAGCACAGTCGTCCGTAGGGTGGGCAGTGCCCACCAAACCGTTGCTTTATGGCATCTGCAATATGGCGTGCCAATAATTCTAGGTAAAGGTTGTATGATTCTTAGAAAGCATTTTAGAAAGTATTTTTAAAAAGCATTCTAGAGAGCATCTTTTCAAGAATCTCTCTTCTAAGAATTGCTGAAAAATTGCAAGCCAATTTCAGAATTTAATTTAACTGTATTGGTAAAATCCAGATTAATTCTGGCTCCTTTTATTTTTTCTTCTTGCATTAATTTTCTGCCTTTTCTTGCATTATATTGACGAGTTGATCAGTGAATTGATTGACCTGTGAATCAATGACACGAATGAACTGATAAATAATTGGTATTTTCTGATATTTTGTGATTGATTACGGACTCTGCCATCGCACTGAACCGATCAGGCGAAGGCCGTGAGTTAAGGGTGCGATCGAACCTTGCAGCTACCCGGGAATCGGTTAGGACATCGATCGACTGACCAAATCGACTAACCAATGGGATGCTTGGGGCTGGTAGGGGCGATCGAGCGGGATTAATGGGAATCGGCAACGCTAGGTATCACAACGCTTTTGGGTTTTAGGGCGGCCATGTCTCAGGTTTTTGATTTGCTGGTGAAAGGGGGGCCGGTCATGTGGCCCCTGCTGGGAATGTCGATCGCGACGGTGGCCGTGACCCTGGAGCGGGCAGTGTTTTGGGTGCGGTTAATGGCCCAGGAAGATCGCATTGTCCACGACGTATTGGCGGCGGCAAAGTATAGCCTGGAGGATGCGGCGATCACGGCTCGCGAGGCCCAAACCCTCCCGATCGGGCGATTTTTGTTGGCTCCCTTGATGTTGAAACAAGCCACCCCGGAGACGTTTAATTTGGCGCTGGAAACGGCCGCCGAACGGGAGTTCGTGAAAATGCGACGGGGCGATAAATTGCTGGAGACGATTGTGGCCGTTGCCCCCCTGCTGGGACTGCTGGGAACGGTGACGGGGCTAATTGCCACCTTCAATAACTTGAACATTGGTGGCGGCGGCGACACCAAGGCCGCCACGGCTGCCGCAGCGGGGATCGGTGAAGCCCTGCTGACCACGGCCTTTGGCATGATTGTGGCGATTATGGCTTTGGTGGTGTTTCGGGTGTTGGTGGTGCTGCAATCTCAGCAAATTGACTATTTCACCGAGGTGGGCAGTCGTTTGGAGCTGATCTATCGCCAGGTTTGGTATGAACCCCTGTTCCCCACGCCGGACTTGCCCAGCGGTGGCGGTCGATCGCCCGGTGGGGAACGGCCAACCCATGGGTTCGACCCCTTGCCCTATGCCGATCGCCCGCCGTCGTTGGTGGATTGATTAGGAGTGGATTAGGACAGGAAACCAGGCCCCATGCGACCCAAGACCCGATCGGCCAATCAGCTCCCAGATGTCAACCTCGTGCCGATGATGGACGTGTTGATGACGGTGCTCACGTTCTTTATTTTGGTGTCGATGACCCTGACCGGGGCGCAGATGCCCAACGTGCAGTTGCCCAAGGCCAAAACCTCAGCGGCGGCGACGGTTCCCAAGGATCCGCTGCTGGTGGGGTTAGACCAAAAAAAGCAGATTTTGCTGAATGACAAACCGGTGACCCCGGCGGAACTGGATCAAGCCGTGGCGGACTATTTTGCCAAACAGCCGGATGGGATGGTGGTGTTGAAGGCCGATCGCACCTTGCCGTTTCGATCGATTGAAGAAGTCTTGACGCTCCTGAAAGCTGTGGGGGGTGATCGGGTCGGTCTTTCCTTCGAGCAGGGTTAATCAACCGCCAGACCGGTTAGTTCTTGCGGCCGTTGCCTGCCGCTGCCTTGTTCCTTTGGCGCTCATGCCCCCCTCAACCGGAGTGGATTCTCAACCATGCGATCGCGCAATCGACAGACTCACCACAAACCCCCGGAAGTCAACCTTGTGCCGATGCTGGACGTGTTGATGACGGTGCTCACCTTTTTCATCATTTTGTCCATGGTGTTGGGCAGCCAAAACAGCCTGGAAGTGAACCTGCCCGCTAGCGGTGAGGATGCGCCTGCGGAACCCGACCAGGGGCCGCCGCCACCGCCCTTGTTGATTAAGCTGGATCGCCAGGGACAAACGGTGGTGCTCGATCGCGCCATTCCCAAGGATCAACTCAAGGCGGATATTCAGAACTACCTCAAGAATCCCAAGGGCGTGGTGTTGATTCAACCCGATCGCAACTTGCCCTACGAAAAGGTGTTGCAGTTGGTCAGTGAGCTGCGGGCCGCCGGCCCCGATCGGGTCACCCTGGCGATCGGGGAAGAATGGGCAACGCCTGCGGAGAATGCCCCGGAAAGCGAAGCCGCATCGAATGCGGAAGCGGCTGCCCCGGCGGAAGATGCCACCAACGAAGCCAACAACAATGCCACCAACGAAGCCAACAACAATGCCACCAACGAAGCCAACAACAATGCCACCAACGATGCCACCAACAACGAAGCCGCCGAGGCAGAAACAGCCCCAGCGGCTTCGACTCCCGGCCGAGTGCTCTCGGATGTGCCGGACGTAACGAACGATTAGGAGAATCGGCCCCTAACGTCGGGCCCCCAAGAACGAGGGCGTGAGGTTCAGGTTTTCGGGCCCCCAGGCGGGAAACCAATTGGCCAGCAGCCGTTGATAGAGCCAAGCGCCCCCCACCCGCATCATGATCGAGGGATGGAATAGAGCTTGGGGAGAGAGGATCATGTGCTGGATTTTCCAGACAATCTCATGGATGTCCTTGTGGGCATCGGTGAGATGCAAAACTCGCTCCAGGTAAGCTTGCATCCAGCGCGTGGGGCGATCGGGTCGCGGCCCTTCGGTGGCGGGCCAACGCAGGTCTTCCCCCGTGGCCATCAACCAAGGCAACTGAATCACGCGGGCCAACTCTTGCCGGAATAGGTGGGTAAATTGTCCCCAATCTAAGCCCAGTTCCGATTGGGCCCGATCGAGACAATCACCCAAGGTCACCGCACCGAGTGCGGCCCCGGTCATGCCCTGGCCATAAATTGGGTTGAAGGTGCAAACCGCATCCCCCAACAAGGCCAGCCCGATCGGGAACGTGGCCAACTGTTCGTAATGTCGCCAGCGGTTAGCCGTGCCCCGATAGAGCTTGATGTCTGAAATCGGTTGCGCCGAGGCGATCGCCCGCGCAATGGCCGGATCCCGCAAGCTGCGAACAAAGGCCAGAAACCCTTCCTCATCGGCCGGGGGATAGTCGCCATTGGTTCCCGAAACCGTCACCACCCAGCGGTTACCCTCCACCGGATAGAGCACCCCGGCGCGGGGTTGGTGGGGCGGCTTGGCCCACAGCAAAATCGATTTCCAGGTGTTTTCCGGATCCTGGGCCACCTGGGCCAAATAGTCGGCGGGCATTTGATACCAACGGCTGGCGTAACCCAACTTGGCATCGATCGTCACCTCCGGAACGGAGCCATAGCCCAACTGTTGCAGCCAGCGGGGCATTTGGGAATTGCGTCCCATGGCATCCACCACCAATTGGGCCCCCAAGAGGGTTTCCGTGGCCAAGGTGCTCACCAGGTTTTGGGCAGAGTTCCCTTCTAGGCGCACTCCCGTGACCCGATCGCCCGCCACCACTAGCCCTTGAACTGCAACCCCCGACATAAAAATCACGTTGGGAATGGCCTGTAACCGTCGCCGCACCAAGTTTTCCAGGAGCGATCGGCTGCTGGTACGGGTCACCAAATCCGATGAAACCCGTGGATTCCAACTGCCGAGGCCCATCATGGCGCAGTCGGCTGTCCAGTTCACTTCCACTGCTCCGGATGTGGCCAAATCATTGGCGAATCCAGGAAAGAGCGATTCCAAAATCTGCTGTCCCCGCGCCAACAGCACATGCACATGGTCAGCCTGGGGCGTGCCAGGGCGGCGATTGCACCAGGTTTCGTCCGGGGTTTCGGGTCGTTCCCAGGGGGTGGGCAGGGGATCCCGTTCCAAAACCAAGACAGTTTGGAAGCGATCGGCCAAAACTCGGGCGGCCAACAGACCCGCCAAACTTCCTCCGAGGACAATGGCGCGATCGGGCTGCGAGTGGGTGGCCGCCGCCTGATCCATCACCGGATTCATCCACAATTGGCTATGGGCTGTAATCGATCGAAGAGTAGACAACAGCATCGGACGCACTCGCAGGGTGTAAAGCAGCGTTGCAATACACTTCGCAAAATCAAGTGCCCAATCCGGAGTTTCTCTGCTGTTCAGCCAATCCACAAACTGGAATGCGCATCTGATCAACTGCGGTATTAAAATCGGCCTAGACCCGCCATGCAAACCATGCAAACCCTGTCTGCTTCGCCTGCCCCGCTCGCTTTTCGATCGAGCCGTCCCGTTGTGGCCGCCATCGACATCGGCACAAACTCCATTCACATGGCCATTGTGCAGGTGGATCCCAGTTTGCCCGCCTTCGACATCATTTCCCGCGAGAAAAGTACGGTGCGGTTGGGTGAGCGAGATCCCAAAACCGGTGATTTGACAGAAGCGGCCATGGATCGGGCGATCGCTGCCCTGCAACGGTGCTATGACCTGGCCCTGAGCCTGCAAGTGGATGAAGTGATTGCCGTGGCCACCAGTGCCGTGCGGGAAGCTCCCAACGGCCGGGACTTTTTGCGACGGGTGGCGCGGGATGTGGGCATGAAGGTGAATGCGATCGCCGGGCCCGAAGAAGCCCGCCGCATTTATCTAGGGGTGTTGTCGGCCATGGAGTTGGATGGCAAGCCCCACGCCATCATCGACATTGGCGGTGGCTCCACGGAGTTGATTTTGGGGGATGGGCGTGAACCCCTTTACCTGAGCAGCACCAAGGTGGGGGCCGTGCGGCTCACCACGGAATTTGTCCGCACCGACCCGATCACGGACATGGACTATGAGGCGCTGCGGGCCTATGCCCGGGGCATGTTGGAGCGGGCGGTGGAAGAATTGCATGGGGAACTGGTCAAACATCCCCTCGCGGATCAACTGACCCTGGTGGGCACGTCGGGCACGGCGGAATGCTTGGCGGCCATCCATGCGGCGGACACCACGGGCTATGTTCCCTCCCCGTTGCAGGGCTGTGAGTTGCCGTTGGCGGCCTTGCGAGAATGGGTCGATCGACTGCGCCGCATGGACATTGAGGAGCGATCGACCCTGCCGGAAATGAGCGATCGGCGGGCGGAAATTATCCTGGCCGGAGCCGTGGTGTTGCAAGAGGCCATGGATTTGTTGGGAGTCGATCGACTGGTGGTGTGCGAGCGATCGCTCCGGGAAGGCGTAATCGTTGACTGGATGTTGCAGCACCAACTGATTGACGATCGCCTGCGGTTCCAAAGCTCCGTGCGCGAACGCAGCGTTCTGGCGTTGGCCAAAAAATATCAGGTGAACCTGCCTTCCGCCGAGCATGTGGCCGCCATGGCCCTCACCCTGTTTGACCAAACCCAAGGCCTATTGCACAACTGGGATGACAATAGCCGCGAGCTGCTGTGGGCCGCCGCCGTCCTGCACCAATGCGGCCATCACGTGGGCCATGATGCTCACCACAAGCACGCCTATTACCTGATTCGTCACGGGCAACTGCTGGGCTACACGGAAACGGAAATTGAAGTGATTGCCAACCTGGCCCGCTACCACCGCAAGAGTGCTCCCAAAAAACGACACGAGGGCTATCAGGCCCTGGCTGGCAAGCGCTATCGGCAAATGGTGGACGAGCTGAGCGCCATTTTGCGCCTGGCCGCAGCCCTCGATCGCCGTCAAATTCAAGCGGTGCGCCGGGTGCAATGCCAGTTTCGGCCCCCCAGTCGCGAATTTCGATTGTTGTTGGAACCGGCCGATCGCCACGATGACTGCGCGATCGAGCGGTGGAGTCTGGACTGTGAATGTCCCATTTTCGAGACCCAATTCAGCGTGGATCTGGTGACGATCATGGAACCCAGCGGTTGCTAGCCTTGGGGCCGCTGCAACCTATCCAACTGACCGACCGACCAACTGACTAATCCAACTGACCGACCGACTAACCGACTAACCAACCAACCGAAAAAACCAACAATAAAACCCTAAAACGCAAATCCCTCGGGATCCGGCAACGGCGGCCCCAAATCATCCTCACCATCCACCGGGGCATTATTCTCGCCGGCCCCTTCGCCGCTGGCCAGCATCGTTTCCTCCGCCGCCAACTTCTCCGCCAGCGGCACGGATAACGCATCCTTGTAGCGCAAGCTGGAATCCGTTTCCTCGGGAATCGGCATGGCTTGGAGTTGGGCAATCAAATCGGCCGGGGCCGAATTCACCGTTTGGGAGCTGTAGCAGATAAAGAAATCAAACGAAAAGCCCCCCAACCGCAGTCGATCGCCATCCCGCAACCGGTGGCGGCCCCGCACCAGCCGACCGTTAATGAACGAGCCGTTGGTGCTGCCCAAATCCACCAAATAAAAACCCCGGCGCGGAATGTATTGAATTACTGCGTGACGACGGGAAAGACGCTGATCGGGAATCGGCAATGCTGCTTGGGGATCGCGCCCCATCATCCAAATCATTTGGTATTGCAGCAGAGATTGGCTTTTGCCATTAATCAGGTTGGAAATCAGATAGGCCTGCTGACCGCGCACCATGCCCTGGACATAACGGCTGCTGCGGAGGTGTTCACCCACCTGTTGCTGATCCGCATCCAACAGCTCATCAAAGAAGTCGCGATGGTTGTTGTAAAGCTTTAGAAATAGCTCATAGGCTTGCTCTCGATGCTCGTCAGCATCGATCGGGGGGCGATCGGGAGTGCGAGGATCGACAGCGCGGGGGTTCATAGGGGCAGGATGTTAAAACGCAATCAACCGCGAAGCGCAGAGGTTGAGGTAGACACTTGACACCCTCCTCAGCTTAGGGGCATGAGGATTCCAACGATACACACAACCACCCCCGAGTTGCCACCTGCATTTTGAGCGACCCGAGTGATTACTGAGTCATGACTGCGTGCTGACTGGGCGATCGCGCAGGTTGGCCACCGGTCTTGATGGCGCACTGGGGGAAATTGGACTCATCCATGGTGCAACGTTGGCATGGTGCAACGTTGGCAATGTCCCAGCGTACCGGCCACCAAGCGCGGTTTGCTGTTTAACCTTAGCCCACCAACATCTGGGTTGAAGCGTTTGGAGCCGTTGTGCCCATGACGGGGGATTGGGGAACGGAACGATCGGCCAATGGGGAATTTTCAGAAACCTTCAGCAGTTTGGCCAGTTCCTGGAGCTGCCCGATCGCCTCAGCCCCTTCAATTTTCATGAGTTCGCGATCATCGCGCATCTCCGTCCAGGTAATTCCATAATCGGACACCAGGAACCGGATCAGGTGATTATCGCCGAGACTAACCATAAACGATGCGCTGTTCATGCGATCGCCACAGGTATAGCACGAGGCCAAATAGCCCCGGCGTTCTAGAACATTGGCCAAGGCCTGCAGGCTCATGACGAGATCCCTGACAAACTGGCGATGTTGCTCGGCAAGTCTGAGAAACACGGCTTACCCTCGATCTTCTGGTTTCATTGTAGAGGCTGATTACGATTTTTATAGTCTCTTAAGAATTTCAGCAAGCAATCAACGGATTGATTGGTTTCGCTGATTCGATTGATGTGATGCTTGGGGCGATCGCCCTGGGCTGCCCCTTAGCAATGGAAGGCGACAAAGGCCCTAGTCTGCCCAATGCTGGGTTTGGGATGGTTATCCCTAGTGCAAGGGCGGCATCGGTGACCTGTAAACTGCTGGCAAGATCCCACTAATCTGTGTCACCAGTCCGTATGAAAGAACACAGTGCTTCGAGTGGTTTCGGGATCAAACTTTGGCCAGCATTGAGCAGATTTTCCTGAAAAATCACTGAAGAAACGCTCATCAATTTCCAAGGATCCTGGAGCTTGGGCCCTTAGAAATTGCCCCTGAAAACCCTGATCCAAACTTTTGGCTACGTTGTTCGGATTGTTACATTGACCGTCCCCGGGGAATGGATGATCGGGATGGCAGGTCAGGGGGTGAATGGCAGTGGATGCGGAACTGCCTGGGGGTTTCTTCGCAACGGATTGGCGCGGATCTTGGCACGGATGTTTTGCGCCAAGGAAGCGCCCAAAGTCCAACATGACGGGGACTATTGCGATCTTCCCATGGTTTGATTCGGATCCGGGGGGATAGGAACAACCGTTGAGAATTCTTAGGATTCGATCGCAACAGGTCACAGGGGGCCGGTTGCCCAATTGAGCAGAGCAGACGCTTCCCAAAGATTTCCCAAGGGTATCAATAATGGCGCGATGATGGCGCGATTATTGGACGATCGCCCCACTGATTTTAGTTAACCTGCCACCAACCAAAGGCCGGCCCCACAAATCGAATGGTGAGCCAAGCGGCCAACAGCGTACCGATCCCAATCCAAGCCCCGCGACTGGTGATCTTCACGAACCGATCGGCTTGCTGTTTGGTAATTGGCACGTTGGGCAAAATCGTTTCTTGAGCCTTGCCGTAGTCGTCCCCAAGGAGGGATTTGCGGCGTTTGGATTCACCCATTGTTCATCTCCACCCAGTTTTTTTGTAGATAAAGGATATCTGTTAATTAACCCTGAAACGATCGCGAAATGGTTGGGCTGGCAGTTCGATTGGGGAGCAGAGCGATCAAAAATTCGCCCGATCGCCCCCGAGGGAAATGAGCTTAGACGAACATTTCGCAAGAATTCTTCAACTTTGGATTCAGATTTCTAGCCCGTCGGCGCTGCCCTGGGAATTTCTGGAAATTTCTGGAAATTTAAAGCCAACGGGGTTCAAGGTCGTTCATCCGCTCCACGGGATCCAAGGCCGCCAGCACCTGGGAGCCATAGCTGCGGCGCACCACCCGGGTGTCCAGCAGGGCCAACAGCGGGGGCGCATTGGGATCAGGGGTCGATCGCTCCCGTAACGGCGCGATCGACCGTTGCAGATCGCTAAGGGCCGAGGGCAACAGATACCAGCGAAACCAGTCCCGACGCTGGCGCTTGTAGGCGCTGACCCGGGCGGCCACCAGGGGATC
This sequence comes from Limnothrix sp. FACHB-881, assembly GCF_014698135.1. Taxonomy (NCBI): domain Bacteria; kingdom Bacillati; phylum Cyanobacteriota; class Cyanophyceae; order Pseudanabaenales; family Pseudanabaenaceae; genus Limnothrix; species Limnothrix sp. FACHB-881. Next base: position 360,730 of record NZ_JACJSN010000002.1, read on the forward strand.
TTCGAGGGAGGGAATGGGCAAGGCCGCAATCACCAGCAGGTGGGGAGCGGGCAGCCGATCGCTGTGGTTGCGCCAAAAGTCCCACCCGGTGACCAAAATGCCGTTGTCATCGGGGGCGGTGCGTTCCAGTTGGACGCGGGAGCCAAATTCCGCCGCCAGTTGAGCCGCCAGCCGGCCCTTGAGAGGCACATCTCCCACCAACACCACGGTGAAGCCGGTCGGCCCTTGCCAAGCCAACAGGGCATAGAGCTGCTGAATCAGGGCCGCCTGAAATTGCGGGGTGTTGGGGAGGGGCAACTGCTCGGGTAAATAGAACCCGATCGCCTCTTGCTGTCGATCGGGCGTGAATTTCAAGCAGGTCAGCCGCTGCTCATCGCCGTTGTCCAGCCCCAACCGCGCTTGATATAAGGGAGCTTCCACTTCCAAATCCAGGAAGCTGCCAATCAGGGCGATCGGCTGGGCTTGCCAGAGGGGGCGCAAGATTTCGGCCACGTCGATCGGTTGGCATTGCAGGTGAAACTGCCCCGTTTGGCGATCGGGCTGGGCCAGGATCGGCCATTGCTGGTCTCCGGCCCGGTGCAGCAGCGTTCGCCACAGGGGCGGCAGTTGAACCGCCAATAATCGCAATGTTTGCAGCAAGGCCGCCGCTTCCGGCTCATCCAACAGCCAAGCGCCGTAGGGATTGGGGGGATGTTGTAGCAGTCCATGGGCGATCGCCACTTCCAAGTCATGGATGACCTGGGCGCGATCGGGACAGGCCAAACGCCACCGATGCCAATCGGCCGGGCTAATGTCCAGTCGCAGGGTTTCTTGCGTCCAGCGCTCCAGATCATCGGCCCCATCAATCAGGGTGGGCAGGCCGGCCAAGCGCGATCGCTGGCCCGACAGTTCCAGGCGATCGGCCAGCCACTGGCTGGGGGACAAAATCCAGAGACCCGGTTGATCGGCCCGCAAGGTGGCCGCCAGGGCCTGTGCGGCTTCCGGGGGCTGATCCACCAGGCAATGCACCGGAGGCAAGGGGCGATCGCTCTGGGCCAGCCACAACCGCAACCGAGCCAAGTCCACCTCTAAAAGCCGCTGTTGCACCGCCGGGGGAACCACCAACACCACCGCCTGCTCGCAGAGCAGGGCCGGAGCCAGATAGCTGAGGCGATGGCGGCCGGCGGCCACGGCCGTGCCCCCTTGGATCAGGGAACTGCGGCCCGATCGCAAGACCCGCGCCACCAACCGCGCCAGGGTTAGGTGATGCAGCCAGGGGCGATCGCCACAGGCCCGCAAAAACGCGCGTAACTGTTGGTGGACTTCAACTTCCAGCATTCTCAGCTCCCACGACCCAGGGCGGGCATCTTCACCCCCCAAGGGTGCAACTAGGGGGGTAATCCACAGAATTTGATTGAGCTAGGCCTTTGATTGAGCTAGTAGTGCGTCAAGCTTATTTTGATAGGTCCAATCAAATGACTGTTGCCGTCACCAGCTTGTTAGGCAGCAAGGGGCTTAAGCCCCTTGTTACTACGACTGACTTCGCGACTTTGACCCAATCGATTAAACCTGTCACGCTACTAGGCCAACGAAGGCGACAAAAATGGGGCGATCGAACCGCCCCATGCTCAGTGTATTGAGTGTATCGAAACTTTCCTAAGCGCCTCGATTCAGGGCCGCTTCCACTTGCCGGAACTCAGTTTCCAAACGCTTTTGTAACTTTTCAGGCACGGGGCGGTTGGGATAGGCCGAATAGTGGGCCGCCAGTGAATTCAAAGCCGTGCGCATGGTGGTGTAGGAATTTAGCCCAGCCACGCGGGTATCCCGGCGGTAGTGGGAAGCATAGGAATTGATTTTGGCGCGAGCATCGGCTTGGGCTGCTCGTTTGGCGGGATCGCTATCGGCCATGGTGATGGCATTCCGCAGGCTGCCGACCAAGGCGAGGGTATCAGCTTGGTAGTTGCCGCTGATGCCGTTGGCCGAGTCACCCGCCGCACAGCCCGTCAGGCCGATCGACACCACCATCACCAGCGCCAGTAGCCCAGAGAGAAATCGCTTCATAAAACGTTAAAAACCTGCTAGTGCTTTTAATGCCAAGACTTTGAGCCACGGGCTGAATCGATGGTAGCCATTGCCACAGACCGAGCGCTTGACAAACTAAGCCCTATCCTACCGTGCTGGATGGCCAGCCCGATCGCCCCATCGAGGCGATCGCCCCGGAGGGCCAAGGGTGGGCAGCGAATCAACCGTGTACAATTTGGAGTCACCCGTGGCCTGTTTTCCGCCACTCGGGAAGGGCATCGGCTGTCCTGTGCTGATGACCAACTCCGAATATGGATCTGGCGCAATGGATCTGGTGGTGGATGGGGCCGTTGGGGGTTCTTTGGGTTTCTTTGTTGGAGGAGTCAGCCGTGGTTCAAGCGCTTCCGTCTTCGGTTCGATCGGCCACCCCTTGGCAGCCGTCTGCTGTGTCTGAGGGTCTCACGGGTGCGGTGCTCGGCCAGTGGTTAGATCAATTGGCCGATCGAGTCATTGCAGGCGAGGCGATCGATCGAGCCACGGCCCTGATCCTGACCCAAATTGATGATCAGGCAGATATTTTGGCCCTTTGTGCCGCGGCCGATCGCGTGCGCCAAGCCCGCTGCGGCAACGTGGTTGACCTGTGCAGCATCGGCAACGTGAAATCCGGTTCCTGCTCGGAAAATTGCTCCTTTTGTGCCCAGTCGGCTCACCACCCCGGTCAGGAGTCCCCGATCTATGGTTTGCGGACTCCCGAAGAAATTTTGGCCCAAGCCAAGGCCGCCGAAGCCGCCGGAGCCAAGCGCTTTTGTCTGGTGAGCCAAGGGCGCGGCCCCAAGTATGGCGGTCGCCAGGAAAGCGAATTTGAACAAATTCTGGAAACGGTGCGGCAAATTATTGCGGAAACCAACATCAAGCCCTGCTGCGCCTTGGGTGAAGTGAATGCGGATCAGGCCCAAGCCCTCAAGGAAGCGGGTGTGACGCGCTATAACCACAACCTGGAAGCGTCGGAGGCCTTTTTCCCGAACGTGGCCACCACCCATAGCTGGCAAGACCGCGTTGCCACCATCAAAACCCTGAAAGCGGCGGGCATCCAAGCCTGCACCGGGGGCATTTTGGGCATGGGCGAAACCTGGGCAGACCGGGTGGATTTGGCCCTGGCGCTGCGGGATCTGGAGGTGGAATCGATTCCGCTGAACCTGCTGAACCCCCGAGCTGGCACGCCCATGGGCGATCGCCCCAAGCTGGATCCCTACGAAGCGGCCAAGGCGATCGCCATTTTCCGGATGATTTTGCCCGATCGAATCCTGCGCTATGCGGGTGGCCGAGAAGTGGTGATGGGTGAGCTACAAGCCCTGGGTCTGAAAGCCGGGTTGAACGCCATGCTGATTGGCCATTACCTGACCACCATGGGCCAACCCCCCGAGAAGGATCATGAAATGTTAGCGGAATTGGGCCTGGTGGGTGGCGAAGCGCCCGTCGTTGGCGCAACGGCTGCAACGATTTAAATGATTCAAATGAACGATCGGGTTAAGTGAACGATCGGGAGTGCGATCGCCCGGATGTTGACCCCGGCGGTTGCGCTCCCTTGGGCGTGAATGGGGTATTCATAGGGCGTTAATGGGGCGTTAATGGGGCGATCGTCATGCGCCTAGAAACCTTGCTGTGGGCGGCCATCGGGGTCTTACTCTCGATCGCCGCCTCCTTTGTGGAAGTCTTTGTGCCCACGGCTCCTTGGGATTGGCTCCAAGAGGGGGTGCGGGTGGTGTCTTTGGGCACGCGCTACCAAGTGGCGGCATTGTTGCTGGTGGCCTGCTTGGGCGGAGGGACGGCGGCGGCCCTCTCGCAAATTGCCTACCTGCTGTTGGGGTTGGCGGGGTTGCCCATCTTTGAAGGGGGCGGCGGTTGGCAATATATCCAAGAACCCAGCTTTGGCTATCTCTTGGGCTTTGTGCCGGCCGGGTGGCTCTGCGGGCGCTGGGCCTTTTTGGGGCCGCCCAAGGTGGAGCAGTTGGCGATCGGCTGCGCGATCGGGTTGGTGGTGCTCCATGGGGTGGGGCTGTTGTATGCCATGGCCCTGCGAGCCAACGAATTTGAGGCGATCGCCACCACCTACTCCCAAGCGGTCTTGCCGGGGCAACTGGTGGCCGCCTGTGCCGCCGCCACGATCGCTTCAGTTTTTCGACATCTCGTGTTCTACTGAAAGTTGGCGATCCTGCGGGCATCCCATCACCCCCAGAGAACCGCCACCGTTGAATTTTGTGGATAGTCCGGTGCCAGAGTCTCGATCCAAACCGATTCCCGCCTGGGCCAAATCCTGTGGCCGCCTGGTCTCCAAGAATGGCTGGTTTTGGGTGGTGGCCGTTGCCAGCGTCGGGGTCGATCGCATCACCAAAGCCTGGGTCGCCAGCACCTTCGCCCTCACGATTCCGCCCCAGACCATCCCGCTGATCCCCGGTTGGTTTCACTTCACCTACGTGGTCAACTCCGGCGCGGCCTTCAGCCTGTTCCAGGGCAGCGGCTGGCTGCGGTGGCTCTCGTTGGCGGTCAGTGCGGCCCTGATGGCCCTGGCCCTGGGCAGCCCGCGCATGAACCGCTGGGAACAGTGGGGCTATGGGTTCGTGCTGGGGGGCGCATTGGGCAACGGAATCGATCGCTTTGCCCTGGGCCATGTGATTGATTTTCTGGATTTCCGGCTGATTCGGTTCCCAGTGTTTAACCTGGCGGATGTGTCGATTAATGTGGGCATCATTTGTCTGTTGATTGCCATGTTGCAACGCCCCGATCGCCCCAACACCGCCGACTAAGGAACTGGCCAATGGCCTCCCCTATCCGTCTTGGCGGGGACAGATCATGGCCCCAGGGCGGCGCTTGGGCCGCTGATTGGGTCACCCTGCCGCCGTCGGGTTGTCTGCGCCGCTGGCCGTTGCTCCGTTTGTTTTTTAATCGCTCTCAGGATCTTTCATTTAGGCTCAGGCCCATGCTCAAGGCATTCCAGACCCTCCAAACCCTTTTTCAAACCTTTTTTCAAACCCTGGCCCATTGGTTGTTTCGGGCATCCTCCCTACGCTTTTGGGCCGGAGCCGGAGCCTTAGCCCTGTCCACCACCGTCTTCTTGGTGGCTTGCCAGCCGATCGCCCTGTCCGCTGGGGGCAATGTGGATGCGGACTTTGAAGCCAAAGTGCTGGACGTGATCCGCAAAAATCCGCAAGTGATTTTGGAATCCGTGGCGGACTATAACCAGCAGCAGTCCCAAAAGCAGCGGGAATTGCGGCAAAACTTCGCCCGCGATGCCAAATCTGACCCGAAAAAGGTGATTGGCAACTCTCCCACCCTTGGCAAAGGACGGGTGCTGTTGGTGGAGTTTTCCGATTTTCAATGTCCCTACTGCGGTCGGGCCTTGGCTCCCCTGAAGCAGTTCATGGAGGACTATCAAGATCGGGTGATTCTGACCTTTAAGCATTTCCCCCTCACCAGCATCCATCCCCAGGCGGTTCCCGCTGCCCAGGCTGCTTGGGCTGCCCAGCAACAGGGCAAGTTCTGGGAATATCACGATGAACTGTTTGCCAACCAATCGCGTTTGGCCGATGGCTTGTATGGGGAATTGGCTAAGAAGTTGGGATTAGATTTGAACCGATTTGAGCGCGATCGCAACAGCGAGGCGGCCAAAAAAGCCGTGACCGCCGATGCTGAGTTGGCGGAAAGCTTGGGTTTGGAAGGCACTCCCACCTTTTTGATGGCCGGTGAACCGGTGCAGGGTGCGCCCAGTCCTGAGGCGTTCAAGGCCGCCTTTGAGCGGGCTAGCAAGTAAATGAGACCGTGGGAACTGGGGGGCGCTTCCCGGCTGATGGTGGGGGCGATCGCGCCGTTGCTATGGGCGGGGGTGGCGATCGCCCAGCCGGCCCCCAGTTCCTCGGAATTACGGCTGGTTTATCCGCCGGAGGGTCATCAAACCTCGAGCGATCGCATCTTTTTTCTAGGCACTGCGCCACCCACCGGTGAGGTCACGATCAATGGCCAAGGGGTGAATCGCAGTGCTTTTGGGCATTTTGCCCCCAGTTTTCCGCTACAGCTTGGCCCCAACCGATTTGAAATCCGCTGGGGCGATCGCACGGAAATTCGCACGATCACCCGCATTGCCAATCAGCCGTTGTTGAGCACACCCCTGGCCACCCTGGAGCCGATGGCCGATTGGGGCTGGCCGATCGGGGAGCCAATTTGCCTGCGGGTGACGGGGCGGCCCAACTTGACCATTGATGCGCGGGTGGCGGAACGGACGTTTCCGATGTTGCCCCGCCCATCCGCTGGATCGCCGTTACCCAATTCTTCGGTACTGACGGGCAGCGATCCCCCGCCACCATCGTTGACCACCTATGAGGGCTGCTTCACGCCCGATCGCCCCGATGATTGGGGCCAGGTGCGGTTTTACATCGATGGCGAAATGCCCATGACCCCTCGCGGTCGAATCACCGTTTGGCCGCGCGATCGACGCGATCGGGCCCGGGTGACGGTTCCTTGGGGGGTGGCGCGCACGGGCCCCAGCACGAACCACAGCCGCCTCACCCCCTTGCCCCAAGGCAGCCAAGCCACGATCGCCGCTCGCCAGGGCGATTGGTTACGCCTCAGCTATGGGGCTTGGATCCAGGCCAGTGAAGTGGCGATCGAACCCAGCTCCACCCCCCTACAAGCGGTGGTGCAAGGGATTCGGGCCCAAAATCAGGGAACAGCCGTGGAAGTGCAGTTGCCCCTGAGCGAACCAGTGCCCGTGGAAGTGCGCCAAGAGAATCAAGACTTGGTGTTGACGCTGCATCAGGCGATCGCCCAAACCGATACCGTCTTTTTGCAACGCAACCCGGCCATCAGTCAGCTCACCTGGCAGGTGTTACCGGGAAATCGCCTGGAATATCGGGCCCGGTTAGCCACCGCCCAGGCTTGGGGCTGGACTCTGCGCTACGAAGGCAATGTGCTTCATTGGCGGATTAAGCATCCTCCGGTGCGATCGGGGCGATCACCCCTCTCGGGGATCACGATTGTGTTGGATCCGGGCCATGGTGGCCGGGAGTCGGGCGCGATTAATGCGGCGGGCATTCCCGAAAAGACCCCCAACCTGCAAACCAGCCTGAAACTGCAAGCAGCCCTGGAGCGGCGCGGGGCGCGGGTGGTGCTGACCCGATCGACCGATCAAGATTTGCCCATTCCCGATCGCCTGGCTCAAATTGCCGAACTGGAACCGACGATCGCCCTCTCGGTGCACTACAACGCCTTGCCCGACGACGGCAACGCCGAAACCACCCAAGGGATCGGCATGTTTTGGTATCACGCCCAAGCCCAGGACTTGGCGCAGTTTTTGCATGACGAGCTGACCCGCCGACTCGATCGCCCGTCCTACGGCGTGTTTTGGGGCAACCTGGCCCTGGCTCGCCCCACGATCGCCCCCTCCGTTTTGATGGAACTGGGCTTTATGAGCCACCCCACCGAATCCGAGTGGATTACCAATCCAGCCGAGCAGGATCGGTTGGCGGAGGCGATCGCCGCGAGCTTAGAAACCTGGTTCGATCGCCTCGCACCGAACTGAGCGAAGATCCGTCAGTCATCACTCGTCGTTCATCTCCACGGGCTAGGCGGGTGCGATTGCCCTTGGGGTCTTGACGATGGCTGGGGAATTGTTCAAACTGTTGAGTAAGTAAGTGCTTACTTTTTATGCCTCGCCCACCCAAAATCACCAACGAAGCTATCTTGACTGCCGCTCGTCAGGTGTTTTTGGAGCAAGGCGTGAAGGCTTCAACGGTGGAAATTGCCCGGCGTGCTGGCATTTCGGAAGCCTCGGTGTTTAAACGGTTTCCTACCAAGCAAGCCCTGTTTTTAGCCGCCATGGGGGTGACAGAAACGCCCGACTGGGTGAAGCGCTTGTCCGATCGCCAGCCCACCGCCAACATCAAAGCCGAGTTGACGGAAATCTGTGGCGAAATGTTGGCGTTCTATCAAGAAGGCCTGCCACGGGTGTTCATGATGATGGCGCAAAAAAAGATGCCTCATCCGCCGCACTCCCCCCACTTGCCACCGCCCCCGGTGCGCGATAGCCGTTTGTTGGCCCTGTTTCTGGAACGGGCCGTGGCGGGGGGCTGGTTGCGGGCGATCGACTCGATGGCGCTGGCTCACCTGCTCGTGGGCAGCATCATCAACTACGTGATCGCCCATGAGCTGCCCCCAATGGTTCAGTCGATGCCCCAGATGCCACCGTTCACGCAACGGCCCGCAGCGATTCAACCCGAGTCCCAACAACCCGAGGTGAAACCAGAAAGCCGAATTGAACCATCACAGTTTGTGGCCAGTCTAATCAATATCCTTTGGGCGGGCATCGCACCGGAGAACCCACCAGCGGGCTGAACCCAGAACAGCGATCGCCTTTTAGTCCCCCGATCAACACCTAATCTCAGGCAATAGAAGCATTTTCAAGGCAATTTTTTTTGCTCAATTAATAAGTAAGTACTAACTTTTGATGAATGTCCGTCCCCGACCAACCGCTCAAAACGCTTTGCGATCGCGCTTAATCGCCTTGCGATCGCTCAAGGATCCCGCCGCGATCGCTCCATCTACTTTTTGATGATTCAAGGCCGTGATTGAGACCGCCCCTCAGACAGTCCCCCAGCGCTTATCTGGAGAACCCGATTGTGTCAAACGTCTTATCCAATCTCCGTTCTAGACTTGTTCGACTGTCCGGCGCTGCCAACCTCCTTGGCAACCGGCCCACCGCCAAACCTCAGCAGCCCTCCGATCGCGGGCGCTGGCTCAAGTGGGGGCTGCCGATCGTACCGCTGCTGCTGTTTGGTGGGGGGAGTGTGGCGGCTCAACTGACGGGGGGCAATCGCTCAACCACGGTGATGTTGACGCAGCCGGTGCACCGCCAAACCGTGACCGTGACGATCGCCGCCAATGGGACGATCGCGGCGGAGCGATCGATTAACCTCGGCCCCAAGACGGCGGGTATTGTCAAAGCGCTGCTCGTGAAGGAAGGCGATCGGGTGCGTCAGGGCCAAGTGATCGCCTTCATGGACGACGCGGATTTACAAGGCCAGCTCATGCAGCGCCAGGGCCAACTGGCCCAGCAGCAAGCGAACCTGGCGCGGCTGATGGCAGGCAATCGCCCCCAAGATATCGCCCAGGCGGAGGCCCAACTGGCAGAGCGCCAGGCCCATTTGCAACTGTTGCGATCGGGGAATCGCCCCCAGGAAATTGCCCAGGCGGTAGCGCGATCGCAGCAAGCCCAAGCCACCCTCAAGCAGCGCGAGTCCGACTACCAGCGCTATCAGGAACTTTTTCAGGACGGGGCGATTTCGGCTCAGACCCTCGACCAAAAACGCACGGACTATGAGGTGGCGCAACGACAGGCAAGCGAGGCAACCCAAGCCCTAGCACTTCAGCAGGCCGGCAATCGCCAAGAAGATATCGCCCAGGCGATCGCCCGCGTGCGTCAACAACAACAAGCCGTTGCGCTGCTCAAAGCAGGCAGCCGTGTAGAAGATATTGCCCAAGCCAAGGCCCAAGTGCAGTCGGCGCGCGGCGATTTGCGATCGATTCAAACCCAACTGCAAGACACCAAAATCACCGCTCCGTTTGATGGAATTGTGATTAAGAAATATGCCGATGTGGGTTCATTCGTTAGCCCATCGGTCGCGGGCGGCAGCGAATCGGCATCTTCTTCTTCAATTTTGATTTTGGCGAGCGATCGCCAAGAAGTGGTGGTGAATTTAGCCGAAGCACAAATTCGCAATATTCGCCTCAATCAGCCCGTGAGCATTCAAGTCGATGCCTTTCCCGATCAGCAATTTCGGGGTCGTGTTGCCCGAATTGCCCCGAAGGCAACGGTCTCGCAAAATGTGACGAGCTTTGAAGTTTACATTGCGATCGATGATGCCCAGTCCAACAAATTGAAAGCCGGCATGAATGTCGAAGCGGAGTTTGAAATTGGTCAACTTGCCAGTGCTCTGCTCGTGCCTAATGCGGCTGTGGTGCGCCGAGCGGAGGGTGAAGGTGTCTATATTTTAGGAGCCGATCGTAACCCGGTTTTTCGCAAGATTGAAACCGGCGTGACAGTCGAAGGTTCCACCGAAGTGAAGACCGGATTGCAGGGGAATGAGCAAGTCTTAGTCAGCCCACCCAGCAATTTGGATTCTGGCTCAAAAGGTTTCAGCATTCTGCCCAAAGCGCCACCGCCTCCCTAGGATTTTGGGCTGCAATTTTGACTGCTGAAATTCGGTCGGTCTGAACTAACCGATCGGGACTGATTCTATCCAATGGCTGATGAATGTTGCCATGACCCAAGCAAAGCCTAATCACTTAACGATTTCGGCGATCGACATTATGGAAATGGCGATCGAATCCCTCTGGAATAACAAGCTCCGCAGCGCCTTAACCATGTTGGGGGTAATTATTGGAATTTCATCGGTGATTTCCATTACCTCGATCGGGCAGGGCGTGCAAAAGTCCACGGAAGGCAGCATTCGCAGCCTTGGCACCGATGTGTTGCAAGTGATGTCTGGTTCGGCGAAAAGTGGCGGCGTGGTGCAAGCCATGGGATCGGTGAGCACCCTCACCTGGGAAGATGCCAAGGCGATCGCCCAGCAAGCCCCCTCAGCCACCGTCGTTGCGGCCTATTTACAACGGCCTGTGCAGGTGGTTTTCAATCAAACCAACACCTCTACTACGGCCTATGGCGCAGATTTGAGCTTTCCAGATGCACGCAATACCTATCCGCAAGTGGGACGTTTTTTCCGCCAATCGGAACTCGATGAAACGGCTTCAGTGGTGGTGATTGGCCCCACAGTGCAGCGGAATTTGTTTCCGGCGGATATCGATCCCATTGGTCAAAAAATTCGCATTCGCGGTGAACTGTACAAAGTGATCGGCGTGATGGAGGCTAAGGGTTCCCAGGGGCCGCAAGATCGCGATGATGCGGTTTATATTCCCCTAACTACCATGTCAGCCCGCACGATAGGCAGGAATGCGCTCACGGGCATTTCTGTGAATGGCATTTTTATTAAAAGTCAGCATGAATCACAGTTAGAAACCTTGAAATTTCAAGTTACCAATATCTTGCGATTGCGCCACAAAATCATGTCGCCCGCCGATGATGATTTTCGCGTCACCAACCAGGCCGATATCCTCAAAACCTTGACCACCATTTTGGGATTACTCACCACCACCATTGTGGCTGTTGCGGCGATTTCTTTGGTGGTGGGTGGCATCGGCATCGCCAATATTATGTTGGTTTCGGTGGTGGAACGCACTCGCGAAATTGGGGTTCGCAAAGCGATTGGGGCAACCGATCGCGCCATTCTCAGTCAGTTTTTGGTGGAGTCCGTCACCATTTCTGTCCTAGGTGGCACGATCGGGATTGTGCTGGGCATTGGTGTCACCGTGGTGGCGGCTACGGCCTTTCAGTTTGCCTTGGTGATTTCGGGGGGTGCTGTGGTGATCGGGTTTGGGCTATCCACGCTGGTGGGCTTGGCGGCGGGGGTAATTCCTGCTCGTAATGCGGCCCGCCTCGACCCAATTACTGCCCTCCGCAGCGAGTGAGGTAATTCCACATGATTACGCTCCAAAACATCACCAAAACCTATCAACTGGGCGAAACCAGCGTGCCCATTTTGAAGGGCATTGATTTGGACATTCCCGCCAACGACTACTTAGCGATCGTGGGGAGTTCGGGTTCGGGCAAATCAACTCTGATGAATATTATTGGCTGCCTCGATCGCCCCACTGAAGGAACCTATACCTTTGAAAATCGCAACTTAACTGCGCTGAATTCGACAGAATTAGCCTACATTCGCAATCAACGCATTGGCTTTGTTTTCCAGCAATTTAACTTGTTGCCCCGCGCCACAGCCCTGGAAAATGTGATGCTACCGGCCGTCTATGCTGGCATTCCCAAAGCCGATCGCCGGGCCCGTGCCGAAGCCGCCTTGGTGAGTGTGGGGTTGGGCGATCGACTCCATAACCGGCCCAATCAACTGTCGGGGGGACAACAACAACGGGTGGCGATCGCCCGAGCATTGATCAATCAGCCATCCCTGCTGTTAGCGGACGAGCCAACCGGTGCCCTGGACAGCCAAACCACCCAAGAAGTGATGAATTTATTTGATCAATTGCATCAGCAACAAATTGCCATTGTGCTGATTACCCACGACTTAGCGATCGCCGATCGCACCCAACGCAAAATTCAAATTCGCGACGGTTTAATTGTGGACTAGCTGATAGCAGCCCTGATCGGGTTCAACGATTTCATCCGCCACGATCCGTTAACGGTGGAGTTGGGATTTTGAGCCATTTGACAACCAACCTCAGAATTGGGCCGCCTACCCAGGCCGCAACACAAGCCACAACACACGCCTCAACAATAGAGGCGGTATGCTGAATTGCGGGCAGAGAAGCCGTGCAAGCGCCCTAGAGCCAACTTCAGCATTTCGGACTCGGCCGCTGGCGAGTAGGTCATTAATATGAATTTTTTTCAGGAATTTTCGCTGCTATTGCGGGCCCGTTATCCGCTGATTTATATCCCCACCACCGAAGAGGAGCGGGTAGAAAAGGCGATCGCCCAATGTGCCCAAAGCCAGGGCAATCGTGGGGTTTATGTTTGGGATTTTGTGGAAGGCTACAGCGGCAGTCCCAATGATTTGGGAGCGGCCAAGCGCAATCCGCTGCAAGCGCTGGAATTTTTAGAGAAATTCCCCGATTCAGCGGCGGGGGTCTTTATTTTGCGAGATTTTCATCGATTTTTGGATGATATTGCGATCGCCCGCAAATTGCGTAACTTGGCGCGATCGCTCAAGGCCCAACCCAAAAACATCGTGCTCCTTTCCCCGCAGGTGCAAATTCCCGAAGACCTCAGCGAAGTGCTGACAGTGTTGGAATTTCCCCTGCCCGCCGCCGATGAACTGCGCCAAGAGGTGCAACGGCTAGCGACCGCCACGGGCCAAACCTTGGAAGGACGAGACTTAGAAGACTTGGTGCGATCGAGCCAAGGCCTCTCGCTCGATCGGGTGCGGCGGGTGTTGGGCCGGGCGATCGCCCAAAACGGCAACCTGCCCCCCGAAACCATGGATCTGATCCTGGAAGAAAAGCGCCAATCGATCCGCCAAACCCAAATTTTGGACTTTTGCCCCGCCACGGAACAAATGTCCGACATTGGTGGCCTAGACAACCTGAAAGCCTGGCTCCTGCGGCGTGGGGGCGCATTTTCAGAGCGGGCCCGCCAATACGGCCTGCCCCATCCCCGGGGGCTGTTGTTGGTGGGGATTCAAGGCACTGGCAAATCCTTGACGGCCAAGGCGATCGCCCACCATTGGCACTTGCCCTTGCTGCGGTTGGATGTGGGGCGTTTGTTTGGCGGCTTGGTCGGTGAGTCTGAATCCCGCACTCGCCAAACCATTCAGCTTGCGGAAGCCCTCGCCCCCTGCATTCTGTGGATTGATGAAATCGACAAGGCCTTCGCCGGATTGGGCAGCAAGGGCGACGGCGGCACGGCCTCGCGGGTTTTTGGCACGTTTGTCACCTGGATGGCGGAAAAGCAATCGCCGGTCTTTGTGGTGGCGACGGCGAACGATATCCAGTCCTTGCCGCCAGAACTGTTGCGGAAAGGGCGATTTGACGAAATCTTTTTTGTGGGATTGCCCAGCCAGCCGGAGCGCCGCGAAATTTTTGAGGTGCATTTAAGCCGACTGCGCCCCCACAATCTCAAAACCTACGACCTCGATCGCCTGGCCTACGAAACACCGGACTTTTCCGGGGCCGAAATTGAACAGGCGATCGTGGAAGCGATGCACATTGGCTTCAGCGAAAACCGCGATTTCACCACCGATGACATCGTGGCCGCCGTTAGCCAAATTGTGCCCCTGGCTCGCACGGCCCGCGAGCAGATCGAAGCCCTTCAGCAATGGGCGGCCGCGGGCAAAGCGCGGTTAGCATCCCGATCGACCACCTTAGGCGGCTTGTCTTCCTTCTCGGGCTAATTCTGGATCGATCGGGCTGAATGGGCTGAACGAGCTGCATTAGCCAAATTAGCCGAATTTCCGCCCTGATCAGAACGGGTTCTAGGGGAAAATACGGGCTGAATCGCAGGATATCCTGGCTAGATAGCTGACTGGATATCTGGCTAAATCTCTGGGCTAAATCTCTGGGCTAAATCTCTGGGCTAAATCGGTTAGCGAAATATTTTGGACGGGTTGGTGGTTGATCCTCATCGGGAGTCGCAAACGATCGTGCGTTGGCTGTGGAAACTATTGCGCGGGCTGGTCAGCCTCATTAGTGGCATCGCGATCGCGATCGCCTTTTTGGCTGCCGGTGGGGTGATTGCCGTTCGCTACATCGTCACCCAAATTGCCACGGCCCCGCCGCGTCCCAGCTTTGCCAACGATCCCAAACCCGGCGCAGTGGTGACCCCGCCCCCACCGCCCAGCAGCGCAGTTGCCCCAGCCCCAGTTTTGCCGCCGCCGTCGCCCTTGCCCCCCGGTGCTTATCGGGCCCGGGTGACCCAACCGATCGGGCTGGTGTTGCGATCGACTCCCAATCGATCGGGCGCAAGGCTGGGCAGTGTGGACTACAACGATCGGGTCATTGTCTTGGGAGACAGTCCCGATCGACGTTGGCAGCGGGTGCGCCTGGGCGAAAGCGGCCCCGAGGGCTGGGTTCGCAGCGGCAACACCCGCCGACTGGATTAATGAGCTGAATTAATGAGCTGAATTAAGACCCTGGATGAATCATCCCGATTCACTAGCCCAATCCACCCAGTTCTGGGCTGAATGAATTGGGCGAATGATGAATTGGGCAAAAACTTAAGCCGATCGTTGGGCGATCGCAATGCCCGGCGCGTAGGCTTCCAACACCCGAGCCGTGAGCGAGCAAGTCACCATCAAATAGTCACAGGCATGGCACTGGGTGCGAATCACGTTGCTTGTGCGAATCCGATGACGCTCTGCACGCGAACCACAGTTGGGGCAGTAAATCGTTTCTACGGTCAGCATTGTGGTCACCATCTGGCAAAAATTTGAGGAACTAAACCGAGGCATCGACGGGCTTGTCTAAACGGCGGATGGGCTGAAGGTGCGATCGCCCCCCCAAGGCAAGGAGCATTTGCGGCGGAAGCACCGGATCTGGGCGATCGATCCTTCACATCCAGTGATAAAAAAACGCGATCAGCAACGAAAAACAACGAAAAACAACACAGATATGAGCCGAGTCATCCCGTTGACCAAGAAAACTCAAAAAACGACGGAATCCATTTGAGCGCGATCTCCATTCGCCCAATTCAATTAGTCCAGTTCGAGCGGTAGGGGACTGAAAGGGCTGTTCTCGAGCATTTCCGTCGTTTTCGACTCCTCACGACCTTGCAGATAGCACTGTCAATAACTTCAACAAATTCAGTAAATGGCCGGCAGCCAACCAACCACAAACCTCAGCGGAAGAATGCCTTAAAAAGCAATTTCAGAGGCGACGCGACTGGTTTTGAGAGCAGGAAACAAGGGTGATCAAAACCAATCATGGAATCGAGGGGTTAATTCATTCTCGTTCTTAGCATTATGGAATAGCCGATCGGGGATCGGGGGAATTTAGCAACAATTCCTTTCAATTTAAAGACATCGGTTCCTCCGAATGACGCGATCCCTAATTGGTTACCTCTGATACCAAGTGAGTCCCAATCAAAACTCAGTCGATATTTCGGCAAACTCTCCCCTTAAGAGAAGCGGCGGCCTGCAACTGTTCAGACGGCAACTATGACTGACTCGATCGGGTCGTCATGGCAAAGGTGCAGCTAAAAATCTGTGATCTGGGTCAATGCAATGTTGGGATCTGATCAAGATTGGGATTGGTGTTCTACTTAATATTGTTTTACCTACTTTTGATGAAACTTCAATTCTGTTTATCTCTGTTAAAAGTTTTGGTTTTCTTAAGCTTTTCTAGGGAATTTCCACCCAAAAGGGCCGTGAAGCATTTTGTGGATGAACGATCAGTTTCTGGCAAAAAGTTTGCAATTTGGAATCAGTGAGAAGTGGTTAATTTTCCATGCCCGCAGTCGTCACCCACAGTCGTCGTAACAAGGGGCTTAAGCCCCTTGTCCCTCACGAGATTGTCACCGTGAAATCAGGGGTTCAGGCGATTGGACAACAAACCCTCAGCCCCTTGCCCCACTTCGATTTGCGATTGGGTTGCTGGGTTGTAGTGGGTGGGGTTGAGCGGCTGGAACGCCACTGGGTGGGATGTAACTGGTGGATTACATCCCGATCGAGCCGCGCTAGACTCCGCATCCATGTTTGTTGCCCCACGGATTGCTCGCGCCTATGCCTTGCGCCTATGCCTTGCGCCTATTCCTGTGGGCGGACAGCCTCCAGAATTTGCGAGAAATAGAACTGGGAGCCAATGAACTCCCGCCGATTGACCTCAAACCCATTGGCCCGCAAAATTCGCACCACATCCCGCACCGGGTGCAAATAGGCGCGTGTGGTTTTGCTGGGGCCGGGGAACAGCTCGCCAATTTTTTTCAACAGCACATAAACCGGACTCTTGGGCGCAAAACTGAGGATTAGCTTCGACTGGGCAAGGCTGGCCAAATGCCCAATCATTTTTTCAATGTCTTGGTCGGGATAGTGAATCAACACATCCAAGCAAATTACGGTGTCGTAGGAACCCTCGATCGCCTCAAGATCCTGCACTTCAAAACTCAGGCGATCGCCCAAGTTCAGCTTGGCCGCACGCTCCTTGGCCTCACCGATCATCGCCTCGGAAATATCGCTACCCGAAACGATCGCCCCCAACTCCGCCAACGGCACACTCAGGGAACCCACGCCGCAACCCGCATCACAGATGGTTTGGCCCGCCAGTTTGCTTCCTTGCTTCAGCCAATAGACCACCGTATCCACCGTGCGTTGATGCCCTTCGCGGATGTCGCGTTGCACCTTGTTCACGTCGCCGTCGCCATAGATGCGCCGCCAGCGATCGAACCCAGTGGTGTTGAAATAGTCCTTGACGATGGCTTTGTCGTTGCCCTTGTTGCTGGTGGCGCTGCTCATAGGGAATTGCGTAAATCTTGGGTAGAGTGATCTCAAAAGTTGGATGCTAAGGACCAGGATGGTCGCCAGGGCCTGGCCGTGGGTCGGCGTGGATCGTCACCAGTGGCATGGGTGGTCACCCATGGGCGCTGATGGGCAAGGCAACTATGGCCGAATGGCAACTGCTGTAGATCGCCATCATCGCCATCATTGACCGCTGCATTGCACGACGGCTGCACCGAATTCATGGCCGCAAATGAGCAAAATTCATTGCCGCATTTGATTATAGAGAGACCCGCAGCCGCGATCGCTGAAAAAATCCTGGCCACCCCCTAGCCTCGATCTGGCTTCAGCGCGTAGAATCAAGCTTTGTCTTTTGTCGTTTGCTCCCAAAAACGACAGTCGTTACACTCGATTCGGTTGCAACAGCCCCCATGGTTAAGATTCGCCTCAAGCGCCTCGGCAAAAAACGCGAAGTCAGCTATCGCATCGTGGTGATGCAAAGTACCTCGCGCCGCGATGGTCGCGCCCTGGAAGAACTGGGTTTCTATAATCCCCGCACGAACGAAACGCGCTTGGAAGTGCCTCGGATCATCGAGCGTCTGAAGTCTGGTGCTCAACCCACCGACACCGTGCGCAGCATCTTTGAAAAGGCCAACATTTTTGAGCAACTGAAGGCCGCTAACGCCTAGTGGGTTGGAGGTGCAGTTTTCTGGTCTGTCGAGATTCCTCTCCCTTCCCGACTGGCCGGCAGCCTGCTCCTGTTGTTTGGCAAGGCTCGGGCGATCGCCCCACTGAATCGCGTTCATCGCCCCGGTGGCTTTGCCCCTAATCATTTTCGAGTAGCCGGAGTTCCGCTTGACAACTTCGACGAATCCAAGCCCCTCGATCGACTACGAGGGGCTTGTGCAATACCTGATTGAACCGTTGCTGGAAGTGCCCGATGCTTTGCGGATTGACTGCGAGCATACGGGCAACAACGTTTGGCTGCGGGTGGCCTTTGACCCGGCCGATCGGGGACGGGTGTTTGGGCGCAGCGGCAAAACCATCCAATCAATCCGCACGGTTTTGGACTTGGCGGCCCACCATGAAGGTCGCGCGGCCTTTTTGGACGTGTATGGCGGCTACAGCTTGGGCGAGGGCCCCTCAGAAGACGGCAACAGCCGGGGCCGGGGCGATCGCGGGGGTGACCGACGGCGATCGCGACCCGATCGACCCAACCGAGGGCGGTAGCGGTGGCTCCCCTGTCGATCGACCTGGGCAGCAGCACCAGCGCCGTCACCCTGGCGGGCCATCGCGAGGAAACCCTCAAGGCCCTCGCCAAACACACGGGCACAACCCTGGTGATGCGCGGCCAAGAGTTGGTAATCACTGGGCCCGACAAGGCGATCGCCCTGTGCCAACAAATCGTCAAGGCCTTAGAAATCTATTGGAGCGCCGGGCAGCGGATTGATGAAGCGGATGTGCTGACGGCGAAACGGGCGATCGAAACCGATCGGCTCGGTGAGCTGGCGGACTTGCACCAGGACTCGATCGCCCGCACCCGACGTGGCGACAACATCCACGCCAAAACCTTTCGCCAACAGCGCTACATCAAAGCCATCCGCAATCACGACCTGATCTTTTGCACCGGCCCGGCGGGCACGGGCAAAACCTTCCTTGCTGCCCTGATTGCGGTGCAAGCGTTGCTGGCTGGTGAATTTGAGCGCCTGATCCTCACCCGTCCCGCCGTGGAAGCGGGCGAGCGACTGGGTTTCCTGCCCGGCGACCTGCAACAAAAAATTGATCCGTATCTGCGCCCCCTCTACGACGCGCTATACGAACTGATCGACCCGGAAAAGGTGGCCAACCTGATGGAGCGGGGCATTGTGGAAGTGGCTCCGTTGGCCTATATGCGCGGTCGCACCCTGAACAATGCCTTTGTGATTTTGGATGAGGCCCAAAACACTACGCCAGCGCAAATGAAAATGGTCTTGACGCGGCTGGGGTTTCGATCGCGCATGGTTGTCACCGGGGACATTACCCAAACCGACTTGCCGGAGCACCAAACCTCGGGCATGGCGATCGCCCAACGGATTCTCAAAAATGTTGAGGGGATCGCCTTTTGTGAACTGACCCGCGCCGATGTGGTGCGCCACCCGCTGGTTCAACGGATCGTCACCGCCTACGAACGTCACGAAGCCGGCCAGTAGGGCAATTTTCCGCACACCGCAGCCACTTCGCCGCTCACAAGTCTTCCCGATCGCCTGTCTCTCATCAAAATCCGTGATTCGGCATAATGGGCTTAAGTCTCGCCTCTCTCACTCGTGATGCCGAACGAATCTGCTGTGCCTCAGCCGGAACCCAAGCAGGACGAAAAAGCCCCCGATTCAAAGTCGGCCGCACCGGACGCGAAGGGCCGCCCAACGGCTGAGCAACGATTTGTGCAGCGGCAAATCGTCCAACCCTTGATTCAGTGGATGCCGCTGGGTGGGAGCGGCTGGCTGTTTGGGGGGTTTTTGCTGAAGCAGGAATGGACACAGGCGGTAGTGACTGCTGGGGTAACACTGGTCACGGCCGTGTGGGGTATCTACAGCAAAAACTTCATTGAGCAACTGTCGGAAATCTACGCCGATCGCGCCAAAAAGGATGCCAGCGCATTGGTGGCGTGGCTCGATGCGCTCAATGAAACCCTGAAATGGCAACTGTCCGACTTTGAGGCCCAATATCTGAAGCGGCAAGCCCAAGATTGCCAACAAGATATTCCCGTGGGCTTGGATCGGGGTGAGCGATCGATGTTGTTTCGCCCGGAACTGGAAAAGGTCTTTGTTCCGCTGAATCTCACGCCGGTTTACAGGGTGACGGGCGATCGCCCCGAGCGATGGTTGCGGGACTCAGGCGATCGCGCACCGGGTAAGGGCGAAATTTGGGATTTGCTCAAGCGGGTCGATCGCGGCGCAGCGAACCGTCACTTAGCGCTACGGGCCTTGGGCGGATCGGGCAAAACCACCCTGCTCAAACATGTAGCCTATGTTTATGGCAAGGGAACCTATCGCCAAAAAGGTGCGCCTAAACTCATTCCATTTTTGTTGTTTCTAAAGGATTGTCGGCGGGAATTAACCAAAGAAAATCCACCCAACTTGCCAGACTTGCTGACCCATTACCACTTGCCAGGATTGCCCGGCGGCAAAGCCCTCAATCCGCCCCCCAGTTGGGCCGCCAATTTGCTGAACCAAGGCACAGCATTGGTGATGTTTGATGGGTTTGATGAAGTGCCAGCGGGCGATCGCCCCGTGGTCAGCCAATGGTTAAGTGACCAAATGCGACAGTATCCCGATGCGGTGTTCATCATCACCTCGCGTCCCCGGGCCTACACCGAAGATTTTCGCGACAAACCCGAAACCTATGTTGTTGAGGAACTGGAACCCGACCAACAACAACTCTTCATTCATCGGTGGTATCTCAGTCGGTATTCTCAGGGCGATCGCCCCACCCGCGATCAGCGATTGTTTGCGGAGCGAGATGCCGATCGCCTGTGGAAGGCAATCACCGCGCGTCCCGAGGACTTGGGACGCTTGCCGCGCAATCCGTTGATGCTGAACATGATCTGTCGCTTTCATAGCATCAAGCAAAGTGCCGAGTTGCCCAGTCGGAGATCGCAGCTCTATCGAGAAATTTGTGAAATTCAGCTTGGCTGGCGACCCCAAGCCCGCAATATTGAGTTGTTATTGGAGTCGATCGATCAGCGGCGCGAAGTGTTGCAACGAGTGGCGATGGAAATGATGCTGCGGGCTACGGCGGATGCCCGAGAATCTGCCCATAAACAAATCGAAAAAGACGACTTATTGGGCATCATGCAAGCTGCTTTCACTGAGCGTAATTTTGATGTAAACGCAGCGGATTTCTTGGCGCAAATGGTGGATGTTAGCGAGCTGTTGGTAAAGCATGATGAGGTCTATGAATTTGCCCACTTGGGCTTCCAGGAATTCCTAGCTGCTTCGGAACTGGTGCGGCGACGAGATGAAAGCTTAATTGTCGATCGCCTTGGTCTGGAAACCTGGAAACCGACTCTGTTGCTCTATGCTGAACTGCTGAAACATCCCCTCAGCTTTATGGAACTGACGGCGCAACAGGCCCCGCAATTGTTTGCCGAAAGCTTGCTGCTAATCGATCGTCAACGTTTGTCCGCGGCGGAGCTGGCGGCTCTGGAACGCTTGAAGCCAGCGGCTACTCATGCCCGCTACGCCAAGCTAGAAGCCCTGATGATTGCAGGCAACTGGGACGAGGCGGATAACGAAACCTATCGGCTGATGATCGCTACGGTAGGCAAGGAAGTGGGGGATTGGTTCACGAGTGAGGAACTTTTGAACTTTCCCTGTGAGGAATTGTTGGCGATTGATCGGTTGTGGGTGAAACACAGCCAAGGCCAGTTTGGCTTTTCGGTGCAAAAGGAGATTTACATAGCCTGTGGAGCCAAGCTGGATGGCGAGTATCCGGGTGATAGGATTTGGGAGGACTTTTGCACGCGAGTGGGATGGCGAAAGAATAACGACTGGAAGAGTCGAGCTGCACTAACAATGAACTCCCGTTTCTCGCCTAAAGGAGAGCTCCCCGTTCTTGAATTGGTTTTTGAATTTCCAATTCTTGCGGTACACGGTCTGGGGTCTTCTCTTCTTTCGCATCGAGGCTTGTGAACTGTAGCAGGCCACAGTCGTAGATACTGTGTTCCCCGGATAGACGCAAGGGGCTGAGAGTGAAGAAAGGTAAAGCTTAAGAGCCAGGAGCTGTGGCGACCGCTAGTTGGCTGGGGTCAAACGGTCTGCCAT